>JALOUA010000032.1 GCA_025457625.1 Akkermansiaceae bacterium
GGCGAGGTCTACTTCGCCGGGGAAAACCCCAAGGGCGAACTCGGGTTCTACATTCACTCCAAGGGCGGCGGCGTTCCATACCGCCTCAAAATCCGCAGCCCCTCGTTCTGCAACCTCTCGATCGTCTCCCGCCTGCTGCCGGGCCACATGGTTTCCGACATTCCCGCCATCCTCGGTTCGCTTGATTTCGTGATGGGCGAGTGCGACCGGTGATGATATGGCTCCCGCGTTATGAAAACCACCCTACCCATCCTGCTGGGCTTTCTGTCCGCCGCATCCGCCTCCGCCGAGTTCCGGACATGGACCCGCAACGACGGCAAGACCGCCGAGCTTGAACTGCTCTCCGTCACCGAGACAGAGGGGGAAAAAGCCGGCGAATTCAAAATGCGCTCCGGCCGGAGCGTGGTGATCAAGTCATCGGTCCTCAGCGAGGCCGACGCCAAACTGCTGGAGGAATGGAAACCGGAGGCCGCCGCCGCCCCCGAGGCCGCCAGTGTCTTCGATTTCCAGAAACCGAAGAAGTATTATGTGTTCTATTACACCGCCTCGTGGTGCGGCCCCTGCCAGCAATTCACGCCCTCGCTTGTCGAGTTTTATGAGAAGAACAAAAACGACAACTTCGAACTGGTGTTGATCACCAGCGACAAAGAGGAGGAATCCATGGAGGAATACGCGGTATCCAAGAAAATGCCGTGGCCGCAATTGAAGCTCAAGAAGGCGCAGGACTTCAAAGACAAGTTCCAGCACGGAGTCCGCGGCATTCCCGCCGTCATCGTCTGCGACCTTGAAGGCAAAATCATCACCGCCAACGGCCGCGATCTCAACAGCCTTGGCGATCTCTTGAAATAACCATGTCCTCCTCCGCTTCGTTCGTTTCCGCGATGGGCGAGTGCGATAGGTGGAATTTTCAGCCGCAAAGAGTCGAAAAATGGCGCAAGAAAAAGAACCGGTCTTCATATTATGCGATCAGGTGAGGGAGTGCGCCTTCGCTCTTCACAAGTATCTTCGCCATGGGCACAAGGAGAAGATCTACGAGAACGGACTTGCCAACAGGCTCCGCAAGGTTGGAGTGACCGTTCACCAACAACCATCACTCTCGGTCTTTGATGAGGACGGGGCATTGCTCGGCGATCTTGATGTGGATCTGCTCGTCGCTGATGAATTGATCGTGGAACTCAAGGCGGTCAAAACGCTGCTCAACGAACACGTCGCTCAACTTCTTGGCTACCTCCGCGCCTCACGCAAGGAGCACGGCCTTCTCATCAACTTCGGGGCACACGTCCTTCAAATCAAAAAATACGCCCTCTCCAAAGACCTGGACACCAACTCCGAACTCTGATTTTTTGCGCCAATTTTGTTCCTTTTTGCGGCTGAAAAACCATCACCCTCTACCATGTCCCTCGAAGAATCCATCGCCTCGCCGGAAACTCCCGGAACGAAGTTCTTTCCGCCATTCGCAGTGACGCCCGATCTCGAAGCGGAGGCGGACGAGCGCATCTCGCACTATCCGGACAGCAGGCGCTCCGCCACCCTGCCGCTGCTCCACATCGTCCAGCACCGCTTCGGTTACATCTCCGCCCCCGCCATCGACTGGGTCGCCGCCAAACTCGGTCTCGAACCGATCAAGGTGCTCGAAGTGGTCACTTTCTACCCCGGCTTCCGCCAGTCCGCTCCCGGCAAATTCCACATCCGCATCTGCCGCACGCTGTCCTGCGCGATGGGCGGCTCTTATGAACTGATGGAGCGGCTTTGCGAACTCACCGGCATCGACCGCTCGCAATTGGATTCGCATCATCATCCGGTCGCCGTTTCGCCTTGTGGCAATTTCTCCGTCGAATTCGCCGAGTGCCTCGCCTCCTGCGGCACCGCGCCGGTTTGCCTCGTCAACGATGATTTCCACGAAGGCATCGCGGCGGAACGGGCTGAGGAGTTGCTGGCGAAATACAAGCCGTGAGCCAAAAGGCGGGCTTGCCGGAATCGCCTCACTCGGCGGCTTCGGGCTTCTCCTGCCTCTCCGCCGCCTTGTGTGCGGCCGGATCGAGCGGATGCTCCTCCTCCAGCCATTTCCGGGAAACCCTGCCATCCCACCACGCGAAGTTCATCGGATAGGTGCCGGGCGCGAAGAGCACATGATAGAAATGCCAGACAATGATGGCGAGGCAGGCGAGGATCGCTTCGTAGAAGTGGATGGTGATCGCGACATCGATCAACCAGCGCGGGAAAAACCGCGTCACGTCGATCTTGAACCAGATCATCAGGCCGCTGACGCCCATGATCACGGTGCCCCACACCACCGCCCAGTATTCGAGTTTCTCGGCATAACTGAATCGACCAAAGCGCGGGTGACGCGGGTTCTTGCCGACAAAATAAAGCAGGTTGGAAACCACGTCGCGGACGTCCTGCGTTTTCGGAAGGAAATCCCGCACCAACTGCCGGCCGTCGCGGGTGAACAGCACATAGATGACATGCCACATGCCTCCGCCGAGCATCATCACCCCGAACACGCGGTGCACCCAGCGCCGTATCGCCTCGTCGCCGCCGAACAGCCAGCCGATCCAGGATTCCGGGTATTTCAGCGCGAAGCCGCTGACGGCCAGCACGACGAAGGTGACGACCAGCGTGAAGTGCTGCATCCGCTGGTGGAGGTTCATCCGCACCACCGTGGCGCCACGCTTGTGATACCAGTCCCGCAACGCGCGCAGCCATGACATCAGGTTGTGCAACAGCATCGCGCCAATGACGCCGAAGATCAGCACGAGATAGCCGATCCGCACCCAATGGTTGACCACGGCTCCCGGATCGCCGTGGCTGGCATCGGTCGCATGGATCGTGCCGAAGGCGAAATTCTCGCCCGCGCCCGCATGGCATTTGCCACAGGTCTCCACGAGGTTGGCCTTGTGAATCGATGACTCCGGATCCGTCGATGGCAGGATCCTGTGATATCCGTGGCAGCTCGCACAGTTGGCCGCGTTCGCCGCCCCGCCCTTGAGGGCGAGTCCATGATAACTCTCGAAAAAGGTTTTCACCCGGTCGCCGGGCATGCCGAACTTGGTATTGATCCGCTCGGATTCATGGCAGCGGCCGCAGGTATCGCCGACCTCGCGCATGGCGCCGCTGCCCGCGAGGGAATGCAGGCGGTGTTCCTCATGGCAATCGGTGCAAACCGGCGCCTCACGGGTGCCTTTGGCCGTCGCCTTGCCGTGGACGCTGGCCGCTACATCCGCGGCCTCCGCCTCGTGGCACTCGCCGCAGGTTTCCGCCTGGCGGGAATAATGCAGCGGGGATTGCGGCAGCTGGGGCGGGAGCACCTCATGGCCGCCATGGCAGTCCTTGCAGGATGCCGCCTCTTCCCCCCGCCGCAGCGCCCGGCCGTGCACGCTGGTGCCGAATGTGCGCGAGGCATCCTCATGGCAGCCGGCGCAATCCACCGGCTTGGCCGCGATTTCATCGTCCGGGTGCTCTTCTGTTAGATCGCGGTGGCATTCCTGGCAGGAATTCTCCCTGTGCACGGAGGCCTTGAGCTTCGCCTCGTCCACGAAGATGGAAACCTCGCTGCCGTCGCGCTCCATCGTCAGATCCCTGTCGCCGTGACAATCGAGGCAGGTCTCGCTGGGAACGGGCGACACCTCCTCCGCAACCAGCGGAACACACAACATCCCGCAAACAAGGCACAGCAAGGCATTCGGCATCCCGAACCTGAACGATCCCCGCCAGGATGATCCTTCCATGGCTGGCATTCTCACGGGAATGCCGGCCGCCGGCCAACCGATGGACGCGGTTTGCTGCGCATATTTTGCTCGCCCGGGGGTTTGCGAAGCCGCTCACGAGCCCTCTCTTGCCCGGATTTTTTGGAAAATTCGGTTTTGCGCGACCGGCCTCCCTGCCCATACTGCTGCGGGAAAATTCCGCATGATCACCTACACCAAGCAGCCCCACCCGCGCGAATACCGCCTCATTTTCAAGAACGTGGACCGCGAGGGATGGGATCCGTCCATCGGCTGTTACCTGCGCGACGGCGGCTACGAGGATCTGAAAAAGGCCATCGCCATGCCGCCGAAGCAGATCACCGAGGAGGTGAAGAAATCCGGCCTGCGCGGCCGCGGCGGCGCGGGATTCCCCACCGGCATGAAGTGGACCTTCATCCCGCCCAACAACACCAAGCCCGTCTATCTGATCTGCAACGGCGACGAATCCGAGCCCGGCACCTTCAAGGACCGCTACATCCTCCATCAGGACCCGCACCAGCTCATCGAGGGCATGGTCATCTCGTGTTTCGCCGTCGGCGCGCACACCGCCTACATCTATCTGCGCGAGGAGTTCCCCGAGGCCGCCCTCATCGTCGAGAAAGCCATCGAAGAGGCGCGGGCGGAAAATTTCGTCGGCAAAAACGTGCTCGGCTCCGGCTTCGACCTGGAGATTTACGTCCACCGCGGCGCGGGCGCCTACATCTGCGGCGAGGAAACCGGCCTGATCGAGTCGCTCGAAGGCAAGCGCCCGTATCCGCGCATCAAGCCGCCGTATTTCCCCGCCGCGCTCGGCCTCTACATGTGCCCGACCATCGTCAACAACGTCGAGTCGCTCTGCCACGTGAAGCACATCATCCGCATGGGCGGCGACGAATACGCCAGGCTCGGCGTGCCGCGCAACACCGGCACCCGCATCCTCTGCGTCTCCGGCGATGTCAAAAACCCCGGCTACTTCGAGGTCGAGGTCGGCAAGCTCACGATGCGCGAGTTGTTATATGACATCTGCGGCGGCCCGAAGGACGGACGCGAACTCAAGGCCGTCATCCCCGGCGGGTCATCGTCCAAAATCCTGCGCTGCGACGAGGTCTTCAAACTGAAAAATCCCGACGGCTCCGGGCGCGAGCTCGCGTTCTGGGACATCCCGCTCGATTTCGACACGCTCGCCGCCTGCGGCTCGATGGCCGGCTCCGGCGGCGTGATCGTCATCGACGACTCGCGCAAGATGTCCTGGGTGCTCAACAACCTCAACGCCTTCTACGCCCACGAATCCTGCGGCCAGTGCACGCCCTGCCGCGAGGGCTCCACCTGGATGAAGAAAATCTCCGACCGCATCGTCGCGGGCGAGGCCAGCCCGCAGGATGTGGAAACCCTCGAAAGCGTGGCCTATCAGATCGACGGCCGCACGATCTGCGCCTTCGGCGAGGCCTCGTCATGGCCGGTGGAGGCGATCATTTCCAAATTCCGCGACGAACTCATTGCCGACACGCGGCCGGAGAACGCCGCCAAACCCCACAACCCGGAGGCCGAAGCCCAGCAACGGTTCATGGCATGCGCGAACTCCTGATTTCCATGCTCATGCTCACCGGCACGCTCGGAGCCGCACCCGAAGCCCGCGAGTGGAAAGCGGCGGACGGCACGGTCCTCAAATACCGCTGGTCCGCCCCCGCATCGCCGGAACCCGGCAAAACCTATCCGCTCGTGCTGTTCCTCCACGGCTCCGGCGAGCGCGGCGATGACAACAAGGCCCAACTGAAACACGGCGTCATGCCGATCATCCGGGGCGCGGAAAAACTCGGCAAACCGGTTTTCCTGATCGCCCCGCAGTGCCCGGCGGATCGTTGGTGGTCGGCGCCGGCGCCGGACAGGACCGCGCTCACCGCCGCATCCCAACCCAATCCCCTGATGGAAGCCGTGCTCGGACTGGTTGCCGACATCCAGAAGAATCATCCGGTGGATCCCAAGCGCCTCCACGTCACCGGCATCTCGATGGGAGGCTTCGGCACCTGGGATTTGTTAGGGCGCGCGCCCGGCCGCATCGCCTCCGCGATTCCGATCTGCGGCGGCGGCGATCCCGCGCAGGCCGCCATGTTCAAGGATGTCCCGGTGTGGGCGTTCCACGGCGCGGCCGACCAGGTCGTCCCCGTCAGCGCCACCCGCAGCATGATCGAAGCCATGGAAAAAGCCGGCGGCAAACCGAAGGTCACTTATTATCCCGGCGTCGGCCACGATTCCTGGACGCGCACCTATGACAATCCGGAAGTGATCCGCTGGCTGCTCGAGCCGGCGGAATGATCCGGCACCAGGCCTCTCTTTTCGCGACCACCGCGGCTACTCCACCTGTGCCACGGCCATGGCGGCGATGCCTTCCCTGCGGCCGACGAAGCCCATGGCTTCGTTGGTGGTGGCCTTGATGCCGACGCGTTCCGGCGGGATGCCGAGGGCCGCGCCGATGTTGTGGCGCATCGCCTCGCGGTGCGGCAGGACTTTGGGGGCTTCGGCAATGAGCGTGGAATCGACGTTGATGATTTCCAATCCGGCCTCATCCGCCAGCGCCCGGCATTTTTCAAGAATCCTGAGCGAGCAGATGTCCTTGCACAAGGGATCGCCGGGCGGGAAATAATGACCGATGTCCGGCAGGCCCATCGCGCCTAACAGCGCATCGGCGATGGCGTGGCAGAGCACGTCGGCATCCGAGTGGCCCTCCAGGCCGTGGGTGTGCGGGATGGTGACGCCGCCAAGCACGAGCGGGCGGTTTTGCGAGAAACGATGAACGTCGTAGCCGATGCCGGTCATGGGGATTGATGGGGGATCGTGGATGGTGGATCAATGAGAGCGGGGCGCGGAACTGGTTCTTACATCTACGTTCCAATATCCACGATCCTCTTTCAGAGTATTTCCTCAATCGGAATGCGGCCGTTGCTGGCGACGATGGACCAGGAATCCGGCAGGCCGGGCACGGGGGTGAGCTCGACTTTTCCGCCGGCGGTCTCGACGAGCAGCTGGCCGGCGGCGATGTCCCAGAGCGAGATGCGGGATTCGATGTAGGCGTCGAGGCGGCCGCAGGCGATGTAGGCCATGCCGAGCGCGGCGGAGCCCATCATGCGCATCTTGCGCGCGCGCAGCGAGGCGCGGTGGAAGCGCTCGATGCCGGTGCGCAGCGCCTCCTCGTCCTTGCCGCAGCCGACAAACAGGATCGACTGCTCGAAGGTGTCGCGCCTGGAGGCGGAGATGGGCGCGCCGTTGAGCATGGCGGGCCCGCCTTTTTCAACGGTCCAGGTTTCACCGACCATCGGATCGTGGATGACGCCGACGGTGATTTCTCCATCCACGCGCAAGGCGATGGAGACGCAGAAGTGCGGGATGCCGTAGAAGAAGTTCACGGTGCCGTCGATGGGATCGACGATCCACTGGCGGGCCGAGTCCTGGTTGCCGGCGATGCCCTCCTCGCCGTAGAGCGCGTCGCCGGGACGCGCGCCTAACAGGATTTCGGTGATGAGTTCCTGCGACTCCTTGTCGAGCGCGAGCTTGATGTCGTGGTGGCTGGCTTCATCGACGGCGGCGTCGCTGCCGAAGTGTTGTTTGAGCAGCTTGCCCGCGGTGAGCGCGGCGTGGGTGGCGAGTTCGAGGTCGGTCATGAAAGGATGGTGGATCGTGGATGGTGGATGGAAGAGGCTGGAGTCCCGGATCCTGATCTTCGATCCGCGATCCATGATCCTCTATCTCTTTGCAAGATGCAGTTCGAGGACGGCCTGGACGAGCTGGTGGGCGAGTTCGTGTTTGGAGGTGCGGGGCAGGAGGCGGGCGTGGCCGGGATAGACGAGGAGGACTTCGTTGTGATTGGAGTCAAAGCCGATGCCGGGTTGCGAGACATCGTTGGCAATGATGAGATCGCAGCCCTTGCGGGTGAGTTTGTCGCGGGCGTTGGCCTCGAGGTTTTCGGTTTCCGCGGCGAAGCCGACAAGCGTGCCGGCGAAACCGAAAGTCTGGCGCGCGGAGCCGAGGATGTCGGGGGTTTTGACCAGTTCGAGCCTGAGCGTGTCGGCGGACTTTTTGAGTTTCCGGGTGGCGGGGGCGGCCGTTGTGTAATCCGCCACGGCGGCGGCGAACACCGCGATGTCCATGCGGCCGATGTGATGGCCGACGGCCTCGTGCATCCCGGCGGCCGTCTCGACGGGCAGGTAATCGACGCCCTCCGGCACATCAAGCGCGGTGGGGCCGGAGACGAGCAGGACCTTGTGGCCGTCACCGGCGAAAGCCGAGGCGAGTTCGTAGCCCATTTTTCCGGACGAGCGGTTGGAAAGGAAACGGACGGGGTCGATCGGCTCGCGCGTCGGGCCGGCGGTGACAAGCACATTCACGGCGGCAGTGTGCGGTGCGACCGCCGCGAGGCAAGCGGGAAGACTCCGGCGGGGCGCGTCGCCTATTTCTCCTTCTGGTCTTTTTTCCCGGCGGCGGGTTTGGCGTCACCGCCGGATTTCATCGTGGCGAGTTCCTTGAGGGCGGCGACGCGTTGTTCCTCGGTGAGTTTCAAGCCGATTTCGGTGACCATTTTATCGGCTTCCTTTTCGCCACGTTCGGCGGCCAGCGAGGCGAGCGCCCATGCCTTGACGGGGTCGGCTGTGGTGCCGGTGCCATCCTTGAGCATGCGGGCGAGCGCGAGGGTGGCGGGGCCGTGGCCCTGGTTGGCGGCGAGTGTGTAGAGCTGGCCGGCGTTTTCGAGGTTGCGAGGGAAGCCGGTGATGCCGTTTTCATAAATGGTGGCAAGGTTGTTTTGGGCGGCGGCGTTGCCATTCTGGGCGGCGCGCGTGAGCCAGGCAACGCCTGCGGGAGCGTCGGCGACGCCGAATTTTCCGGAGAGATAGAGCAAGCCGAGTTCGTTCTGGGCCTCGACGAGATTGCCATTCGCCGCCGCGACCAGATGGCCATATCCCAGCAGCAGGTCGGGTTTCTCCGCCGACAGGTAATGCGCGGCGAGGCTGAAATGAGCGATGGCACTGCCGGCTTCCGCAGCCTGCCTCAGGATCGAAAGGCCGCGCTCGGCATCCTTTTCGACACCCTTGCCTTCGATATAGAAATTGGCGGCGCGGATCATGCAATCGACCTGCCCGGCATCCTTGCCGCGCTCGTATTCGGCGAGGGCCGCCTTGAGGTCTTTGTTGACGTTCTCCTCATAGTCGCCGAGCGCGAGGTAGGCGGCGTATTCCTTCGCTTCGACGGCTTTTTTGAGCCACTCGCGGCCTTTTTTCTCGTCGCGGATGGCTTTGTCACCGCTGAGCAGGCGGGAGCCGACCGTGGCCATGGCACCGGCATTGCCGAGACCCGCCGCCTTGGAGTATTGGTTGATGGCCTCGGATGGGTTTTTCAATTCCGGGAATCCGAACTGACCTTCGTAAAAATTGGCAAGCAGCATGATGGACGGGACGTCTCCCGCATCACTGGCGCGTTTCCACCAAAAGACGGCTTTGTCCGGGTCCGGGGCGGGTGACAGGCGCCCGCGGAGGTAGGACTCGCCGAGAATGCGCCCGGCCACCGCGACGTCGTCAATGGCGGCGGTTTCGAGTGTTTCGCGCGCCTTGTCGCGCTCTTTTTCGTCCTCGGAGGCGAGCAGGAGGAAGGCGAGGCGGTAGGCCGCGTCCTTCTGTTTGGCGGCGCTGGCCTTGCGATAGAATTCGAGAGCCTTGTCGCGCGAGGCATCCGCGCCCTGGCCGGTTTCATGGGCGAAACCCAGCAGGTAGAGGGCGTCGGCGTTGCCGGATTCGGCGAGCGGTTTGGCGAGTTCGACCGCCTTGGCATGGCGCCCGTCCTTGAAGGCATCCATCGCGGCCTTGGCGGGTCCGTTCGCATCGGCGGGCAGCGACGCGGTGTTTTCGGCGGGCAGCGAGACGGCGGCCGGCAGGGTCATGGTGAGTGCGGCGGCCAACAGGAAACGGGAAATCATGCGGGTTTGCATGGGCGAAGCAAGGCGCTTCAGGGGCCCGAAAGCAAGCGCGATTCTCCCTTGTTTCACCGCCGGGTCCGCCACAGGCTCCGGCCATGGAGAGTCACGAATGGTCCGAGAAAACCGACGGAGTGAAGGTTTACTACCGGGCGAATTTCATCGGCGGCCGATGGACGATCATGACCACCACCATGAAGCGCGATCCCGAGTGGACCGACCTGCGCGGCGTGCCGGTTGACGTCTGGCGCGAACTGCGCGACATCGTCTGGAAGAAATACCAGCGCAAGCGCTGCCCGTGGGAACGGGTCGCCGATCTCGATCGCATCATCGCCGAATATCCGCCCGCCGCTTGACACTCCCCGCACGCCCTCATTTTTCCAAACCGTCAGACATCGCCATGCATCCGTTCCTTGCCCCCGATTTCCATGTCCGCTGGTCCACCCTCGTGCCCGAGGCCGTGGAACCCGACATCCGTCACGCGCTTGATTCCGCGAAGGCCTCCATCGCGGCGATCTGCGATCAGGATCATGCCACGGCGACTTATGAATCGACCTTCCTCGCCCTGGAAATCGCCACCGAGGAATTGGCCCGCGGCTGGGGCCGGCTCCATCACCTCGACTCGGTCTCGGACAATCCCGCGCAGCGCGAGGCGCTCAACAAAATGCTGCCGGACGTCACGGACTTCTACTCATCGATCTGCCTCAACGAGCGCTTGTGGGCCGTGCTGCGGGCGGTTGGCGAAGGGCCGCAAACCGCGCATCTCGATCCCGTCGCCAAACGATTCATCGGGGAAACGCTCGCCGATTTCCGCCAGAGCGGCGCCGACCTGCCGCCGGAGCGCAAACAACGCGTGGCGGAGATCGAGGCAGAGCTTTCCAAACTCACCAAACAATACGCCGAGCACGTGCTCGACTCCACCAACGCCTGGGACCTGGTGATCACCGATGAGGCGAAACTCGCCGGCCTGCCGGAGTCCGCCATGGCCGCCGCCGCCGCGAACGCGCGCGCCAAGGGGCTGGAGGCTCCCGCGTGGCGCTTCACCCTGCAGTTCCCCTCGATGTTCCCGCTCATGCAGCACCTGCATGACGATTCGATCCGCCGCCAGGTGTGGGAGGCCTCCACCCGGATCGGCGCGTGCGGCGAGTATGACAACACGTCCCTGGTATGGCGCATCCTGGAACTGCGTCACGAGAAGTCCGCCATCCTCGGCCACCAGCACTTCGCCGATCTCACGCTGCTGCGGCGCATGGCCAAAACCGGCGCGGGCGCGCTCGCCTTCATCGAAAACCTCCACTCGCGCATCCTCCCGGCGTATCATGCGGATTTCCGCCAGCTCGCCCACTACAAGGCGGCGGAGACCGGCCGTCCCGTCGATTTGTTAGAACCATGGGAGACCGCCTACTGGGCCGAACGCCAGCGCAAGGAGAACTATGATCTCGATGACGAGGCGTTGCGGCCCTACTTCCCGGTCGATGGCGTGATGGCCGGCATGTTTGAAATCGCCTCCCGCCTGTTCGGCATCACCATCCGGCAGAAGGAAACAATCCACCTCGATCCCGCATCGGACATCAAAGCTTCCACATCGGACATCGAAGTCTGGCATCCCGAGGTTTCGTTTTATGAAATCCACGACTCGCAAACCGGCGCGCATCTCGGATCGTTTTATGCCGACTGGCACCCGCGCGAATCGAAACGCGGCGGCGCGTGGATGAACTCGCTGCACACCGGCGGCCCGGGCGAGCCCCACCTCGGGCTGATCATCGGCAACATGAGCCCGCCGCTGGATGGCAAGGCCGCGCTGCTCACCCATGCCGAGGTCGAGACGATCTTCCACGAGTTCGGCCACCTGCTGCACGGCATGCTCAGCGAGGTGCCGGTCAAATCCCTCTCCGGCACCAACGTGCCCTGGGACTTCGTCGAGCTGCCTTCCCAGATCATGGAAAACTACTGTTGGGACCGCGAGTCGCTCGATCTCTTCGCCCGCCATCATGAAACCGGCGAGCCCATCCCGCAGGACCTTTTTGCCAAAATGATCGCCGCGCGCAACTACCTCAGCGCCTCCGCCTTCATGCGCCAGCTCGCGCTCGCCCGGATCGACCTCGAACTCCACATTCATTTCGACCAATGGCATGGCCGCGATCTGGATGCCGTGGACCGCGAAGTGCTCGCCGACTACCGCGCGCCGCTCAAAACCGACACGCCCACCATGTTGCGCCGCTTCAACCATCTCTTCTCCAGCCCCACCGGCTACGCCGCCGGATACTATTCCTACAAGTGGTCCGAAGTGCTCGATGCCGACGCCTTCACCCGCTTTCAGAACGAGGGCATCCTCAACCCGGAAACCGGCCGCTCGTTCCGCGAGCACATCCTCAGCAAAGGCAACTCCGCCCCCGTGGACGAACTCTACCGCCGCTTCATGGGCCGCGATCCCGAACTCGAACCGCTGCTCGTCCGCGCCGGCCTCGCCGGCACGGCGGTGGCGCTTGGTTGAGCCACCGGATCCGGAATTTTTCCAACGCGGAGAGGAAATCCGACATATGTTTGCCGGAGTCCGAATCATGAAACCCCATCCCAAAGCCTGTCGAGCCGGTTTCACGCTTGTCGAATTGATGATCGCCATCGCCATCGTGGCGGTGCTTGCGGTGTTGATCACGGCAGGTGCCAGGCGCTTCATTGAAAGCAGCCGCAAGGTGCAAACCATGGCGCAGTTCCGCGACTTCCAGGTGGGCATGACGCTCTTCGAGGCCGATTACATGAAACCGCCGATCCCGCGGTCGAAGCGCGACAGCGGATGGGACACGATTTACGGCGATCCGGGCGGTTTCTACACCAATCAGTTTCTGGTCGCCGCGCTGGCGGGGGAGGATAAGGATTTCCCCTACAAGGATGAGAATTTCTCGGCCAGGGATGCCAATCCCCGCAACGAGTCCTACATCACCTTTCCCTACGCCGCGGACAACCGCGGCGGGGTGGGCAGGGATGGCAGGCTCTACGACGCATGGGGCCGCGAAATCATGGTCGCCATCAACGGCATGAAATCGAATAATCCGTCACACAACCTTGTCGATTTCAACAACGGCCAGAACGACCGCCGGCTCAATACCTGGGGCCTGGCGGAATACAAGGAAACCAAACCACGGGATCAGGCATACGTCTTCTGGTCCTATGGCAAGGATGGCAAAAAGGGCAGAAAAGGTCCGGCTTCTAACAGTATCGTGCCCTATGCGGGATCGGATGATGTGATCTCGTGGTGATGAACTCGCACCCGCGCCGCACCCGGCCAACGGCTGAATGCGGTGCTCGTTCCATGGGTTTTCAACGCCGGGGGGGAATCGGAGTATCGCCCCTCCCTGTCGCCCGCTGCAGGCCGGTCCTCCCGCAACCGGGCGGCGCTTACTTCAGCTCCTTGATCCGCAGGTTGCGGAACATGTAGGTCTGGTTTTTTTCGCCATGGTGCTGGATGCCGATCGGGCCGGCGGCGTCCTTGTCGTCCACGATGTCGGTGGTGACGACGCCATTGACCTCGATGGTGATCTTGTCGCCTTTGCAGGTGATGCGATACCTGTTCCAGTCGTCGCGCTTGAAGGCGTCGCCCGCGCGCTTGCGGAAGGCGGCCACGCTTGCCGCGTCCGTTTTGATCGGGCTGATGAACCACATGCGGCGGCCTTCGTCGTAGAGACCGCCCGACCAATTGCGCCTGGCGTCGCCATCGACCTCGGCCTGATAGCCGAAGACTTTGTTGGGTTCGACATGGGCGCGGAACATGAAGCCGCTGTTGGCTTGCCCTTCGGGCAGTTTCACTTCGCCTTCGAAAATGAAGTCGGCGTAGGCCTTTTCGGTCACCAGGAACCATTTTTTGTCGCCCTTGAGATGGATCTCACCGTCCACGATGACCGCTTCACCCCACTTGTAGGGATTTTTCCAGCCGTTGAGGGTTTTGCCGTCGAAGAGGGAAACGAAGCCGTCCTCCTCCGCGTGGAGCGGGATGAGAGAGAGGGTGATGGCGCACAGGGAGGTGAGGATGTTTTTCATGACGGGGCCAATACGTAGCCGCCCGGCGGGATCATTCAAGACATCGGTGCGAACCGCACCCTGCCCGGGATCGCCGCCGAACAAGCCGCCATTGTTGGCGGGGCGGCAGGCGATTCGTTGCCGACGTCCCGCAGGGCATGCGCGCCAGGTTTGGCGAATCGTGCGGGATTCATGACCCGGGGAGAGGCGGTCTTGTTCTGGCGGGACCCGCCCTCGACTTGACGCGCATGCCTGCCGGGGTCGCATGACCGGACGATGTCAAACGCTTGCCAGCATGCGTGAAAGCACCTCCGTCAGCCGCGCGCGCAAGGGCGCGGCGGATGCGGCGAGGCGTTTCTGCTCTTCTTCGTAAATCCGGCGGCCCTCCGGCGTCTCGACGCGCACCGGCTCGCGGCCCCACTCCGTGAGATCATACGGACTGGCGCGCATGTCGAGGTCGCGCAGCTCCACCGCCAGTTCGAAACAATCGAGCAACAGGTCGCCGCCGCACCACGGCATCGCCTTGGCCGCCCACTTGTAGAGATCCATGTTGGCATGGAGGCAGCCGGGTTGTTCCATCTCCACGCGGCGGTCGATGTCGGGCTGCAGGCGGTTGAAAGGCCGCGCGGCGGCGGCGAAAAACCGGAAGGCGTCGTGATGCGAGCAACAGATCGGCCGGCTCTCGACGAGCGCGTCGATTTCCGCCTGCGGCAGCCGCAGCCGCAGCGTCTTCTCATGCCGCACCTCGCATCCCCGATACACCATCGCCCACTCGTGCAGACCGTGGCAGGCGAAATGGGGCGTGCGGCCGCGCGTGGCTTCCAGCAACTCCAACATGCGGACGAACCGCCGCCGCTGCTTGTCGGTGAGTTTCGCCGGATCAAGCGCCAGCCTGCCGTTCTCGTGCGAGTAGCACCGCCCGGAAAACGCAGCGGGCCGGCTGTCCGTTTCCAACACCACTCCGATGCCTGGATGCCATTTTTCCAAAAGCGAAAACGGAAACGGATAATACTCGAACAGGAAATCCGCGATGGGATGGGGCAGGCCGCGGTCGCGCCGCATCCTTGCCGGCCGCGTGTGGCGCTCCGCGCGCTCGCGGTGCGCCATCGCCCGCCCGCGCCACTCGTGCCGCGGCATCACCCGGATGTCCTGGAAGATTGCGCTCACCGCCGGAGATCGCATCAGATGGCACCCGTTTTGACAAAATGTTTCAGCATCCGGCATTGCCACCGCCATCCGATGCGTGAAAGACTCCGCAAGCGTGAAACAAACCATCGTGACACTGGACATGGAGGGGGTGCTGACACCCGAGATCTGGATCGCCGTCGCCGCGGAAACCGGTATCGACGAACTGCGCCGCACCACGCGCGACGAACCGGACTATGATGTGCTCATGCGCGGCAGGCTGGACATCCTCAACCGCCACGGCCTCCGGCTCTCCGACATCCAGCGGGTGATCGGCACGCTCGATCCGCTGCCCGGCGCGCGGGAATTCCTCGATGAATTGCGCACCCTCTCGCAGGTCGTGATTTTATCCGACACCTTCGAGCAGTTCGCCGCGCCGCTCATCCGCAAGCTCAACTGGCCCACCCTGCTCTGCCACCGGTTGGTGGTGGAGGACGACCGCATCACGGGCTACCAACTCCGCATGCCCGACCAGAAACGCGCGGCGGTGGAGGCATTCCGCAGCCTGAACTATCAGGTCATCAGCGCCGGCGATTCCTACAACGACACCAGCATGCTCGGCGCGGCGCACACCGGTTTCCTGATCCACGCGCCGGACAATGTGAAGATAGAGTTCCCGCAATTCAAACCGGTGGAGTCCCCCGCAGAGCTGATGGCGGAAATCAAAAGCGCGATGAAGCAGTGATCACAAATGAACCTCCGCTGTCAGCACTGTGGAGAGAGAATCGTCGCCAGGAGCTTCGGAAAGTGCCCGAGTTGCTATCGAGATCTTCCCGCAGACCTTCAACTCAGCCCTAAGGAAAAAGAGATGGAAGAACTTGAAAGACAGACTGGCGGTGGAGGAGGAGAGAGCATGGGACCGGGCTCAATATGACGGAACCCAGATCGTTACGAGCAGACAAGGCCATGATCGTATCCCATGTCTTTGATTCGCCTGTGCTTTCGTGCTATTTCCTGCGTTAGGAAGTTCGGATTCAGATGACCCGGCCTGCCGCACCGCCCCCGTTCACGCCAGCTCTTCCTTGCGCAGGCTGACGATGGGCGCGGCGACGGTGGGCAGTGCCTGCATGCGGGCGAGCGCGGCGCGCATGCGACCCTCGGAGGTCTCATGAGTGAGGATGATCAGGTCGGTCTGGCTCTCGCCTTCCTGCGACTCGTGCTGGAGCATCGCGTCGATGGAAATATCGCCCTCGGCGAGGATGCGGGTGATTTGCGCCAGCACGCCTTTTTCGTCGGCCACGCGCAGGCGCAGGTAAAACGCGGTGATCGTCTCCTCCATCGGCAGCACCGGCGTGGCGTGCAGTTCGTCCGGCTGGAACGCGAGATGCGGCACGCGGTGGCCGGGGTCGGCCGTGTGCAGCCGCGCGATGTCCACCAGATCGGCAATCACCGCGGAGGCGGTGGGCTCGCTGCCCGCGCCCTTGCCATAATAAAGCGTGGTGCCCACGGCATCGGCCTGCACCAGCACGGCGTTCATCGCGCCCTCGACGCTGGCGATGAGGCGTTTCGCGGGCACCAGCGCCGGGTGGACGCGCAGTTCGATGCCCTCCGGCCGGCGGCGGGTGATGCCTAACAGCTTGATCCGGTAGCCGAGCTGCTCGGCGCAGCGGATGTCGGCCGCTTGCAGGGCGGTGATGCCCTCGATGTGGGCCTTGTCGAACTGCACGGGAATGCCGAAGGCGATGGCGCTCATCAGCGTGATCTTGTGCGCGGCGTCCACGCCCTCGATGTCGAAGGTGGGGTCCGCCTCGGCATAGCCGAGCTGCTGGGCCTCGGCGAGGGCCTGGGAGAAATCGAGCCCCTTGTCGCGCATTTCGGAGAGAATGAAATTGGTGGTGCCGTTGATGATGCCGGCGATCCATTCGATGCGGTTGGCGGTGAGCCCCTCGCGCAGCGCCTTGATGATCGGGATGCCGCCGGCCACCGCCGCCTCGAAGGCGACCATCACGCGAGCAGCGCCTTGTTGGCGGTGACGACATGCTTGCCCGCGCGGACCGCCTCCAGCACCAGCTCGCGCGCGATGCCGCAGCCGCCGATCAGTTCCACCACGATGGAAATCTCCGGGTTGGCGATGACCTCGCGGGCGTCGCCGACGACTTTCGCGCGGTCGCCCACCAAGGCGCGGGCGCGTGCCGTGTCGAGGTCGGCGACCATCGTGATCTCGATGCCGCGGCCGGCGCGGCGGCGGATTTCCTCCTGGTTGCGCGCCAACACCTGGAAAGTGCCGCCGCCAACCGTGCCAATGCCTAACAAACCGACCTGAATGGGTTCCATGAAATGAAGGGGTGGATGATTCGAACGCCCGCCGGAAGGCGCGCGGGCGGGAGTCTCCACGCGCAGCGGCGTTGGATCAATTCCAATTCCCGGTGCGACCTGGGCGCACATGGCGCGGCTACGGGGCCGGGAAAATCCAGTTGATCATCCTGACCAACATGGCTAAGTTCCTGCTGTCATGCAAGTCACCATCCATGAGGCGAAAACCCAGCTTTCGAAGTTGATCGCGGCGGCGGAGCGAGGTGAGGAAGTCATCATCGCCCGTCGCGACAAACCCGTGGTGCGGCTCAGCATGGTGGAGGAATTCTCCGGCAAAACCCGGATCGGTGGGTTGAAAGGGCGCAAATTCAAAATGGGCGACAAGTTTGACGACCCCGCGCTCAACGCGGAAATCGCCAAAACCTTCCACATTCCATGACCGCCACCACCACCGTGACAGGCTGGTTGCTGGACACCCACGCGCTGCTTTGGATGTTGCACGGGGACAAGCGCCTTTCAAAAAATGCCGCCCAAGTCATCGACGGCAAACTTCCCCTCCATCACTCGTCGGCGAGCTTTTGGGAAATCGCGATCAAACTCTCCGGAAAGGGCTTCGATTTCCAAATCACTGACGATTGGAACCGGCTTTACCCGGACGAGTTGAAGCGCATCGGCGTGCCGCTGCTATCGCCAACCATCGACGACTGCCGCCTCCTTCAGGAACTCCCCAGGCATCATGGCGATCCCTTCGATCGCATGCTGGTCTGCCAAGCCAAGCGCCTTGGTTTGGGCATCATCTCGATGGACGAGATCATCGATTCCTATGCAGTCGCGAGGATCTGGTGACGGTGCAGCCGCCATGTCTTTGAAAACATCTCGATATCCCGGATGATCCGCTACGCGATACACACGAGGGCCATTGCGTTCAATGGCAGACCGGGCATTGGTTGAGCTGGGTGAAGAAGTCGTTGCCCTTGTTGTCCACGAGGATGAAGGCGGGGAAATTCTCCACCGTGATCTTCCACACGGCCTCCATGCCGAGTTCCGGGAAGGCGACGACTTCCTGGCTCTTGATGTGCTCCTTGGCGAGCAGCGCGGCGGGGCCGCCGGCGGAGCCGAGGTAGAAACCGCCGTGCTGTTTGCAAGCGTCGGTCACCGCCTTGCCGCGGTTGCCCTTGGCCAGCATGACCATCGAGCCGCCGTGCGATTGGAACAGATCGACATAACTGTCCATGCGGCCCGCGGTGGTGGGGCCGAACGAGCCCGAAGGCATGCCTGCCGGGGTTTTGGCGGGGCCGGCGTAGTAAACCGGATACTTTTTGAAGTATTCGGGAAGCTCGCCGTCCTTCTCGAGGATTTCCTTGAGCTTGGCGTGGGCGATGTCGCGCGCGACGATGATCGTGCCTGTTAGGGAAAGCGCGGTGGTGACGGGATACTTGTTGAGCGTCTTGAGCGTTTCCTCCATGCCGAGGTCGAGGTCGATGGCCACGCCCTTGAACTTCCAATCGCGGTATTTCTCCGGGATGAAGCGGCCGGGATTCTTTTCGAGTTTTTCGAGGAAAATGCCGTCCCTGGTGATTTTCGCCTTCGCCTGGCGGTCGGCCGAGCAGGAAACGCCGATGCCGACCGGGCACGAGGCGCCGTGGCGCGGCAGGCGGATGACGCGCACGTCGAGCGCGAAATATTTGCCGCCGAACTGCGCGCCGATGCCGACCTCACGGGCGAGTTGCAGCAGCTCCTTCTCCAGTTCGAGGTCGCGGAAGGCCCGGCCGTGCTCGTTGCCTTCGGTGGGCAGCGCGTCGTAGTATTTGGTGGAGGCGAGCTTGACGGTCTTGAGGCAGTTTTCGGCGGAGGTGCCGCCGATCACGAACGCGAGGTGATAGGGCGGGCAGGCCGCGGTGCCGAGCGATTTCATCTTCTCCACGCAGAACTCTTTCAGGCGCGCGGGATTGAGCAGGGCCTTGGTTTCCTGATAGAGGAAAGTCTTGTTGGCCGAGCCGCCGCCCTTGCTGACGAACAGGAACTTGTAGGCGTCTCCTTCGGTGGCGTAGAGGTCGATCTGTGCGGGCAGGTTGGTGCGGGTGTTGACCTCGTCATACATGTTGAGCGGCGCGGTCTGCGAGTAGCGCAGGTTCTCATGGATGTAGGTCTGATAGATCCCCTTGGAGAGAAATTCCGCGTCGTCGCAACCGGTCCACACCTGCTGGCCTTTCTTGCCGACGATGGTGGCGGTGCCGGTGTCCTGGCAGAACGGCAGGATGCCGTGCGCGGCGATCTCCGCGTTCTTGAGCAGCATGAGAGCAACCATGCGGTCGTTTTCCGAGGCTTCCGGATCATCGAGAATCGCCGCCACCTGCGCGAGGTGCGCGGGACGCAGCGTGAAATTGATCGCCTTGATCGCCTCGGCGGCGAGCAGGGCGAGTCCCTCCGGCGCGATTTTGAGAATGGGTTTGCCCCCGAATTCCGATACCGACACGTGATCGGTGCTGATGCATTCGTATTCGGTGGTGTCCGGTCCCAGCGGAAACGGATCCTGATAGAAAAACGGTTTGTCGGCCATGGCTTTGCGCGGAAGTCCTAAGGCGGCCGGCGGACGGGCGCAATTGGTTTCCCGCATCCCGGCAATCCCGGCGCGGCGAATCGCAAGATGCGCGCGGCCTTTGCGATGACCCGAACCGCTGCTGGCTGCGGTCGTTTTCACGATGAAGCCGGGGTGATCGCCCGGAACTCCGTTTGAGGCCGGATTTGCGACCTCTTGGCCGGAAAGGGAACCACAAATTGCTTCAAAACGCCGAAAATCAATGGCAATTTATCTCCAACGAAAGGCGACAGCGTGCCACGGCAGACTGAAAACCTTTCCGACATATTCTCAATTCCGCGCAACTGAGCCAGTGGCCGATCGAACTCCGGGGGGAAGTCGAATCAAGGCCGGCAAAGCCAAACGGAATCTTTGGGGGGAAATGTGCTTTCGGGCGCGGACTGGTAAAAGTCCGCGCCCGTTTTGCGTCCGGCTGTATCGCGGAACGGGCGGAGTCCGGGGCGGATTTTTTCCGCGCATTTGCGGCCATGAATCAGCGCACGGGGTGGAGCCGCACCCGGAGTTTGGCGAGGCCGACGATGCGGGTGAACGTCTCCGCGGTTTCGAGATGGTCTTGCGCTTCGATGATTTCGATGCGTTCGACCTGCTGGCAAAGACGGCTGAGCAGGGTGCGGACGATGAGCCGGGCATGGGCGGCACCAAGGCAGAGGTGGGGGCCGGTGCCGAAGGAAACGTGCGGGTTCGGCTTGCGGTCGAGGCGCACTTCGTCCGGGGCATCGAAGACACCTTCGTCGTGATTGGCGGCAGC
Organism: Akkermansiaceae bacterium; assembly: GCA_025457625.1. Lineage (GTDB taxonomy): Bacteria > Verrucomicrobiota > Verrucomicrobiia > Verrucomicrobiales > Akkermansiaceae > Luteolibacter. Next base: position 20,481 of record JALOUA010000032.1, read on the forward strand.
CCAGCACAGGCCGACGCGCTCACCGGCAGGAACCGTCACGCCGTGCACGGCGGTGTCCTCGCGGCAGACGCGGCCGATCTGGGTGAGCGGCATGAAGACGCGGAAGAACTCCTCGGCGGCGAGCGTGATGCGTTTCGGGTCGGCGCGCAGGAAATCAAGCGCATCGGGGTGCTCCGCGAAATGGGCGAGGATGGAGGAAACCGTGTGGATGATGGTGTCGCGTCCGCCGGCGAAGGCGAGGTTGGCGAAGCCCATGCATTCGTCGCGGCTGAGCCGGCGGCCGTGAAATTCCGCCCGGGACAGGGCGCTGAAAAAATCTTCTCCCGGCTCGCGTTGCGCGCGGTCGAACCGGGCGTGCAGGTAATCCTCGAGCACGTTGCCGGATTTGAATTCGCCACCGGTCATTTTGAAGACGTGGATGCCCCAGCCGATCCAGGTATCGGCCTCGCTTTCCGGCACGTTGAGCAGGTGGGTGAGTGCGCGCGATTGCAGCGGCAGTGAGAACTCCGAGACCGCCTCGATCCCACCGCGGCGCAGGGCTTCATCTAACAGCTCCCCGGTGAGCGTCCCGATGGCGGCGATCATTTCCGGGGACTTCGGCCGCTGGAAAAACGGCTCGACGATGGCGCGGTAATCGCCATGCGCGGGCGGGTCGGTCTCGATCGGCAACTGGCGCATCGTGCGCACCGCATGCTCGGCGGGAATGGGGACGCGGAACGGGGCATCGGAGCTGAATTTCTGCCAGTCTTTCGCCGCCTGGCGCACGTCGCCGTGGCGCAGGATCATGGTGATGGTTTCACCCTGGAACGGGCACTGCATCACGCCGTCCCGGCGGCGGGCTTCTGAAAACGGGTCGCGTGTGGGGGAATCGCTCATGGATCATCGGGATTTAAAACCGACCACGCCGCATTGACCAGCGCGCGGAGGTTGGCATCCGGCGCATCCGGCGGCACTTCGCAGCCGGGGGAGACAATCACCCGTCCGCGGCCTTCGGCGTGATGGGCGCGCACGGTTTCGATGATTTGTTCCGGCGTGCCATGACGGAGGATGCCCGCCGGATCGGCTTTTCCGGACAACACCTGGGTGGGTGCCAGATCGCTGGCAAAAACGGCCATGTCGGGCACGAGGTGATCGACGTCGATGATGTCGGCGCCGGTGGCGATCATGTCATGCAGGATCGGTGCGGTATTGCCGCAGATGTGGAGTTTCGCGATGGCCCCGAGGCGGTGGATGTGCTCGACCATGCGTTTTTCCCCGCGCCAGGCGAGATCGCGGTAAAGCCTGGGTCCGATTTGCGAGCAGAACGCATCACCGATGCCGATGCAGTGCGCGCCGGCCTCGATCTGCAGCGTGATGAATTCGAGCGCACTCTCGACAATCACGTCGATCGCCAGGTGGCAGGCATCGGGGGCGTCGAGGAAATCCATCGCCGCCTCGCTGACCCCGCGGAGGTCGGCGTATTCGGCCACCGGCCCCTCGACCCAGCCGACGATGAAGTGCGTCGCGCCGACATGTTTTTTGAACATGCGGATCTCCTCGATGCGGTTGACGCAGCGCCGGTGGTCGAGCGGGCGGTAGGGCTGCAACGTTGCGGCGGTTTCGACATCGGGCAGATGGCCGCCGGTGTCGATGGGCAGGTTGTCCTCCGGATAGTCGAGCTGGATGCCGAAGGCGGACGCTTCCACCCACGGGTCGGACATCACCGTGACCCAGTCGAAGCCGAAATCCTCCGCACAACGGATGGCGGCAGCGGTCTTGGCTGCGGGATCGAGGCAGAAGTCGCGGTATTTCACCCCGGCATGGCGCGCCGCCCAGCGCATCAGGATCGGGTGAACCGGCGGGCGGTCCACCGGTTTTCCGGCGAGAAATTCCAGCGTGCGTTCGAGTCCGTTCATGGCGGCGCGGGAGCTTATCAGACAATATCCGGAGAGCTAACCCTGAAAGTCACCTGATGGCGCAAAAGCGCAAGATTGAGCAAGGATTGTGAACCTTTTCCCCACATGTGTCACAGTTTGGCGGGGCAAGTGGGGACTTGACGCGATTCCACCGGAACGGCTGGATTGAGGCGGCATGAACGGTTCCGACGCAGGTTTGGACGAGGAGGAAGTGCTGCGCCTGGTGGTGTCTGGCACCAGTGCGGAGACCGGTGCGGATTTTTTCCGCGCGCTGGTGAGGAATCTTGCCGTGGCGCTGGGAACGCTTGGCGCATGGGTGACGGAATACCTGCCGCAGCAGCGCAAGCTGCGCGCTCTCGCAATGTGGCTCGGCGACCACCACATCGACCATTACGAATACGCCATCGAAGGGACCGCCTGCCAGTCGGTGGTCGAGAAACGCCAGCTCGTCCACATCCCCGAGCGGCTCATTGAGTTGTTCCCGCAGGACACCGATCTGGTTCCGCTTTGTGCCGTGAGTTATCTCGGCATGCCCATGCTCGACACCGACGGCTCGCTGATGGGCCACATCTCGGTGCTCGATGACAAGCCGATGCCGCGCGATGCGCGGGCGATCGCGTTGTTCCATGTGTTCGCGGCAAGGGCTGCGGCGGAATTGCGGCGGATGCGCGTCGAGGAAGAGTTGCGCGGACGTGAGGAACAGATGGCGATGCTGTTGGAAAGCGCGCTGGACGCCATCCTGGTGCTCGACT
>JALOUA010000255.1 GCA_025457625.1 Akkermansiaceae bacterium
CCGGAATCGGCGCGTTCAACCCGGCGGTCGATTCGGTCAAGGTTCGGTTCTTCGACGGACTGGCGGCGCCCGGCGAACTCGCGCTCAGCCCGGTCGGCGGCGGCGTTTACACCGGCACGCTGGCCGGCGTCGAAGGAGGCGCCGGGCTGCCTTTCGGCGGCTACAAGTTCGCCATCGTCAAGCCGGATCCCAATCCGGTCGTTTCGGAGGATTCGATCCTGAACCGCAACTTCAACCTCGGCACGGCACACGTCACCCAGCAACTCGCCGAGGTTTTCTTCGATGACTTCGTTGGAGAAGGCTCGCCCGCCTATGAGACATGGGCGGAGCAATTCGAAACGCATCCCGGCGGACCCAAGCTGAATCCCGACAAGGACGCTTACACCAATTACGAAGAATTCGCGTTCGGGGGCGATCCACATGCTTCAGAGGGATCTCTCATCGGCCTGGTCCGCGATGGCGAATACCTCATCGTTTCTTGGAACGAGCACAATTCCGGCAATGTTTACTACGATCCCGAGCAAAGTCCCGATCTCACCCCGGGATCGTGGGTATTCCCGGAGGACGGCAACTTTGTCTTTCCCGCGGATGAAGCGGTCGCACCCGAGGGATACAGCCGCAACGGATTCCGGGTGCCTGTCGATGCCACAACAGCCAAATTCCTGCGGATCAAGGCCTTCGAGGAATAACTTCCCGCACCGCTCGCGGCCTCACCCGCCTGAATATCTCCGACAAATCCGCCGAAATTCTTGACACTCCCCGCGAATCCGCGCTTTTCTGCGCCCCGCGCATGCCGCAAGGCACCCGTAGCTCAATTGGATAGAGCGTCTGACTACGAATCAGAAGGTTAGGGGTTCGAGTCCCTTCGGGTGTACCACTCTCGAAATCGAAAAAAGCCCTGTTTGTCAGGGCTTTTTTCATGTCCGGCCTGAAAAGCTCTTTTCCGGCGGGATCCGCGGGAGTCCGGCCAAATCGGGGGTTCATGGCAACCGTTTCAGGTTTCTCAAATACCTTCCCGTGGTGTCTCCCGGAGGGGCGGCGCGGTAGAATTCGCGTGGCATTTCTCTCGCGGCGGGCCGACAATCCGGGCATGAACCGTCCCGCCGCCAGCACCAAACACACAGAAAAATACCCGGAGTTCGGCGTGATCTGCCTGCAAGGAAATTGCTTTGGGGGGTGAAGGCCGTTGAATGAGCCGGTGGCCGGACCGGAGGGCGGGGGAAATGGGGACGAACTGCTGGTGGACGCTGGCCACGCACTGCTCTCCGGAGGGATGGTCTCCGAGGTGGTTGGGAGGATCAGGAGCGCAATGGAGTGGATCTGGAGGGATTGTATCCTGTCAGAATTGCAATCCCGACGGACGCCGCATAAAACCGCATGATCATGAAAGTCATATTGCTGGGAAATGCCGGGGCGGGCAAAAGCACACTGTCAAAGAAACTGATGGCCAAGCATCCTGCCGCACGACTGTCACTGGATGAATTGGCATTTCAAGGAGGCGCGGAAAGACGTCCGCTCGACGAGAGCATCGCCGACGTGAAGGGATTCATTACGGCCCATGAAAGCTGGATCATCGAGGGATGTTATGCAGACATCATCGAAGGCATCCTGGAGGACTGTGAAGAGCTTGTTTTTCTCAATCCCGGAATTGATGCATGCATTGCGCACTGTCGGGCAAGGCCATGGGAACCCGAAAAGTTCCGCAGTAGCCGGGAGCAGGACGAGAACCTCGGGAACTTGCTCGACTGGGTGAAATCCTACGAGACCCGCGAAGATGAATATGGACTGCAAAGGCATCGGGCCATCTACGATGCGTTCCCTGGCAGCAAGCGCGAATTCAATCATGCAAGCCAATACGAATCGGTGTGATGGAGACCCGGCTGGAACAGGCCTAGGTCAGTTCCAAGGTGGATGCATCGCGATTCTAGCAGGGCGGTTCCAGGCAGGCGCATGGCCATCCGGACAGGTGGGAGATTAGGCTTCCGAGGTGGTGGGATTGGCTTCGTGAGTAGTGGTGGTTTTTGTGGGAGTAGGAGTGGTTGAAAAATCAGGCTGCTGAGGGCGAAGTAGGCATCTCGGGAGTGGGTAATGGCGTCTTGGGAGAAAAAGACTGGGCCGGGAAATTACGCTGTGGCGGGAAATTACGCTTGCCGTAATTCATGGCGGCCATAGGGTCTACGGTGATCGAAACTTTTGGCGATTCCGAGACTGAGCGGATCTACCGGGGTGAGCGCTCCAAGAAACTGCCTGGAGACATTCAGGCGGTGGCACGGCGCAAACTCAGGATGATTCACCAGGCGCGGGTCACACAGGATTTGTCGGTCCCGCCGGGCAACCGTCTGGAGGCCTTGAAAGCAAATCTCAAGGGCTTCTGGAGTGTCCGGATCTACCAGTAATGGCGGGTCATCTTCCGTTGGGAGGATGGCTCGAAGCACCAGGTTTCCATCGTCGACTACCACTAAAGCCATGAAACAGAAAGACCTGCTCCCCATGATCCATCCGGGTGAAATCCTACTGGAGGAATTTATCCGTCCGATGGGATTGAGCCTGGCGTCGGTATCGCGGGCGACGGGGATTCCGGCATCGCGGCTGACGGAAATCACCAAATGCCGGCGGGGGATCAGCGCGGAGACTGCCCTGCGGTTGGCGAAGTTTTTCGGAACCTCTGCGGGATTCTGGGTCGGCTTGCAGGCGGATCATGATCTGGAAGCCGCCGAGAGGGCCGTGGGGAAGAAAATCGCCCGCGAGGTTTCGGCGCTCGTTTGATGGAATGCGGGCATGCTCCGCAGGTTTCCTGTCACCCGGTTTTTGAAACCCTTCCCGCCATCCATTCGATGAACTCCCACTTGCGGATGATCGTGGGTTTGTTGGCGAGGCGCACGGGCAGTCGGCCTTTGTGGCGGAGGTAGTGGTGGAAGGTTTCCGCAAAATCCTCGCAGGGCTGGCTGGCGGCATACTTGGTGAGGTGCTGGTCGGGATGGTATTCCCAAACCGGGTGCGGTGATTCGTAACGACCGCCGAAGGTGCGGACGAAGCGTTTCGTTTCGACGAGTTCCGGACAGCGGTCGGCGAGGGCATGCGACCACTCGTGGCGCAGCACGTCGGTGAGGCGGGTGTGGTGGCCGGTGATGAGATCGGAGAGATGTGCTCCGGTGACCGCAGGGATGTGGATATGGCCGTCGGGCAGGAACCAGCCGTAGCAGGCGAATGAAACCGGCACGAGGCAGACGTCGATGTCCTCCAATCGCTCGTGCCAGAATCCGAGCTTGTCCATTTCATCGATGACCTGCCAGTTGGCCGTGGTGAGATCGGACAAGGTGATCACATGGCGCGAGGGGCGGCGCGGGGTTTTGCGAATGAAGGGCATGGTCGTGTTGGGAATGCCAACAACCCGGCAGGAGCGCAAACTCCCGCCGGGCTACCGGATGGTGGGTTAGGGTCAGCCCACCGCCGCCAGCCTGCGCGTGCCCATCTGCCCGAAGCGGGAGATGACTTCGCGCGCATCGCTGCGGGCGAGTTGCACGGCGTTTTCGCGCAGGCGTGACAGTCCGTCGGTCAGGGAAGCCAGCGGGGTGGTATCGACCATGGGCGGGCCTTGCTCCTGGCAGGAGACGGAGGCGAGGGCGCAAACGATGACCGGGAGGAGCAGCAGGGACTTGGCAACACGGCGTTGGGTGGAACAGCGATGGGCTGTGAGTTGGGATGTGACGATGGGAATCATGGGGATGGTTTGAGGTGGGGTTGATGGTGGTTTCTGAAAACGCATAAGCCCGGCACGGAATGAACCGGCCGGGCTTGCTGCGGAGGGGTTGGCGGTGGTCGCGGTTAGGCGGCTTCCGTCAAAACATGATGACACCGGGGGTGCGGAAATTGCGGCGGCGGTTCTCGCTCAGCCATTCCCCAAGTTGGGGGAATACGGGCTTTTACTTCTTCGCTCCCACCGGAGGAACCGGGACCTTCACTCCCCCTTGGCATTTCCCGTTCGCGGTGCTGCTGCCGGTGAGGCGGCCGGAGGCGTCGCGTTGGGTGCCGTTAAAAGATCCGGACGGGCTGCCGCTAGTGGTTTGGCTGCCGGCCAGACGGCCGGAGGCGTCCCGGAACTGGGTGCGGGTGGTGGTCCCGGCGACTTTGCTCGTGTCCGCGCTCCCGGCCACACGCCCGCCGGCATCCCGGTAGGTGGTGCGGGACGAACCGGAGGCATAGCCATGGGTCGTCGCCGATCCCGCCGACCTTCCGCTGGCATCGCGGTATTGCGTCTGCGTGGTGCTGCCGCCGCTGCTCTGGGTGGTGGCCGTGCCTGTGATCCTGCCCGAGGCGTCGCGGATCACGGCCCGCTCGATGCCGCCCGCGCTTTTCTGGCGGTCGATGGTCTGGACGACCCGCCCGGAGGCGTCGCGCACCACCTCGCGGCAGGTCTGGGCCGGGAGCATGGTGGCCAGGGATAGGGAGATCAGAGCCGGGAGGAGCGTCGCCTTCATGCGATCTTGGACCATCCGAGGCCGGAATTCATTCGATCCAGCCTCCCATAAAAAAATCCAAAATTCTTGGAGGCTACCCCCGTATTTGTCCCACCCCGCGTGGTAGAAACGAAGTCGCTGTGATGCTGAAATTCCCACCGCCATGATCCGCCGCCCCATCGGCCCGACGACCGCCACCCTGCCCGATGGCAGCCAGTGGGTGTTCAAGTTCGTCAAGATCGCCTGCAACGTCGCCTCACCGCTCGGCAGCGGGGAAAACCAGATCCTCCCGCTCCTCCGCGGCTGGTTCGGCGAAAACGCCGGGGCCCCTGGCACCAACTACCAGGTCGCCTACACCATGTCCGAAACCGGCTGGGCCGTCGAACCCGTCGCCGTCGCCAGTCCCTTGCGGATCGTGGACGCCAGCCCCGACACCGGGCAAAGCGACGAGCCCGAAACCCACGACCTCCCCGGCT
>JALOUA010000033.1 GCA_025457625.1 Akkermansiaceae bacterium
TTCCTCGCGGTGCTCGCGACCTGCGGCATGTGGCCGCTCAAGCGAGTCTGGCGAGCACTTTCCCAACCGCCGCTTCCGCAGTGAGTCCGTGGAGTTCGCGCAGGGTGTCGGGTTTGCCGTGCTCGATGAACTCGTCCGGCCAGCCAATGCGCTCGACGGGCGTCCGGATGCCGGCGGCGTGCAGATGCTCGATGACCGCCGCGCCGAAACCGTGCATCAGGACGTGGTCCTCGAAGGTGCAGATCACACGGCACTTGCGTGCGTATGACTCGATGACCGCGGTGTCGAGCGGCTTGATGAAACGCGGGTTGATGAGTGCGACCGAGAGCCCCTTTGCCTCCAGCATGGCCTTGGCGCGCTCCGCCATTTCAAACATCGTGCCGAGACCTAACAATGCGACATCGGTCCCGTCGGCGACGACCTCGGCCTTGCCGATTTCCAGAAGTTGGGGGCGCTTTTTGACCGGCGTCCCCTTGATCGCGCCGCGCGGATAGCGGATGGCGGAGGGGCCGGCGTCGTATGCCGCCATGGTGTGGAGCATGTCCACGAACTCATCCTCGTCCTTCGGCTGCATGTGGACGATGCCGGGGATGTGGCGCAGATAACCGATGTCGAACAACCCGTGGTGGGTGGGGCCGTCGTCGCCGGAGAGCCCGCCGCGGTCCATGCACAACCTGACGGGGAGCCCCTGCAGCGCCATGTCATGGATGATCATGTCGTAGGCGCGCTGCATGAACGTCGAGTAAATCGCGAGAAACGGCCGGAAGCCTTCGGTAGCGAGGCCGCAGGCGAACAGCGCGGCGTGCTCCTCGGCTATGCCGACATCGAAATAACGGTCCGGCAATTCGTTTTTGAAAATCTCCAGCTTGGTGCCGCCGGGCATGGCCGCGGTGATGGCGACGATCTTCGGATCCTTCTTTGCAAAGTCGGTCACCGCGCGCCCGAAGATGTCCGAGCACGTCGGGGTCGGGCTGCTGTCGGTGGAGCCGTCGTTGATCTGATAGGTGCCGAGACCGTGGAATTTGCCGGGGTTGTCGAGGGCCGGTTGGTAGCCGCGGCCTTTTTCGGTGATGATGTGCAGCACCACCGGTTCGTGCAGCGTCTTGAGGTGCTCGAAGGTCCTGACCAGCAGCGGCAGGTCGTGGCCGTCGATGGGGCCGTAGTAGCGCAGGCCGAATTTCTCGAAGAGCACATTGGGGAAAATCAGGTTTTTCGCGCTTTCCTCCATCTTGTGCGCCAGCGTGCGTGCGGCCTTGCCGGCGACCTTTTCGACGAAGTCCGCGGCCTTGGCGCGCACGGCCGCGAAGGTGTGGTGGGTCTGCAGGTCGTTGAAGTATCGGGCGATGGCTCCGACGTTCTTGTCGATGGACCACTCGTTGTCATTGAGCACGACGATGAACCTGCGGGTGGTTCCGGCGATGTTGTTGAGCGCTTCGAGCGTCGGTCCGCAGGTGAAGGCGGCGTCGCCGGCGACGGCCACCACGTGGTTGTCATGCCCGGCCAGATCGCGTGCGGCGGCCATGCCCAGCGCGGCGGAGAGCGCGGTGCCGGCGTGGCCGGCCCCGTAGGCGTCGTGTTCCGATTCCGACCGCAGCAAAAAGCCGTTCAAACCCTTGTAAGTGCGGATCGTATGGATCTTGTCGGCACGTCCGGTGAGCATCTTGTGCACGTATCCCTGATGGGCCACGTCGAACACAAACTTGTCCTGTGGCGTGGAAAAGACGCGGTGCAGCGCGATGCTCAGCTCCACCACACCCAGATTGGGGCCGAGGTGGCCTCCGGTTTTGGACAGCGAGTTGATCAGCGAGTGGCGGACTTCCGCGGCAAGTTCGATCAACTCGTCATCGGCGAGTTTTTTGACATCGTCCGGCGAGTGGATGGCACGCAGCAGAGGGCCGAGGGCGGGTGGTTCAGAAGAGGCGGATGTCATCGTCGTCGTCGTCGGAAACATCCGGTCCGGCGGATGTTGGGGCGGAATTTCCGTCATCATCCCGGATTTCTTGGCGGGAGCGCAGGGTGATCAACTCGATGCGTTCGCGCGCGGACTGCAGCACGGTCTCACAACGTTCGAGCAGTTTGGAGCCCTTTTCGTATTGGGTCACAAGATCTTCCAGAGGCAGCTGTTCGTGCTCCATGGCCTCGACGATGGCCTCCAGGCCGGCGAGGGCATCTTCGAAAGAGGGGCCGTCATCGGCATCTCCGGTGGTGGTTTTGCGGCGCGCCATGACTTGATTATTCCTGAATGACACGTTCCTGGGCGCGGATCATCCGTTCGCTGTAGTAAACCATGTCCATGCCAACCAGCGGCTGGCGGTGGGGATAGCGTTTGCTGATCTCCTGGATTCTGGGTCCTCTTTCGTAAATCGTCACTCCCGGCGGATAAGTGGCCATCAGGACGCGGCCGTCCAGCACCAGCGGCGTGAAGTCCTTGTAGTGTCCCGCCACTTCCGAGACGGGACCCGAGCCGTGCGAGGATGGGGAAATGAGGATGCCGACGGCAGGTGTCTGCAGGTCGGCCGCCACGGTTTCGAGTTTGGAAAAGCCCTCGCGGGTGGGTGGCAGCCAGATGCTGATGCGGTCCGCATACCACGCCACGGCCCAGGGTTGGTCCGAGAAGACGATTTGTTTCTCCTCCACCCAGCCTTTGAGGCCGGTGGTTTTGCTGTTCAGGGCCGGCGCGTAATAGGGCGGCCACTGCGGAACGCCGCCGCGGTCGCGCACGTGCATGCCGACCCGCACTTTTTGCGGCAGGGAAAGGATCAGCGGCAGCGCGCAAATGAAGATGATGACGAAGTGATGCACATTGCGCAACTGTGGGGTGGAGGCGACGAATTCCAAACGGCTCCACAGGATGGAGATGAACGCCAGTCCGTAAGCCGTCATGATCGGCGCGAACAACAGGTGCAGCTGGTTGGGATCCAGCGCCCGGGTGCTGACGCCGAAGAACGCCAATCCAATGGCGGTGGTGATCCACATCAACAGGATCGCCCAGCGGAATTGGGCGATCGACTTGCGTTTGAAGGGGTGGAGCAGTGAAAGGAAAAACAGCGGCGCGATCACGATGCCGGCCAGCAGGGGAACGATGTCGGTGGCCTGCAAGAGGGTGGTGCGCAGGATTTTGGACAGCAGTCCCTCGAGGACCAACGGCTCGGCCTCGAGGTCGGTGTTGCGCATCACCGCGAGTTCCGAACTGCCGCCAAGCCCGTTGTAGAGTGTGAGGAACGCGGTGCCGAACGGCGTGCCGGTGATGCCCTGGTTGCGCAGGACCGGCCCGATGGCCGCCACAATCACCAGCGCGAGGATCGAGAGACCGACAATGCCGCGCGGACGGAAACTCACCGCGGCGAATATGATATAACCGAGCGCGATCCACACCGTCATCCAATGCGTGAGTGCCAGGAGGGTGAAGAACACGCCGGCGATGACCGCCGGCGTCATGGCAATCCGCCCCTCGGTGGCGGACTCTACCGCACGATAGACGAAATAAATCCCGCAGGAAAACAACAGCAACATCAGCATCTGCGGCAGTCCGCTGAGCGAGTAACTCCAGAAGGTCTCGCAAAACAGCATCAGGATCGCGCACACACCGGCGATCTTGGCGTCGAAGATCCGTGAAATCAGCAGGTAGTTCATGCCGATGGCCATCAGGAAAAACAGCGTGCATACCGCGGCGATCACCCGGTCGAGCTCATACACCATCTCGTTTTCGCCCATCTGCCAGGCGTCGGGATCATCCGCGCCGATCATTTTCAGCACGGCGGCGTTGAGCAGCGGGTTGAGCGGCGAGTGGTAGGTGTCCTGGAAGCCGACCAGCGAGACCGTGCGCTTTTCGGTCTTTGCCGCCTGATAGTAGGCGACCGGGCGGATGAACTTGGTGGTGAACCCGTTGCCGCGGGCGATTTCGCGCGCGATTTGCGCCTGGTCCATGGCCTGCGGCGAGTTGAGCCCCCTGAAAAGCGTGAACAGGTTGCCGAGGGTGAGAATGATCAGAACGACAAAAAACAGACTGCGGCGGATCAGGATGCCGGTGTCGAATTGAGGGGCTGCGGAACTCATGGATGACGGGAAATGGGGGCGTGAGGCTTCAGATGCCCAGCTCCTTCAGCTTGCGCTGCAAGGTTCTGCGGCTGACACCAAGGAGCTCCGCAGCTTGGGTGCGGTTGCCCCGGGCGGTGGCCAGGGCGGCGCGGATGGCATTGGTTTCGAGCGCATGCAAGTTGAATTCCCCCGCTGCATCAAGGGAGTTTTTGGCGGCGGCCGGAGGCTGGGGGCTGCCCGCCGATTGGGAAAGGAGAAACTGCGGCAGGTGGCGGGTGTCAATCACGGCATCGTTGCTCATGACCACGCCGTGCTCGATGGCGGTGCGCAACTCGCGCACGTTGCCCGGCCATGGGTAGGAGGCCAACTTCACCAGCGCCCCGTCGGTGAGCGGCTTGACCGGACGGTCGTTCTCCTTGGCGAATTCCTGCAGGAAGGCATTGGCCAGCAGCACGATGTCCTCGCGGCGCGTGCGCAGCGGCGGCATCTCGATTTTCACCACATTGAGGCGGAAAAACAGGTCCTCGCGGAACTCCCCGCGGTCGACCATTTCGCGCAGGTTCCGGTTGGTGGCGGCGATCACCCGCACGTCCACCTTGAGCGGCGTGTTCGAGCCGACGCGCTCGATCGTGCGCTCCGAGAGCACGCGCAGCAGCTTGATCTGGGTGGCCGCGTCGATCTCGCCGATCTCGTCGAGAAACAAGGTGCCGCCATCCGCCTGCTCGAAGCGGCCGATCCGGCGTTGGGCGGCACCGGTGAAAGCACCTTTTTCATGGCCGAACAGCTCGCTTTCCAGCAACTGCGGCGAAAGCGCCGCGCAGTGCACCGTGACCATTTTCGCCGCCGGCCGTCCGGACAAATGATGCAGCAATCCGGCGACCACCTCCTTGCCCGTGCCGGACTCGCCTTCGATCAGAATCGTGGCCCGCGTCGGCGCGACCTGCAGGATGATCTCGGAAACCTTGGCGATTTCCGGCGATTTGCCGATCAGGCGGTCGAGCTTGTGGGACTTTTTGACCTGCTGGGTGAGCTGTTTGTTCTCCGTCTCCAGGGTGCGGCCGCGCAGCGCGCGCTTGAGCAGCATTTCCACCTCGTCGAGATTGAGCGGCTTGGTGACGAAGTGCCAGGCGCCGCGGCGCATCGCCTCGACCGCGGTGTCCACCGAGCCGTAGGCGGTCATCATGATGGCCACCGGCGGCTCCGGCAGCGCGAGCGCCGCATCCAGCAAATCCATCCCGGAATCGCCGCCCATCCGCAGGTCGGTCAGCAGCAGCTGCACCGGCTCGCTCTTGAGAATCGTCAGCGCCTCCGCCGGACTGGCCGCGGTGTACACGTCGAACTCCTCCTCCAGCGCGCCGCGCAGGCCGTCGCGGGTGGATTTCTCGTCGTCAACAATCAGCAGGGTGGGGAGCATGGGGGTGAAAAGAAATTTGAAATTGGAAATTTGAAATCGGGAGCTTCCTCAATCGACTTCGATCATGGTTTCGGGGCTGCCTAACAGCCGCACGGTGCGTTCGGCGCGGGGCAGGTGGATGATGACGCGGGTGCCGCGGTCCTCCTCGCTTTCGATGGAGATTTCGCCGCCATGCTCGCGGATGATCCGGCGCACGATGAGCAGGCCGAGCCCGCTACCGGACGTCTTGGTCGTGCGGTAGGGTTCGAAAATCGCGCCCATGTGCTCCGGCGAGATGCCGCTGCCGTTGTCCTCGATGGAAATGACGTATTCGTAATCGTTGAAGCGGCTGCGGATCGCGATGCGGCCGCTCTCGCCCGACAGCGCCTGATAGGCATTGCGCAGCAGGTTGTAGAAAACCTGTTGGAACTGCCCGCCATCGATTTCCGCCTGCGGCATGCCCTGCGCGAGGTCGAGCTCGACGCGGATTTTGCGGGTTTCGAGCTCCGGCTCCAGCAGCCGCAATGTTTCATGCAGCACCGCGTGAAGATCCTGCCGCTCGCGTCTCGGCAGGGTCGGGCGCACGGCGTGCAGGAACTGCTTGAGGATGCCGTCCAGCCGCTGGATCTCGCCGCGCGCGGTGGCGAGGTGCTCCTCCAGCGGCTTGCGCTCGCCGGGCGGCAGCTTGCGCAGCTTGCGGCCTAACAACTGCAAATGAATGTCCAGCGAGTTGAGCGGGTTGCCGATCTCGTGGGCCACGCCGGCGGCCAGCAGGGTGAGCGCGTTGAGCCGCTCGGACTCCAGCGTCTCCTCGGCCTCGGCCCGGCTGCTGGTGAGGTCGCGCACCAGCATCACGTAGCCGAGCGTTTCACCGGTCTCGGCGCCGCCATCGATCGGCGCCAGGTAGAAATTCAGAAAGCGGTTTTCCGGATAAAAAACCTCCAGATCCCGGCTGATCGTGCGGCCGGGCCTGCCCAGTGTTTCCCAATCCAAGCCCCTCACTTGCGAGGCGAGCGGCTGGCCCTCGGCCTTCTCCGGATCGAGCCCGAAGAAACCACTGGCGGCCCGGTTGACGAAACCGATGCGCCCCTGCGGATCGAGCACGATCACACCCTCCTGCAAGGCCTCGAAGACTTTTTCAAGAAACCCCTTCTCATGGATCAACCGCGTGACGATCTGCTGGACCTCGCCGGGTTCGACACGATCCAGCCGCGCGACCAATTTTTCGAGGAATCCGGATTTCACAAGGAGTTGAAAGTTTTCAGTTTCAAGTGTTCAGATGGGGCATGCACGAACTTCGCCTGGTCCTATGCACCTTTCCGGATGCCGTCACGGCGCGACAAATTGGCACGGCCCTCGTCGAAAAGCAACTGGCAGCCTGCGTGAATCTCATCCCCGCCGTGGAGTCGGTCTACCGCTGGCAGGGCAGGGTGGAAACGTCCGCCGAAGTGCTCGCCATTTTCAAAACGAGCGCCGCGGTTTTTCCGGATTTCGAGCGGGAACTTGCCGCCCTCCACCCCTACGACGTGCCGGAAATCATCGGGATCGAACCCGCCGCCGTCTCGCAAAACTACGCCGCGTGGGTGATGGAATGCGTCCATCCTCCCGGGAAACGCACGGGGATGAACGACCTTGACGCACCAACGGGCAGTGAGCATTGATGACCTCATGACAAGGACATGATTCCCACCCGACGATTGTCCGCGCTGGCGCTGGCTTGGCTGCTGCTGGCGGTGCCGGCCGTGAGGTGGCCGCCCCTGCAAGCCGCGTGGCTCTGGCTGGGTGCGCTGGCGCTGGTTGTGCTTCTCACGGACGGGGTGCGGCTGCGTTGCCAGCGGCCGCCGGCTGTCAAACGGCTGCTGCCCGGGCGATTCGCCCTGGGCGAGCCGGGTGAAGTCTGCCTGGTCATCGGCAATGCCGGAAACAGGAGCCTTGCCCTCGACCTCTTCGATGGCATCCCGCAGGGAGCGGTGGCGGAAACCATGCCGTGGTCCGGCGAAGTGCCCGCGCAGTTGGAGGTCCGCGTGTTTCATCCGGTGAAAATCCCGCGCCGGGGCGAGGCCGTCTTCGGTCCGCTGGAACTGCGCGTCCGCTCGGTGCTCGGTTTGTGGCGGCGGCGCACCCGGCATCTCGCGGAGGAAACCGTCAAAGTCTATCCGAACTACGAACCGGTCGTGCGTTTCGCCCTGCTCGCCATGCAGCACCGCGACAACCCGCTCGGCATCGTCCGCCGCCCGCGGCCCGGCTCCAGCCGGGATTTCCATCAACTCCGCGACTACCGCGATGGCGACCCGTTCTCGCAGATCGACTGGAAGGCCTCGTCGCGCAGGCAGGTGCTCATCAGCCGCGACTTCCAGGAACAACGCGACCAGTCCGTGGTTTTCCTGTTGGATACCGGCCGCCGCATGCGCGCGCTCGATGGCGGCCTGCCGCAGTTCGACCACGTGCTCAATGCAATGCTGCTGGTCTCCCATGTCGCGCTGCGCCAGGGCGACCAGGTGGCGGTGAAATCCTTCGGCGGCACCGACCGCTGGCTGCCGCCGGTCAAGGGCGGCCATGCGATGCCGGTGCTGCTCAACCATCTTTACGACTATCAAACCACCACCGCGCCCAGTGATTTTTCCGAGGCCGTGGAGAAACTCATGGCCCGCCAGCGCCGCCGCTCGCTGGTGATCCTGCTCACCAACCTGCGCGGCGAGGATGGCAAGGAATTGCTGCCCGCGCTGCAAGTCCTGCAAACGCGCCACCTCGTCCTGCTCGCCAGCATCCGCGAGGAAGTCGTGCGCCACGCCTTCACCCATCCGGTCGATTCCTTCCCCGCCGCACTCCGCCACCTCGCCGCCGGACCTTACCTCCAGGAACGCCGCGAAATCCTCGCCAACCTCGGCGCGCTCGGCATCCTCACCCTCGATTCCACCGCCGCCGATTTCCCCGTCGCCCTCGCCAATTCCTACACCGACATCAAGGCCGCCGGGAGAATTTGAGGGTTCTACGCGATCGCGTGATGGCGCTGCGGCCGGATCGGGGTAAGGTGGTCCTCGTGTAAGGGATAGCACACTGCCCCCCAAAGGGCCCACGGGCGTCGGAACAAGGGATCCGACGCCCGTGGCTTTTTCAGGCCCGGTGTTGCGGGAAAATCCAAGTTTCCGGTTGCATCCCGCGGCTACGAATGCAGAGTGAGGGCCTCCGGCAATATGGGGGCGTTCTGGTTTCGACGGAATGTCTGATGCGCTGGTTGCACGTGGAGGTTGATCGGCTGGCCTCCTTAAAAGCCGCTCAAAACAAATAAATGCAGACTCCAACGAGCTCGCATTGGCTGCTTAATTGACAGTCACGTCCGAACCCCGACGCCTTCTGAGGGGGACGACGACACCTCAGAAGGCTGGATGGGAAACCGGGTGCCCGGGTTTTCCTTCGAGATCAAACAGGACACTAGGAAGCGCAACGCGGCGGGCCGGCCCAGCGTTTCCGAAACTCCAGATGGCCCGCTAAACGTGTAGATACCACCGTTGACGGCGTCCCGGACAGGGGTTCGACTCCCCTCGCCTCCACCAGCCTTCGCCAAGGCTTCGGCTGGCAAGCCAGCGGCTTGACTGACGGGGCCTTGGCGAAGGCTGCCCGCCATAGCTCAACGAGCGACGGCGGGCTTACGCGCCGAAGCCACTCTTCCTTCTCTTCCGATGCACTACGTTTACCTGATCCGTAGCCAAGCCCATCCCGACCAAACCTACATCGGCCTTACCAGCGATCTCAAAGCGCGGCTCCACAAACACAACGAAGGCGGTTCTCCGCACACGGCCAAATATCGGCCTTGGAAGCTCGTTACCTATCTCGCTTTCTCCTCGCGCCAACAGGCGTCCGGCTTCGAAGCGTATCTGAAATCGGGCTCTGGTCGCGCCTTCGCAATCAAACGTTTCTGGTAGGCTTCGGCTGGCAAGCCAGCGGCTTGACTGACGGAGCCTTGGCGAAGGCTGCCCGCCAGCGTCCTCCGGAATCAGTGCCCGGTAAACGCGGTTGCAAGACCTTGCGGAGCGGGCCAAGAATCCGGCCATGAGCTTCGATCAAGGACAGTTCAATTTCGACGCGCCCGGCAGTGATGACGGGTGGCGGCGCTGGCGCGAGGAGCTGGATGAGAAAAAACGCGCTTTTGAGTCGCGCTGGGGCGTGGTGATGGGCAGGCGGGTGACGGTGGGCTTGAGGGATCACGCCAAGCCCTTGAGCGGGATGCTGGAATGGCTGGAGCCGGCGAAGGGCCGCCGGGACGACCCGCCGCGCTTCCGCCTGCGCGGGCTGGAATTCGGGGTGGGGGAGATCGAGAGCATCGTGCAGGAGGATCCGGGCTGAACCAATTCGCAGGGAAAGCATGAATTCACCCTCAAGGCACAAGCAACAAGCTGCCAGCCTTGGGCAAGGATTCCCGCCACGTCAATGCGGGATGCCGAACTTGTGGGCGGCGGCGTGTTCCGCTTCGTGGGTGACGGCGTGCAGTGAGACGCCGTGTTGCTCCGCCACCTTGCGGCAGTCTTCGTATTCGGGAGTGGCGCGCAGGCCGCCGTTGGGGAGACGGGCGACCTTCACGCCGATCGGGCCGTAGCGGGTCTCCACCGTGTCGGAATGGCGGTGGAGCGCGTCGCGCCGGGTGTCGCTGCGGCGGATGCCAAGCGTCGAGGTTTCCTCGAAAAGAATCCGCTCCAGGCGGTCGGCGTCCTCAGGTCGGGCGAGCACTTTGAGCACTTGGGCGGGCCGGCCCTTTTTCATTTGCGCGGGGATCGAAACCACGTCGAGCGCGCCCTCGGCCATCAAGCGCTGGCTGGCGTGGCCGATGGTCTCGCCGCGGTCGTTGTCGAGGTGGGTTTCCAGCACGGTGAGGGTTTCACTGAGCCACGGACCGTCGGCAGAGGAGTCACCTAACAGAATGCGCACGACGTTGGGAATGACGAGGTCGCGGGTTCCCGCGCCGTAGCCGACGGCACGCAGGGTCATCGCGGGCAGCGGGCCCCAGGCATCGGCGAGTTCGGTTAGAAGCGCCGCGCCGGTGGGTGTGACGAGCTCCTTCTCGATGGGTGATCCGTAAACGGGCACGCCGGCAAGCAGGCCGACCGTCGCCGGCGCGGGCAGCGGGATCTGGCCGTGGGCGCCCTTGATGAAGCCGCGGCCCATCGGCAGCGGGGAAACCACGACGCGCTCGATTTCCAGCATTTCAACGCCCGTGAGCACGCCGACCACATCGACGATGGCATCGACGCCGCCGACCTCATGCAGGTGGACGTCATCGACGGACATGCCGTGGATGCCGCCCTCGACTTCGCAGATGCGGGTGAAGACCCGCATGGCGCGCTCCTTCACCTTGTCGGAAACATGTGATTTCTCCACGATCCCGCGGATCTCGCGCAAGTGGCGTTCCGGCGCGTGGTCGTGGGCATGCACGTCCACCTTGGTGGCGCCGAAGCCGTTTTTTGAAACCTTGCTGAAGTGCAGGTGAAAGTCATCGATGTGGAGTTTCGCCAGCGCGGCCTCGAGTTGCGCGGGAGGAAGTCCGGCGTCGATCAGCGCGCCAAGCAGCATGTCGCCACTGGCACCGGCGATGCAGTCGATATATGCGGTTTTCATGAGGATGTGTGGGTGGAATGGAGCATCCGGTGGGCGGCCATGGCGGCACCGAAGCCATTGTCGATGTTGACCACGGTGAGTCCTGCGGCGCAGGAGTTGAGCATGCCTAACAGCGCGGCGAGTCCTTCGAAAGCCGCGCCGTAGCCGACGCTGGTGGGCACGGCGATCACCGGCGCGGCGACCAGCCCGCCGACGACACTGGGCAACGCTCCTTCCATCCCGGCGACGACGATGACCACGCTTGCGGCGCGGATTTCATCGATGCGCGCATGCAGGCGGTGGATGCCGGCCACGCCGATGTCGTTGAAACGAAGCACCGGGTGGCCGAGGAACGCAAGTGTCGCGGCGGCTTCTCCGGCGACGGGCAGGTCCGATGTTCCCGCGGTCACCAGCGCCACGCTGCGCGCGTTCTCCGGTGGCATCGCGCCGAGTGAGATGGTGCGTCCCAGCGGCTCATAAACCGCCTCCGGCAGCGCCGCGAGCACCGCCTCGGCACGCTCGGCGGGAAGGCGCGTGCCGAATGCCCGGCCGTTGGCGGCGGCCAGCGCGCGCAGGTTGTCCGCCACCTGCTCCGCGGTCTTGCCCTGGCAATACACGATTTCCGGAAAACCCTGCCGGGCAAGGCGTCCGGGATCCAGCGTGCTGTGCGGACTTTCGTTCATTTCAAATTTGAGATTTGGTGGAGAGCACTTCGTTCATGCTGCCGGAGCGGAAGCCGTCGAGATCGAGCGCGACGTAGGGGAAGCCCGCCTGTTTGATGGCGGCGGCGATTTCCGCGCGCTTGTCTAACAATAACGGCACAAGTCCGGTTTCGATTTCGATGCGGGCGACGTCGCCATGATCGCGGACGCGGCACTGGCGGAAACCGAGGGCCTTGAGAGCGGTCTCCGCGCGGTCGATGCGGGTGAGTTTTTCCGGAGTGACGGGCGAGCCGTAGGGGATGCGCGACGACAGGCAGGCGGCGGCGGGTTTGTCCCAGACATCGAGTCCGAGATCGCGCGCCCAGTCGCGGATTTCCTGTTTGGTCATGCCGGCCTCGGCGAGCGGGCTGCGCACGCCGTGTTCGCGCGCCGCTCTGCGGCCGGGGCGGAAATCACCGGTGTCATCGGCATTGGTGCCATCGACGACCACCGTGATGCCGAGTTGCATGGCAAGTTTGGTGAAGCTGCCGTAGGCCGTGTCCTTGCAGTGGAAACATCGGTCGGGCGCGTTGGCGGCGTAGGCGGGATTGTCCACTTCGTCGGTGGCCACCTCGATGTGGCGGATGCCTGCGGCGGCTGCGGCGGCGCGCGCATCGTCCAGTTCGCCGGAAGCCAGGCTGGCGGAGACGGCGGTCGCGGCCACCGCGTTTTCACCGAGCGTGCGCGCGGCCACGGCGGCGATTAACACGCTGTCCACACCGCCCGAACAGGCGACCAGCACGCTGCCGCAGTCGCGCAGGATCGCTTCGACTTGGGAGCGGCGGTTGGTCGGGTTGGGAACTTCCATGGGCGTTTCTCCGGCAAGATTGGAATCTGGTGACTCAAGGAGCAAGTTTTCAGAACGGAAATTCCGCCTTCATCCCGCGGACCTTGTTTTCCCGGATGACCGCACCGCGCGGTGGATTCGCAGGCTTCGACATGCGCTTGCCTATGGCATGTGGATCCTGCAGGTGCCGGGCCGTAGCGGCTGGGAATGGAGAATGAGAGAACCCGGAGAACCATGGATGACCGATGGCCGGCCTGCCTGGATCCGTCACCGGGCAGCGGTGGGCGGGCCGGCGAGCACGGTGTTTTCCTCGGTGGGTGGGGCGGGCGTGCCAGCGGGGCCCAATGTGAGCGTGAAAGAGGTCGGCAGGATCATGGTGGAACCAAGGCTGAAGTCGAAGGATTCCGCGCCGCTCACACTGTTGTCGGGCAGTTTGCCGAGATAAACCGGGCGGGTGCTGGCGCTGGTGCTGACCCACAACTGGTAAACCTTGCCCCGCGGGGCGGGCGGCAGGTTGCTCACCACCAGCGTGCCGGTGTCGCGCGCGGCGTCATAGATCGGCACGGCCACCGGTGGCGCGGGCGGGGCAGGGGAAACCACATCCGCATCCGCAGCGGGCCATGCGCCGGGATTTTCATCCTCCGTTGCGTTTTCGATTTCAAGCGGCCCGGCAGTTGCTTCCCGGTTGATGGCGGCGAGCGCGTCACCCAGCATGGCGGTTGTCGCCAGTGTGCCGGATGCATCGGCACCCGGCGGCACCATCGTCATGACGATCTGCATGGCCCGGCCGGGCAGCACTTGAAACATCGCGCGGTCGCGTTGGTGGAATTCCTCCAGATTCTGCCGCAGCACGTCGATCTCGACCATGAGACGGCGGGTTTCCAGGGGGGTGTCCTGAACGGTTGGGATGGCGGGTGCGGCTGGCCGGGCCACCTCGCGCGGGGGGGCCGATGGTTTTTCGTCGACTCCGGTGAAGACGAGCCACGCCAGCAGCGCGGCGAGGGCGGCGGCCGTGCTCCAGCCGGTGACCGCGAGCCACAGCGCGCATTTCCGCGGTCCTTGTGAGTGGCCCAGCGCGCGCTGGAGGCGTTCAAGGTGTTCCGGTGACGGGCAGACGGGTTCCGCGCGGATGGCCGCGAGGGCCGCGGCGAGCCGGTCCATTTCAACGCCGGTGCGCCGCAGTTCCGGATCCTGGCGCATCGCATCCTCGAAAAGCGCCGATTCCCCGGCATCGAGCATGCCGAAGGTCCGCCATGCGGCGCTGTCATGAGGATCAGAGTTCATGGACTGAGAGTGAGTTGCGAAGCTGGTCGAGCGTGCGGCGCAGGCGGTTTTTCACGGCGAAGGCATCGCTCCTGTCACTGCCTGCGTATTCGAGAAAGACGGCGGCTTCGAGGCAGGCGAGGTCTTCGGGATCAAGTTGGTCGATGGCGGATTTCAGGCGCGCGCAATCATCGTTGGAGAGCGGTTTTGGATTTTCACCACGGCTGCCCGGCGCGGAGTGCCGGGCATCCCGGGCCGCACGACCGCGTCGCAGCCGGCCGATGGCGATGCCACGCATGATCACGAGGGCCCACACGAAAGGAGGTGACTGGTGCGGATCATAGGCGTCCGCGCGTTTCCAGACCGCGAGAAACGTGCGGTGCAGGACATCGTCCGCCTCGCGGCGGTCCCCGAGCATGCGGCAGGCGATGCCGAGCAAAACGGGGCCCCAGATGGAGTGCAATTCGGCAAGGGCGGCGGGGTCGCCTTTGGCCATCCGGCGGATCAGCGACAGCGCCTCACCGCTGGCATCCTCGCACAATCCCGATGACAGGGCGTGGAGCGGGCTCGCGGAATGATCCAACATGCATGCTTGCATAACACGAACCGCCCCTGGTGCCGCAAGCATGATCCGCCCGGCCGGGCGATAACTTCAGCGCAGACTGATGATCATCCGCGCGGTGTCGTTGGGTTTGCCGCCGGGTTTGGCGGGCTCGGGCATGGCGGTGAAACGCATGCCGCGGCTGAGCATCTGCGGAGTTGAATTGCCGGCCCTCAGCACCGAGACGCCCTCGGCAGCAGCCAAGGTCAGCTTGCGGTCGCGCATCAGACCGCCGGCTTCGATTTCCAGCATCGAAATGCCGGGACCGTTGAAATCCGCCGTCGTGGCATCCTTTTCCTCCATCAGCGAGAATTTCTTCCGGGTGCCGTCGGTCCACTTCAATTCCAGGGTGTCCTTGGCGCGCAGCTTGAGCTGGGCCTTGGAGGGGCCCTCCGCATCGTCGTAGCGATACAAGAGCGGCAGGTTGAAGGCGACAACCGGGCGGATCGGGTTTTTGGTGAGACTGCCGGCATCGATCAGGCGATTGCTGATGGTGATGTCGTTGCGGTTGCGCTCGATGGTCAGCTCGAAGGTGGCGTCGCCGGTGACTTTGCCGCGGATGACGGTTTTCTCGAGTTTGTCGGTGGGTTCGTCCGCGGATTCGAGCGATTCCACCCTGATGGTGCGCACCGAGGGCCTGGCGTTGGGTGCGTCTTCCTCAACGCCGATCTGGATGGTCATCGAGGTGGTGCCGATGCTCTTGTCGCTGCTGCCGCTGCCTTTGGTCGCGAGGGGTTGGATGCGGATCTCGCCTTCGGCGGAGATTCCAAACAGGTAGTCCCTGCCTTCATAGGCGGCGAAGTATCCGAGCCACACCCTGTTGTCGAGACTGGGCAGTTTGGCGCGGGCGGTCGTGATGCAGGCGGCCGCGGCGAGAAGCAGTGAAATGGCGCGTTGGATCATCATGAAAAACACGCATAGCGCCTCGGCATGCGCGCGCCAACCGAAAATTCGCAGGATTGGGAATCACCCACGGCGGATTTGAGCAAAACCCTCAATCTTCGGGATCCGGCAAGTAGGGCGAAACATACGGGACATTCCCCGCCCGCAAGGGCACAGCGGGGCATGACCACATCGTGTTTCCGCATGCCGGCAGGTCCCCGGTGGCGGCTGGAAATGGGCCGCGATGATCCGTCGCCCCGCCTGTTAGCCATCATGGTGATGGCCACCCTCTCGGGCATCGTGCGCGGCCGGCGCGCCGTGGCCGTCGAAGCCAGGCGCAACTCTGTGCTTCTCTCGCGCCCGCCGCTGGTTTCCAATCCGCCCGCCGCCTGCCGATGTCCGAGAATTTTTACCAGAAAACCACCACCGCGCCTGCCACGGCTTTCGACGTTTCACTGCGTCCGCCGGTGTTTTCGGAATTCATCGGGCAGGACAAGGTGAAGGAGCGCCTCTTGCTGATGCTCGAAGCGGCGAAACAACGCGGCGACGTGCTGGATCACGTGCTGCTTTCCGGTCCGCCGGGGCTCGGCAAAACCACCCTGGCCAACCTGATTTCCAAAGCGGCGGGCAGCCAGCTCCACACGACCTCCGGGCCGCAGATCGAAAAAGCCGGAGACCTCGCCGGAATCCTCACCAACATCCAGCGGGGCGACATCCTTTTCATCGATGAAATCCACCGCCTGCACCCGGCGATCGAGGAGTATCTCTATCCGGCGATGGAGGATTACCGGCTGGACATCATCATCGATTCCGGTCCGTCCGCGCGTTCGATCCAGATCAACCTGCCGCGCTTCACGCTGGTGGGGGCCACCACCCGCTCGGGCATGCTCACCGCGCCGCTGCGCTCGCGCTTCGGTCTGGTCAACCGCCTCGACTATTACACGCACGACGAACTCGCGCTCATCATCGAGCGCTCGGCCGGCCTGCTCGACGTGCCGATCGAGCGCGAGGGGGCCATTGAAGTGGCCTCGCGCTCGCGCGGCACGCCGCGCGTGGCCAACGCCCTTTTGCGCTGGGTGCGCGACTTCGCCCAGGTTCGCGGCAGCGGCCATATCACCGGCACGATCGCCGATGCCGCGCTGGCGATGATCGAGATCGACTCGCAAGGGCTCGACGAGATGGACAAGCGCCTGCTG
>JALOUA010000256.1 GCA_025457625.1 Akkermansiaceae bacterium
CCTCGCCGGCAAGTGCAAGAAGGAGTGCGACGAAGAGAAGGAAGAAGGCACCCTCCTCGCCGGCAAGTGCAAGACGGAGTGCGATGAAGAGAAGGAAGAAGGCACCATTCTCGCCTGATTTCCATTTTCACCACGATTCAATCAATCAAGCCGTCGGATCCAGTCCGGCGGCTTTTTTGTATCAATGGCAACAGGATGGAAGTTCTTCCGGGTGTTGTGGTGCATCCGGCCGGGCACCGGGCAAATACGCCGGGATGGTGCCGTGAAGACGCCATGCCAACATCAGCGCGGTCACAAGCGCCAGCCCGCGCCGCAGACGGTTCATGGCGAGTGGAGTCAGCTTGGCGCGGATGCGGTGGAACTGATGTTGGGCAAGCCAAAGCAACGGCACGGTGCCAAGGCCGAACGCGAGGGTGAACTCCGCGCCCTTCGCGGCGGATCCCGCAAGCAGGGCCGCGCCAAAAACCAGATAGAGCGGCCCGCAAGGCAGCAGCGGTGTGAGGAAACCCATCGCCGAGGCGCCACCGTAGGCGGAGAGCCTGCCCGCCTTGAAGCGGGCCCGGGCGGTCAGACGATTGAACACCGCCGGCCGCGGCACCCTTTTATCAAGCCCCAGCGCCATCGCCAGCAGCACGGCCACCAGCACCCACGGCAGCAATACCGCGGGAGAGTCGAAAAACCATTTCAGCGGCTGCCGGCCCAGCGCGCCACACACCGCTCCGATCAATCCGTAGGAAACCAGGCGGGTTCCATGATACAGCGTGGCGGCGGTCAGCCGCTCGCCCTCGGACTTGGCCAGCGTGCCGAGCCCGCAGGCAATCGGCCCGCACATGCCGGCGCAATGCAGGCTGGTGGCAAGACCGGCGAGAAGTGCGGCGAAAGTCGTCATGGTTTTGGATTTGGAGGCTGGAAGTTATCAGTTGGAGGTCAGTCGGAATAGGGACGGGTAAGCGGTCTCATCCCTCATCACTTTCAACCAATAAAAAATCACCTCTTCACTTCGATCACCTGCGGGCTGTGCTTGGCGGCGACCGAGATCAGCGTGGACCACGCGCCGATGAGCAGCAGGAAGGCGAACATCACATAGATCCAGGGATGGAGGGCGAGATAATCTGCGAGTTTTTTCATGGCGATTCAGGGGTTGGATTTCAGGGATTGGGGATTGGGACCGAGGAAGCGGACTTTCTTTTCGAGCAAAACGTCACCCGGATCGGCGCGGACTTCCAGCACCACGTCGGTGACTCCCGTGTAGGCGTCCGCCGGAGCAATCACCACGAGCGTGCGGGTTATTTCCTCCAGCGCCTCAACGTTGAATGTCTGCCCGGCGCCACTCAGTTGGAAACCGGGAGGCGTGTCCGATCCCAACCGGATGGAGACGGTGGCGGGCTGGTTGCGTTTGTTCATGAAACGCACCTTGTAAATGTTTCTCACCGAGCTTGCGTCACTGAAAAAACCCGCACCTCCGGCTCGTGAAACCGTCGCATTGTAGGGCCGGGCTTTTTTCGAAGCCACGATCGTCAGCGCGCCCAGCCCCAGCATGGCCAGCGCGCAGTATGCATAAATCCTCGGACGCAGGAAGCGGCGGAACTTCCCGGCGAATCCATTGAATGAATCGTAGCGGATCAGGCCCTTCGGCCGGCCGACCTTGGTCATCACGTCGTCGCACGCGTCGATGCAGGCGGTGCAGCCGATGCATTCGAGCTGCAGGCCGTTGCGGATGTCGATGCCCGTCGGGCAGACGTGCACGCAGCGAAGGCAGTCGATGCAATCACCCTCCGCCTTGCCCCTGGCTCCGCGCGGCTCGCCACGTTTCGCGTCGTAGCCGACGTTGATGGTGTCGTCGTCGGTCAAGGCGCTTTGCAGGCGTCCGTAGGGACACATGATGATGCAGAACTGCTCGCGGAAATATCCGAAGCAGAACCACAGCACGAGCGTCAGGAACGCGACGATGCCGAAGGCGGTGGCGTGCTGCAGCGGGCCTTCATGCATGAATCCGTAGAGCCGATGCAACGAGACAAAGTAGGACAGGAAGACATGTGCGATCAGCGCGGCGATGGTCACATAAAGCAAGTGCTTGAGCACGCGCTTGAAGATTTTCCCCGCCCGCCATGGTGCGGCATCCAGAGCCCGGCGGGCCGGTGCGTCACCCTCGATCCAACGCTCGATCCGGCGATAGACATGATCCAGAAACACCGTGTAAGGGCAGGCCCAGCCGCACCAGATGCGCCCCAGCAGCGAGGTGATGAAAAACAGAGAGAAACCCAGCCCGCTGATCGCGAAAAACATCACCCACAGGTCCTGCGGCACCAGCGTCAGCCCGAACAGATGGAACATCCGGTTTTCCACATCGAGGAACACCGCCGGAGCGCCGTTGATCGGTATCCACGGCAGCAGGACATAAATCGCGATCAGGACCACCCCCACCAGACGCCGGGATATGTTCCACCGCCCCCTCACATCGGAGGGATGAAGGAAATACCTCGACCCGTCCTCATTGATGGTCGTGACGGAGACGAGGTTCGGTTGCTTGGGCGCTGCCATCGGCTTGCTGGACTCTCGCTTCCGGGGTATCTTGCCGCTCCGCATCGCCTGCGCAATACCGCGCAATGGTTGTGGCAGGATATGCGCGGTCTCGGACGTTTTTGATCGTAAGGGAAATCCGAAAACCCCGCTGCTGGATTCCGGACGTGAACTTTGAAAGGCGCCGGGCGCTGCCTTCGCGCCTGCTTTGTGGAGAACCCGGTTTGTCCCGTCCTCCGCATATCCTGCTATTTTGATTCCGCCTTTTCGCATCGCCCCACCTTTGCTTGCGATGGGGTCCGCCCGCCGTTAGTGCCTTGGCATCTCCAATTTCGTTTGTTTGTGATGAACAAACATTTTCCAACCGGTTTGCCGCCGATCCCCCGCTTCGTGATCGGCTCCTTGTGCAGCGTGCCCGGTCCGGGCCGCCGCCCGCAGGATCGGTCCCTGGCCTCGCGCTCCGCGCGGATTGTTTTCTCTTCCCCCTGTCGCGCAGCCCCGCCTGCGTGAGCGATCGCGTTTTTTCCAAACCCAACCCCAAAACCCCATCGCCATGAGCACTGCCGCCACCCTGCCGCCCCTGCGGGATCTCGAACCCGATGTCATGCGGGAAATCGACGATTGCGTGGAGCGCTGGAGCGATCAGGAGGGAAACCTCATCATGATCCTCCATGAGATCCAAAACCACCACGGCTATGTGCCGCGCGAATGCAGCCTGCTGCTTGCCGAGAAGACCGGCATCCCGCTCGCCCGGATTTATGAAGTGCTCACGTTCTATCATTACTTCCGGCTGATCCCGCAGGGACGCCACAACATCACCGTCTGCAACGGCACCGCCTGTTACCTCAAGGGCTCGACCCGACTGCTCGACGAACTGGAAACCCGCCTCGGCATCAAGGAGGGCCAGACGACCGGCGACCGCCAGTTCCACCTCGAAACCGTCCGCTGCATCGGTTGCTGCGGCATGGCCCCGGCGGTGGTCGTGGACAAGCACACGCACGGCCGTGTCAACGTCACCGACGTGGCATCGATGATCGAACGCATCCGCATCCTGGACGAAACCGCCGAGGCATCATGAAAAAGAACTTCATCACCACCTGGCAGACCCTCCGCAACGACAGTGCCCGCCCGCCGGAACAGGCATGGATTCGCGTCGGCATGGACACCGGCGGCATCGCCGCAGGTGCGGAGCGCCTGTTCGACCAACTGCTCGCCGCAGTGGGCAAAGCCGGACTCGACATTCCGGTGCGGCGCGTCGGTTCATATGGCTATTCGTTCGCCGACCCGCTCGTGGAGGTGAAAACCGCGGATCACCCGCCGGTTTTATATGGCCGCGTGGACGAGGCGGCCGCCGAGAAGATCGTCAGCGGGCATCTGGTCGCCGGAAAACTCATCGACGACCACGTGATCGGCGCGCGCCGTCGCGGGACCATGATCTCCGGGCCGGTCACCGCCATCCTCGTCCACGATACCTCCACCACCACCGGCGACAAAACCCAGTTCTTCAAGGAATCCCTCGAACTCGAACTCAACGATGCCGGCTTGGCCGACAAAGTCCAGGTGGTGCGCGCCCTCGACCTCGGCATTTATGACGAGGGCCTTGCCGTGCAGTTGCTGCCATCCGGCGTCACCTACACCAACGTGCTGAGCCGCGACATCGCGCGCATCGTCACCGAGTCGGTCGCGCGCCATGCGGTGCTCGAACACCTGCTCTGGACGCGTCCCGATCCCCAACTGCGCATCGTCCTGCGCAATTGCGGTGTCATCGATCCGGAGTCGATCGACGATGCGATCCAGCACGGCGGCTACGAGGGCCTCGTGCGGGCACTCACCGAGCAAACGCCCGATGAAGTCATCTCTACGATGCAAACCAGCGGCCTGCGCGGTCGCGGTGGTGCCGGTTTCCCGACCGGTCTGAAATGGCAACTCACCCGCGAGTCGCAGGCCGACCGCAAGTTCGTCATCTGCAACGCCGACGAGGGCGACCCCGGCGCGTTCATGGACCGCAGCGTGCTCGAGGGCGATCCCCACGCCGTGCTCGAAGGGCTGATGCTCGCCGCCTATGCCATCGGCGCGCAGAAGGGCTATTTCTATATCCGCGCCGAATACCCGCTGGCGGTCAAACGCGTGCAACTCGCCATCGAACAGGCGCGCGCACGCGGCCTGTTAGGCAAGGACATCCTCGGCTCCGGCTGGGATTTCGACGCCGCGATCCGCCTCGGTGCCGGCGCCTTCGTTTGCGGCGAGGAAACCGCGTTGATCGCCTCGATCGAAGGCCGCCGTGGCAGTCCGGAACCGCGCCCGCCTTATCCATCCGTCCAAGGTCTCTGGGGCAAGCCGACCAGCATCAACAATGTGGAAACACTGGCTGCCGCGCCGTGGATCGTCGC
>JALOUA010000257.1 GCA_025457625.1 Akkermansiaceae bacterium
GCCCAGGATTTCGAAGGGAAAAACATCACGGAGGTGGCCATCCGCTATCGGGGCGCCAAGACCATCAGCGAAGACGCCCTGCGCAACCAGATGACTTCCAAGGCCGGTTCGCCCTACCGCACCGAGAATCTCGACAAGGACATCGCCGCGCTTTACGAATCCGGATTGGTGGATGATGTGCGTTTCCTCGCCGAACCGGTGGGAGACAACAGCGTGAAACTCATCGCCGAGGTCACCACCCGCCCGATGCGCGGCGGAGTGGGCTTTGTGGGCAACACCGTGTTTTCCGACCAGAAACTGGCCAAGGAAACCAAACTCAAGCCGCGCGGGGTGATGAGCGACGCGGAGATTCTCGAAGCGCGCCGCAACATCGAGAAATATTACCGCGGCTACGGCTATCCGGACGTCACCGTCACCCACCGCATCCAGGGCACCGGAAACGAAGGCGTCGCCGATCTGATTTTCGTGATTGAGGAGGGCGGCAAGAACGAGATCCGCAAGATCCGCTTCGAGGGCAACAATACCTTCACCGCCAACGAACTCCGCAAGGAAATGAAGACCAAGCCCAAAGGCTGGCTGTCGTGGCTCACCAAGTCCGGCCGCATCGAGTCCGACCAACTCGATGAGGATCTCGACTCCATCCTCGATTTCTACCGCAGCAAGGGATACCTCCGCGCCAGCAGCCCGGGCATCCGCCGCGAACCGGTCAAGGACGGCCGGGTCGATATCGTCATCCCGATCAACGAGGGCGACAAATACACCGTCGCCGGCGTCGGCTTCGGCAAGATGACCGTGTTCAAGCCGGAGGACCTCTATCCCGCGCTCACCCTCAACGGCAACGATCCCTACAATTCCAAGAAGATGCGCGATGACATCACCACCATCCGCAGCTATTACGGCTCGCGCGGCTATGCCGATGCCACGGTCGCGCCCGACATCCGCGATGCCGGCCCCAACCGCGTCACCATCATCTATCGCATCACCGAAGGCTCGCGCTACCGCGTCGGCAAGGTCAACGTCGCCGGCAACACCAAAACCAAGGACAAGGTCATCCGCCGCGAAATCCCTCTCAAACCCGGCGATTACTTCAACTCGGTGGAACTCGACACCACCAAGGCCCGTCTTGAAAACCTCCAATACTTCAGCGACGTCCGGGTCACCGGCACGCCTGCGGGCGGCGGCTACCGCGATGTGGACGTGCTCGTCGAGGAAAAGGCCACCGGCTCGGTGGGCGTCGGCATCGGCTTCAGTTCGATCGACAGCGTCGTCGGCTTCCTCACGCTGGAGCAGTCGAACTTCGATCTGTTCAACCCTTGGAACTTCACCGGCGGCGGCCAGCGCTTCGCGATGAACCTGCGTCTCGGGGCCGAGCGCTCCGAGGCCAGCATCTCGCTCGTCGAGCCATGGTTCCTCGACCGCCAGCTCGCCCTGGGCGGTGAGTTGTTCTACAAACAATCGACCTATTTCAGCGATTTCTACGAGCAAACCAACGCCGGTGCCGCCATCTCGCTGCGCAAGCCGCTGGGTGCGAAAAGCTCGATCCGCACGGAACTCCGCGTCGAGAACGTGGAGATCGATTCCGATGTCAGCGCGCTCAACACCTTCCCCAACGGCACCGGTGGCGCGGGCAACGATCCGCTCAATCCCACCAACGGCTCCAACTCATTCCTCTCCCAAGAGGAGATCGGCGGCGACTTCCTCCGCGCCGCCCTCGGCGTGAACTACATCTATGACACCCGGGACAGCACCATCCTCCCGCGCAGCGGCCACAAGGTGGATCTCGGACTGACCTACGCCGGCTTTGGCGGCGATGTCGAGACCATCACCTTCTCCGCACAGGGCCAGAAATACTGGAACCTCAAGTGGGATTCGATTGTCTCGGTGATTGGCGAACTCGCCTTTGTCGATGGCAGCGGTGAGATCCCGATCTTCGAGCGCATGTTCCTCGGTGGCGGCCGCACGCTGCGCGGCTTCGAATTCCGCGACATCGGTCCCCGCGACGTGGGTTATACCGAGGAAGTCTATGGCGGCAATTCGCTCGGATACGTCAGCCTGGAATACACCGTTCCGGTCATCGAAACCGTCCGCGCCGCGGTATTTTACGACACTGGCTTCGTCAATGCCGACAGTTGGGACCCCAGCCCGAGCGACCTCTACAGCAACATCGGCGTCGGCATCCGCCTCAAGCTGCCCATCAGCCCGCTGCCGCTCGCCCTCGACTACGCCATCCCGGTCTCCTCGCCGGACGACGAGGCCGATAAGGGCGGGCAGTTCAACTTCTATTTGAACTACCAGTATTGAGCGGCAACTGGAGTGGCTGCCGGAGTGGCTGCCGGAGTGGCTGCCTCTCGGCAGCCATGAATCGCAAAGGGCGTTTCCAAACGCCCGCCGCCTTGCAGGCTATGGCGCGCAGGCCCGCCGCGGCTGAAAGCCGCTGCTGCGAGCCATGGCGGCTTCAATCCGCCACTCCGTCTACACGGCCATCTCCTGCCTTGCATCGCGCCGCCGATTTCGGAAACTCCGCCCATGCAGCTTCTCGATTTCGAAAAACCCGCCGTCGAACTCGAACAGGAACTGGAGAAACTCCGGGCCAAATCGGCGTCGCAAGACATCGACATGTCCGATGAAATCGCCAGAATGGAGGCCAAGCTCGCCGAGACCCGTGCGCGCATCTATCAAAACCTCACCCCCTGGCAGCGCGTGCAGATCGCCCGTCATACGAACCGTCCGTTCATGCTCGACTACGTCTCGCTCGCCTTCACCGATTTCCGCGAGTTGCATGGCGACCGCCACATCGGCGACGATGCCTCGATGCCCGGCGGCTTCGCCCGCATCGGCGGCCGCCGCGTGGTGGTCATCGGCCACCAGAAGGGCAGGGACACCAAGGAGAACCTCAAGCGCAATTTCGGCAGCGCCCATCCCGAAGGCTACCGCAAGGCCATGCGCCTGATGAAACTCGCGGAAAAATTCGGTCTGCCGGTCATCACCCTCATCGACACGCCCGGCGCGTTTCCCGGCATCGGCGCGGAGGAGCGCAACATCGCCGAAGCCATCGCCTACAACCTGCGCGAGATGATGCTGCTCAAGGTGCCGGTCATCGCCGTCGTGCTCGGCGAGGGCGGTTCCGGCGGCGCGCTCGGCATCGGTGTCGCGGACCGCGTCATCATGCTGGAGAACGCCTACTATTCGGTCATCAGTCCGGAAGGCTGCGCGGCCATCCTTTGGAAACACCGCAAGCACGCGCCCGAGGCCGCCGAAGCCATGAAACTCGTCGCGCCGGATCTCATGAAACTCAACCTCATCGACGAGGTGATTCCCGAGCCCGCCGGCGGCGCGCACCACGATCACCGCGCCACCGCCGACGCCTTTCGCGAACTTGTCTCGCACCATCTCGACGAACTCGCCGCCAAGCCCGTCGCACAACTGCTGGAGGAACGCTACACGAAGTTCCGCAACTTCGGCGAATGGACCGAGCGTCCGTAAGAACCCACTCATCCAACCCCAAACCAAAACCATGTCCAACAAACCACTCAACATCGGCCTCGTCGGAGGCGGCAAGGGAGCCTTCATCGTCCAGCCCCACCAGAAAGCCATCCACATGGACGGCACCCGCCGCGTCGTCGCCGGCGCGCTTTTCCCCGATCCCAAGATCGCCATGGAGGAAGCGAAAAACTGGCCTTATCCGATCAAGGGCTACGCGTCCTACGACGACATGATCGCCGCCAACGCGACCGCTCCCGCCGCTGAGAAGCTCGACTACATCCTCATCGTCACACCGAACTTCGTGCACTACGACCCCGCGATGAAGGCGATGAAGGCCGGCATCGCCGTGTTCTGCGAGAAGCCGCTCTGCCTCAACCTCAAGGAAGCCGCGGACCTCGTCAAAACCTCGCGCAAGCTCAAGGTCCCCTTCGCGCTGGCCCACACCTATCTCGGCCACTGGACCACCCGCCTCAGCCGCTACATCGTGCAAAGCGGGTTGTTAGGAGAGGTCCGCTGGGTGGACAGTTATTACATCCAGGGCTGGCTCGCCTCCAAACTCGAAGCCACCGGCCAGCAACAGGCCGCATGGCGGGTCGATCCCAAGCGCGCCGGCGGTTCCGGCTGCGGCGGCGACATCGGCACCCACGCCCTCATGCAGCTCCGCTACGTCACCGGCCTCGATGTCACCGATGTCTCCGCGCAGTTGGAAACCTTCGTCCCCGGCCGCATGCTCGACGACCACTTCACCATCTATTGCAAACTCTCCAACGGCGGCAAGGCCCTCGTCCGCGCCTCGCAAATCTGCATCGGCCACAAGAACGACCTCGGCATCGTCATCGCCGGCTCCAAAGGCACCCTTGTCTGGAAACAGGAGGAACCCGAAAAACTCACCATCCACCTGCCCGACCAGCCGGACCGCGTTTACTGGCGCGGCGCGGTCACTCCCGGCGATGGCTTCCTGCCGAAAAACGTCCCCGCCGACCTGATGGCCGAGCCGACCATCCCCTCAGGCCACCCCGAGGCCTTCCACGACGCCTTCGCCCGCCTCCACCGCTGCTTCGAAGCCGACGTCCGCAAATGGAAGGCCGGCAAAAAATTCAACTGCGACGGCAGCAAATACGCCACCGTCGAAGACGGCTGGACCGGCCTCGCCTTCATCGAAACCTGCCTCAAGAGCAGCGCGAAAAAAGGCGCATGGACCAAGATGCCGAAGGCCATCTGAGACCCCCAGTGTGGCTGGGACTTGCAGTCCCAGTCCGTCCCGGGGACATCCTGTCCCCAAGCTTCCACCCATCCGGGCGCTCCATCAAAGGTGGCGCGCTACCGCCGAAAAACGACGAAGGCTTGTCGCCGTTTTGGACACGAGCGAACGCGACATGCCCCGCAGGGGCGGCCCTTCAACTGTAGCGTCGGTCTGTGACCGTCGC
>JALOUA010000258.1 GCA_025457625.1 Akkermansiaceae bacterium
CTGCCCGGCGCGCTCATCCAGGCGTGGAAATACTTCGTCACCGGTGATGGCGGCTCCTACCGCGCCATCATGATGGTGGTGATGATCGCGCTGCTGCTCGTCGTCATCGCGGCCACCGTCTCGATCACCCAGGCGCAGCGCCGCATCGCCGTGCAATACGCCAAGCGCGTCGTCGGCCGCAAGCAGTTCGGCGGCCAGACGCAGTATCTGCCGCTCAAGGTCAACTACGCCGGCGTGATGCCCATCATCTTCGCCTCCGCGGTGCTCTCGCTGCCGCCGATGATGCTGCAGTGGTTCTTCGCCGGCCAGCCATGGGCCACCAAAGTCTATGGCGAACTCGTCGGCGGAGGCATGTGGTATTACATTCTCGGCGGGATCGGCATCTTCCTGTTCTCCTACTTCTGGGTGGCGATGATGTTCCAGCCCTCGCAAATCGCCGAGGACCTCAAGCGCAACGGCGGCTACATCCCCGGTGTGCGCCCGGGCAAACCCACCGCCGATTTCCTCGACTTCACGATGACCCGCCTGACCTTCGCGGGCGCGATTTTCCTCACCGTATTGTTCATCCTGCCGGTCGGTGTCGGTGCCCTCGTCGGTCTTCCGCCGGGCTCGCTGGTCCTGCATTTCTTCGGCGGCACCTCGCTGCTCATCATGGTCGGCGTCGTGCTCGACGTGATGCGCCAGGTGGAAACCCAACTCCTGCAGAAGCACTACGACGGCTTCCTGCGCAAGGGCAAGCTCAAGGGCCGCTACGACCGCCTCCAACAGGGCAGCAACGCCGCGCCGCGCACCGCCATCGTCTATCTGTGGACGGTCATTGCCGTGCTCGTCGTCATCGGCATCACCGCCTACATCTACAAGGGTGCCCATTGAGCGGTGATCGCTCCGTCGGCTAGCAAAGGTTGAAGCATGCGCCGCCACCGCATTCCCATCAAGTCGCCCCGTGAGATCGAGGCGATGCGGGTCGCGGGAAAAACCGCGGCTTCCATCCTGCTCGCGCTCGCCCGCGAGGTGGTGCCCGGCCGCACCACCGGCGAGATCGACCGCCTGGCGGCCGATCTGATGCGCGAAAACGACTGCCGCAGCGCCTTTCTCAACTACCGCGGGTTTTCCGGGCACATCTGCATTTCCGTCAACGAGGAGGTCGTGCACGGCATCGGCGGCCCGCGCCGGATCATGCCCGGCGACATCGTCAAGATCGACGTCGGCATCATCAAGGGCGGCTTCATCGGCGACAACGCGACCACCGTGGCCGCCGGTGATATTCCGGCAGAAACCAAGCGCCTGCTCGCCGCAACCGAACAATCGCTCTTCGAAGCCATCACCCACGCGCGCGCCGGCCGGCGGCTTGCCGACCTCTGCGGCTCGGTCGAGGCCTTCGTCAAACCGCGCGGCTTCTCCGTGGTCCGCGAGTTTGTCGGTCACGGCGTCGGCCGCCGCCTCCACGAGGAACCCCAGGTGCCCAACTACCGCCCCAACGGCAAGTCGCCGGTGCTGATGCCCGGCATGACGCTCGCCATCGAACCGATGGTCAACGCCGGCGTGCCGTCTGTTAGGATACTCGACGACGGCTGGACGGTCATCACCGAGGACCGCAAGCCCTCCGCGCACTTCGAGCACACCGTGCTGGTGACCGACGGCGACCCTGAAATCCTCACCTGGCGCCCGCGCGAGGCCCTGCCCGAAATGCTCGGCCTGCCGCCCTTGTGAATTTTCCCGGCTTTCTCATGAAATGGATCTACTGGCTCGGCTGGATGTCCTTCGGGGCGGCTTTCCGCTCGATGTTCGGCATGCGCATCGTGGGGCGGGAACACCTGATCACCGAAGGGCCGGTGCTCGTGGCCTCCAATCACCAGAGTTTCCTCGATCCGCCGCTCATCGGCAATCTCTACCAGGACGAGATGGTCTATCTGGCGCGCAAGACCTTGTTCACCCCGGTCACACGCTGGCTTTACACGAAGTGGAACGCAATCCCGGTGGACCAGGACCGGCCGGACATGGCCAGCCTCAAGACCATCATCCGCAAACTCAGGGAAGGCCACCGCGTGCTGGTATTTCCCGAGGGCGAGCGCAGCCATGACGGTGTCCTCGGCGAGGCCGCGCCCGGCATCGGCCTGATCGCCGTGAAATCCGGCGTGCCCATCCAGCCGGTCCGCATTTCCGGCGCCCGCGACGCCCTGCCGCGCGGCTCGGCCCGCATCCGCTTCGCCCGCATCACCGTGAGCGTCGGCGCACCGATCCACCTGACGCCCGAGGAAATCAAGGCCGCCAAAGGCAAGGACGACTACGAGCGCATCGCCAAGCGCATCATGGCCGCCATCGTGGCGCTCGGTGACAGCGAACAAGGCTGAGTTTTCCGGTGCGCATGAATCGTGACAGGACTTGCGGTCCCGGCCCGTCGCGGGGGCACCCTGGCACCACTCTATTGCCGCGGAATTGCCCGTGCTTGCGACATCCTCTTCTCCTGAATTTTTCAGAATTTTCTTAAAATCAATTGTCCATCGGCGTTCATCTGCGGTTCATTACCCATTGACGGTCCAATGGACTCCGGACATCACAGCCATCATTACTCCGCCCGCATCGCGCTTGGGATGCGGCTCAAGCGCTGGCGCATGGGGCAGGACCTCAACATCGCCAATGCCGCCGAAAAACTCGGTGTCTCCACCGCCACCTGGGGCCACTGGGAAACCGGCGAACACCTGCCCTCCGGCGACCTGCTGCTCGCCATTGAAGATCTCACCCACATCCCGTTGCATGTGCTGTTCTGCCCGCATTTCGACGATTGCCCATATGCAATAGACGGGCATTTCCCAAGCCCGGGCCAGCCCTGCTGCCGGTGTGGAGCAGTGCCCTCCGTAGCGCCTGCCGCCTCCTGATCACTCACAAATCCATTTCTACCCAGACTAGAAATGGATTTGTTGCATTTGGCAGGTTTCCGGGAGTACCCATTCCATTGCTGAAGAGGCATGGTTCAATAACTCCCCTCATGTTGGCCATCCCCCGGACTTCTCCAGCGGAATCACCAACCTCCTTGGAGTCATGAAAAAGTGCATATGCCCTATGGCGGCTTGCGCGCTTCTGTTTGGGACCCATCCGCAAGCCATGGCGCAGGCCGGCTCTTCCGCTTCTAGCGCGAACCATCAACTGCTGCACGCGCCGCCCGGCACCCCCGCCGGTGGCGGTGCGGTGTCCGGCGGAAATGAGACGATCTCGGCGGAAATCTCCGTGGGCGGCGAATCCCATGGTGTTCCCGGAGAAATCACCGCTTTCGGAACACAGGCCAAACCCAATTTGATCGGCCAGCTTTATGATCCGCGGACCTTGGCGGTGTCCGCCATGCCGGCCACCGTCGAGGAACGGGGCACCCGTCAACTCACGGCGACGGCAACCCTGGACGACGGGACCACGCTGGCGGTCGCTGCCACGGAAGTGGTGTGGAGCGAGCATAGCGAGGCTCTCGCAGGCATCGGCACCGCGGGTCTCGTCACCGCCGCCAGCGTCTATCAGGACGAATCCGCCACCGTCCACGGCAGCCATCACGGCATCACCGATCCGGATGGTTTCAGCCTGACGGTGCTCAACATTTCGACCGACGACTTCGGAACCTACGCGGCCGACGGCATCGACGACGACTGGCAGGTCGGCTGGTTCGGCCTGCCGCCGAATGCGGATGCCGCTCCCACCGCGGACCCCGATGCCGACCAACAGGACAACCGGTTTGAATTTCTGAGCGGATTCTCACCCATCGATCCATTGGCGCGCTTCGCCATGACAGTAGTCGCCGTGGACCGGGTGGCGGGAACCGCCGACCTGCAACTCAACCGGGTGATCCCGGAGCGCATCTACACGCTCTTGTCCAGCCCGGACCTGATCACGCCCTTCTCGCCGATCGCCAACCTTCCCGTCATGGCCGTACCTCAAACCGACGTGATCATCCGGGATACCTCCGCCACGGCCCCCCGCAATTTCTATCGCATTGGAATCTCGAAACCCTAACCGAAAAACCGTCATGAAAACGATCCGCATCATCCATCTCATGCTGCTCGCGCTGTTGGCACCCGCGCTTGCGGTCAATCCGCCGGGAATCCTCAACCATCAGGGACGGATCGCCGTGAACGGGCTCAATTACGACGGCACCGGCCATTTCAAGTTCGCCCTCGTCGATGGCGCGGGAACCACCACCTATTGGTCCAACGACGCGACCAGCACCGGCGGCGCGCAACCGGCGAGCGCCGTCGCGGTCCCGATTGCCAAAGGTCATTACGCCGTGTTGCTCGGCGACACCACGGTTCCTAACATGTCCAGCGCAATTCCGTCCGCCGTCTTCACGGATCACCAAACCGTCGCCCTGCGCCTGTGGTTCGCCACCGCCGGCGAAGGGCCGTTTGAATTGTTGTCGCCCGACCGACGCATCGCCGCCACCGGTTACGCGTTGGCCGCGCAGCAGGCCGAAGCCGTCGCCCCCGGCGGCGTCACCAGCACGATGCTGGCCGATGGTGCCGTCACCGCCGCCAAGCTCGCCAACGGTGCGGTCACCGGCGCTGCCCTCGCACCGGATGCCATCACCAGCGGTGCCATCGCGGATGGTTCCGTGACCGCCGCGGACTTGGCACTTGGTGCCACTGGCCTGGTGAGGAAACCCGTAATGTTGGCGGAAGTCGGCGGTGGGGAAGATGACCCGGACCTCGCTCCGATGTCGCTGCAATTTGACTCGCCGGGAAGTCTTGATCCGAGTTTCGGAACAGGCGGAATGGCAACTGCCAGCGACGGCAGTTCCGGATGCCACGGATTTTCCGTCGCAGTCCAACCTGACGGAAAGGTGCTGCTGGCAGGAATGTCGGGAACCAGCGGCATCGACTCGGACTTTGTGATCCTCCGCTTTAATGTCGATGGCACT
>JALOUA010000259.1 GCA_025457625.1 Akkermansiaceae bacterium
TTGGGTTGTGGTTTGTAGTGCATCAGTTTGACGACCAACGCTTTACACAACTAACACCCGGCGGTCGATACTCTTCTGTGAGAAATGCGGGCTAGTGGAGTCACCCTGGGTTAGGGAACGCTCCGGGTGTTTCCGGAATCGGTTTGCACCTGTCCAGACCGGGCACGGTTTCCTCGAAATTCCGGCGATTCGCAAGTCATGCCATCGGCTTGGCGCCCCGCAGAATATCTGCGGCGCGGGTGAAGGTGGCTTCATCGAAGCCGAGTTTGAGTTTGAGCCATGCGTCGCGTTCCAGCG
The DNA here is from genome assembly GCA_025457625.1 of Akkermansiaceae bacterium. Taxonomy (GTDB): domain Bacteria; phylum Verrucomicrobiota; class Verrucomicrobiia; order Verrucomicrobiales; family Akkermansiaceae; genus Luteolibacter. The sequence continues at coordinate 298 of JALOUA010000259.1, forward strand.
GGTTGGCGATGCGCCGGCTCGCGAGGTAATCGGCGGTGGAAAGCATCCGCCCGGCCCATGTGAGAATGCCGCTGGAGGGCACCGGCAGGTCGCTGCCATGAAGGATGCGGCTGGCGACCGGTTCCGAGGTCAAACGCCGCAGGGCCGACGGCCGCAGGCGGAAATTCGGTGCGGCGAGCGCGCTGTTGTCACCGTAAAGATTGGGATGCTTCTCCAGCATTTCCGTGAAGACCTCGAAGTAGTCGGGATCGAGCAGCATCATGCCGGTGCCGGAATGTGCCGCGATGCAGGTGACGCCGATTTCGAGCGGCAGGGTCAGGACACGCGGTGAGGCGAGTTTCGCATCCACCACCGGCATCGTGCGCTCGCTGCCGGTGTGTGCGAGCAGCGGCAGACCGGCTTCGGCCATGCGTTCGAGAAAGCGGGTGTATCGGCGGTCGTTCCAATCGATGCCCTGCACGTTGGGCAGGCACTTGAGCGCCGCCGCGCCGTGGGCAAGGCATATTTCCAACTCGTCGAGCGCGTCCTTGCGCGCCGGATGGATCGACACGGCGGCGAGGAATTCGGGATGCTGCTGCGCGAGCCGCAGCACGTAATGGTTGGGCACATACAGCGACGAGCACCAGGGCATGGGTGTGCCGTCATCGCGGTGCGGCAGCTCGTGGGCGAGCAGCAGGGCGCGGTCGATCCGTGTCGATGCGCGTATGAAATCGCGCAGTTTTTCGATGTAGGCCCGGTCGAAGTCCGGTCCGTGGAGATCGCGCCTGGTCAGGCCAACCGAGCGCACGAGGAAAGGCTCGCCGATCCGCGTCAGACCGCGTGGCCGGTACCAACAGTCCATGCCAGCGGTGCCGGTGCCGACGACGTGAACGTGACAATCGATGCGCATGGGTGGGGAAAATTCGTGCGGGAAGACGCGCCGAGAGTGGCGCGTATTGCCGTGCGGATCAACCCGGATCAGCAGGATGAAATGAGGGCCCGCCCGAACTTGAAAACCACGAGTTGCCGCCGGAACGCATCCATTCCAGACGAAACCCCGCCCGGCCGGCCACGTCGCTGCCCTCGCTTTTCGGTTTGGCTCAGCACGCAAAACGGCGTTTGATGTTTCCGAAAGGCGGCGGATGAAATCACGCCGCGGAAAATACCATGTCCCAAGCCATCATCGATCCCGAGGAAGTCCGGCGCTTTGCCGCGGAGCTCAAGCGATTCAACGGCGACCTGCGCGAGCGCACGGCCTCGCTGATGGCGCGCTTCACCGCGCTGGGCGACACCTGGCAGGACCAGGAGCAGGAGAAATTCGCCGGCGAGTTCACCCAGCTCATGAAGACGATAAAGGCCTTCCTCGAACTCTCCGAACGCCACACGCCCTACCTGCTGCGCAAGGCGGAGCGCATCCAGCAGTATCTCGACCAGCGCTAACAGATTCCTGCCATGGACGGACAGGCAAACGTTTCCTCCATCGACGCGCTCGAAGCCTTCCGCGCGGACCTCATCGGGTTTCTGGAAAAGGCGCGCGTCGCGCTCGAAGACGCCGAGGGCGAGGTGCGCCGCACCCGCACATGGCTGGATGTGGACCGATCCAACCACTGGACGGGCCAGATGAAACTTCGCGTCAAGCAGCTCGAACAGGCCGAAGCCGAATATTACAACGCGCGCGTCACGCGGCCCACCGAGAGCCATGCGTCCCACAAGATGGCCGTGGCCAGGGCGCAGCGCCGCGTCGAGGAGGCCGAGGAGAAACTCCGCGTGCTCAAACGCTGGCGCATGCAGTTCGACAACCGCGCGACGCCGCTGCTTCGCCAGCTCGATCCCGCGTTCCATCTGGTCGGCAACCATTTGCCCAAGGGCGTCCACTCGCTGGGAGAATCGATCAAGGCGCTTCAGGATTATGCCGGAAAGGCCCCTGCGCCGAAACCCGCCGCCCCGGCTGCGGGAGGAGAGGGGGCGGAGCCATGAGCGCCGCCGCCAGCAGGGGATTGCTCACGATGGCCACACGCCAGCTCCTGAGCCGTTGGGACGAAACCCGCCAATCGTGGCGCGACAAGAAGGCCGCCGACTTCGAGGCCTTGTATCTATCCGAAGTGCGCGATACGGTTTCCAGCGCCCTCCGAACCCTCGAAGAACTCGATCACTTGTTGGAAAAAGTTCATGCAGATTGCGAATGACGCCATCGATCCCCGCAAGGTGACCGAAGAGATCGACCGGCTCAAATCCGGCATCGCTTCAATCACTGCGGCGGAGAAGGCCGTGCTCAAGACCAAGGCGGAGAAACTCTCCACCTTGCGCCGCTGGGCGCAGCAGCACGCGGAGGCGGAAACCCTCAAGCTCGATGTCCGCATTCAGGCGATCGACAGGGATTTCAAACTCAAGCTTGCGGACGCGCGAGCCGCCGCCGAGGCCAGGGTGGCGCGGGTCCAGCAGGCGTATCACGCGAGCAAGGCCGCGCTGGCACAGAGCACGCAGCAGATCAAGGACCGTCGCATCGGCCGCGCGCAGGGCGATCTGATGCAACGCCGGCAAATGCGCCAGCAGGAGTTCGAGCATGCCGCCGCCGTCAACGAGGCGTTCCAGAATTCCCTGGTTGCCGACCGCGCCACGCGCCGCGAAATCCGCAAACGCGTGCTCTCGTCATTGCGCACCTTCCGGCCGGTCATCGCCCCGCGCTTCAATGGCAGGCGCGGCGGCGCCCCCGATATCGGCGAACCGCAAACCCCGGAACAAACCCGCGCGGATTTGTTAGACACCCTTGCCGCGGCGCGGGAAACGGCCGACTCCGCGGCCAAACTGCCGTTGCCGTGGTTTTTGCGCCTCGTTCCGCTCTCGGTGCTGATGGGCGTCGTCCTTGTCGCGCATTCATGGATCGCGCTGCGTGCCGGTGGCGGCGGATTCCGCGCCGTGCTGCCATCGCTGCTGCTTGCCGAAGGCGCGCTCATCGCGGTCTGGGGCGCGGCCTTGTTGTCATCATGGTCGGTCATCAGGCGTGCGGCTGGATTGCTCGCCAAGGCACGTGCGCTTGAGGCGGCCGCCGCCAGCCAATCCGCCGCGCGCTTCGCCGCTCTCGAAAAGGGGATGAGAGAGGCGGAGGAGGAAGAGGGCAGGAACCTCGGCGAAACCTTCCGCGAAACCGGCGAGGAATGGCGCGCACGCATTGCTACAGGACAAAAACACCTCGACGGGCGCTTCCAGCGCCTGCCCGCCCGCATGGAGCGTCTCTATCAGAAGCGCACCGCGCGTCTCGAAGCGGAGCGCGATGCCGCCATCAACGCCGCCCGCGCGGAATCCGCGGAACGCAACCGCGTTTTCGATGCCGGACAGGACGAACAAAAGGCGGAGATCGAGGCGGAAACCGCCGCGGAGATCGCCAGGCTCGCCGAATCATGGAACGCCAGGGTCGTTCCCGCGTTCGATCATCTGAATGCGAGCGGACAAGCCTCGCTGCAGGCGTTTCCCGAGTGGACTCCCGCCGCCTGCGCGTCATGGGAAGCACCGGAAACCGCGCCCCGCGCCGTGCGCATCGGCCAGGTGGCGGTGGATGCCGCCAAGCTGGCGGGAGGACTGCCGGCGGCGGATGTGTTCCATCTAACGGATTTGGGACGCGTCGCCGCGCCCTTCGCGCTGGGCTTTCCCGATCACGGCTCATTGTTGTTAGAGACCGACGGTCCGGACGACGGCAGTGCCGCGCGCGTGCTGCATGCCACCGCGCTGCGAATCATCGCCTCGCATCCGCCCGGGCGGGCTTCGTTCCTGTTCATCGATCCCGTGGGACTCGGCAAGGATTTCGCGGGACTCATGCACCTCGCGGATTACGAGGAGACGCTCATCACCAGCCGCATCTGGACACAGTCCACGCACATCGAGGAGCGGCTCGCGGAGATCAACGAGCACATCGAAAAGCTGATCCAGATGTATCTGCGCGACGAATACGCGGACATCCACGCCTACAACGAGCAGGCCGGCACCATCGCCGAGAAATACCGCTTCGTCGTCATCGCCGGGTTTCCCGCCGCCTTCAGCGACAGCGCGGCCCGGCGCCTGCGATCGATCGCCTCCAGCGGCGCGCGCTGTGGCGTGCACCTGCTCATCCAGCGCGATGCGCGCCTGCCATCACCGGATCCCGCGCTCGATGACGAGCTCCGCCGCGTCTGCCGCCGCGCGGTTTTGAAGGATGGCGCGTTCCATCTGACAGACGCGCCCGCCGGAGCGGACGAGGTGGTGTTTGATCCCCCGCCCTCGCCCCATGATTCGGTGGAACTCGTCCACCGCATCGGCAGAGCGAGCATCGATTCGAACCGCGTCCAGGTGCCGTTTTCACAAGTCGCGCCGCCGCCGGGCGGGGAGTGGAGTCTTGAAACCGGCGAGGAGCTGCGCGTGCCGATCGGCCGCACCGGCGCGAGGAAGCTCCAGATGCTGGCCATCGGCAAGGGCACGCGCCAGCACATGCTCGTCGCCGGCAAGACGGGGTCCGGCAAGTCCACCCTGTTTCATGTCATCATCACCAACCTCGCGCGCTGGGCCTCGCCGCAGCAGGTCGAGTTCTATCTGGTGGATTTCAAGAAGGGCGTGGAGTTCAAGTGCTACGCCGTGAACGCGAGTTCGCGCTCAGCGTGCTGCAGCGGGTGGATGCCGAGTTGAAACGCCGCGGCGAGCTATTCCGCAAGGCCGGTGCGCAGGACGTGGCGGGCTACAAGCGCACGCCCGGCGCCGGACCGATGCCACGCACGTTGCTGCTCATCGACGAGTTCCAGGAATTTTTCACCGAGGACGACTCGGTCGCGCAGGAGTCCTCGTTGTTGTTAGACCGCATCGTGCGCCAGGGCCGCGCCTTCGGCATTCATGTCATCCTCGGATCGCAGACGCTCGGTGGCGCCTACACGCTCGCCCGCGCCACGCTCGGCCAGATGGTCATCCGCGTCGCGCTCCAGTGCAACGAGGCGGACGCGCACCTGATCATGGATGACGACAACCCCGCGCCGCGCATGCTCACGCGGCCCGGCGAGGGGATTTACAACGACCAGGCAGGAGCGCTTGCCGCCAACAGTCCGTTCCAGATCGTGTGGTTGCCGGAAGACGAACGCGACGCCGTGCTCGACGAGGTGCTGGAACGCGCGAAAGCCGGCGGCTCGGCCCCACAGGTGCCGATCGTCTTCGAAGGCAACGCGCCCGCCGACATCGGGGACAACGAGGAGATGGGAAAACTCC
>JALOUA010000260.1 GCA_025457625.1 Akkermansiaceae bacterium
ACAAGGAAACCATCACCTACACCCTCCCCGGCCAGTCCACTTTCGCCCGCGTCCTCGACCGCCGCGAACGCCATGGCCTGCCACAAGTCATCCACACCGGTGCCTTGAGTCTTTCCGGCCGCATTCGCCAAACCTGACATGGCCGCCGATTCCCGGCCATTTCACGCTATGATTCGTCCGCTTTTGCTCCGGCAGAAAATCCGGTTTTGCTCCGTCGCCCACACGGCGGAGATATTCAACCGAAATACCGCATCACGCGTTTCAGAGTTTCCAGCGAGGCCTTGGGCGGCGGGTAGCGGAACGACGGATCGATCCGGAAAGGCCGCCGCAACACCGCGCGGCGGTGGGAAAAACATTCGAAGGTCGCGCGTCCGTGATAGGTTCCCATGCCGCTCTCCCCCACCCCGCCGAAGGGCAGGTCGTTGCCGATGATGTGGCTGATGGTGTCGTTGATGCAGACGCCGCCGGAGCGTGTCTCGGCCAGCACGCGCTCCTGCAGGGCGCGGTCCGCGGTGAAGAGGTAAAACGCCAGCGGCGGCGGAAGCCCGCGCTGGGTTGTTAGAACATCCGTGATGTCGTCATACTCGAGCACCGGCAGGATCGGGCCGAAAATCTCCTCGCGCATGACGGCGGAATCCGGCGGCAGATCGGTTAGAATGGAGGGTTCGATGTACAACCCATCCGCATCCGCGCGGCCGCCGTGGAAGATTTTCCCGTCGGCCAGCAGGGCGTGAAGCCGGTCGAAGTGCCGGCGGTTGATGATGCGTCCGTAGTCCGGGCTTTGTTGCGGGTTTTCGCCATAAAAGCGCCGGATTTCCGCGCGCATGGCATCGAGCAGCGCGGGCGCGATCCGCCGGTCCACCCAGAGGTGGTCCGGAGCGACGCAGGTCTGCCCGGCATTCATGAATTTCCCCCAGACGATGCGCCGGGCGGTTATCGTGACCGGCGCGTCGGCCGCGACGAGGCACGGGCACTTGCCGCCGAGTTCCAGCGTGACGGGTGTCAGGTGGCGGGCCGCCGCGGCCATCACCGCCCGCCCGGTGCCGGTGCTGCCGGTGAAGAAGATCTTGTCGAATTTCTCCCGCAGCAAGGCCTCCGCGCAGTCCCGCGCGCCTTCCACCAAGGCAATGAAATTTTCGTCAAAGCGCTGCTTGATCATTGTCGCGATCACCGCCGCGGTGTGCGGCGCGAATTCCGAGGGCTTGAGCACCGCGGTGTTGCCGGCGGCGATGGCTCCCACCAGGGGGGCGAGCAGCAGTTGCAGCGGATAATTCCACGGCCCGATGATCAGGCTCACGCCGTAGGGTTCGTGCCGCAGTTGCGCGCGCGACGGCCAGGCGGCAAAGGGCGCGCGCCGCCGTTCCGGCCTGATCCAATGCGGCAGGTTCTTGATCGCGTGGCGCGCCTCGCCGAGCACGAAACCGATTTCGGAGGCGTAGGCTTCGTGCGGGTTTTTCCCAAGATCGGCGCGCAGCGCTTCAAGCAGTTCCGCCTCGCGCCCGATCAGCCCGTTTTCCAGCTCGCCGAGCATGCCGCGGCGGAATCCGGGCGCGGCGGTCCCTCCGGACAGGAAAAACGTCCGCTGGCGGGCGATGAGTGTGCCATATTCCATAATCTGTTTGCGGCATGCAGCCGATGGCGTAAAGCTCCGTCAAGAAATGATTCGGGCAATGGCAATCGGTTTACTGGCGACGGCGACAGCGATGGTCGCGCGGGCGGATGATGCGGCCGACCGGCTGACCAGCGCCGGCATCAGCGAGTTTTCCGCGGCTTTCCGCGCCTGGGACGGCGCGCGCTTTGCCAAGGCCGCGCACCATTTCAGGACGGCCGCCGCCATGACGCCGCAGTCGCCGGTCAATTTCTACTGGCAGGGGGTCGCGTCCTTCCACCGCATGCTGCAGATCGAAAGCCAGTCCACGCCCGACATGCCAGCCGCAAACGCCGCGATGCAGGACGCCATCGACGCGCTCGAATCCGCCGTAAGGATCGATCCTCATCATGCCGAGAGCCATGCGCTGCTCGGCACGCTCTACGGCATGAAAATCCGCGGCGGCCTGCTGCGTGCCATCCGCTACGGCCCGCGCGTGCAGGAACATCAAAAACACGCACTCCACTCGGGCGCGGACAACCCGCGTGTCAAATATCTGTTTGGAACCGGACTCCTCCACACCGCGAAAAACGCCGCTGACCACCGCAAGGCGCTGGCCACCCTGCTCGCGGCGGAGAAGCTTTTTCTGATCGAGGCGAAACACCCGCCCAAGCCCTTCGAACCACGCTGGGGCCTGAGCAGTTGCCGCACTTTCATCGGCCTCACCTATCTGAAACTCGGTGAAGAAGCCCACGCCGCGGAGTATTTCAAAAAAGCCCTTGCCGAGCATCCGAACGATCACATCGCCAAAGAGCAACTCGCCAGAATCACCCCTCATTGATCTCCGCCATGAATCCACGCAAAGTCATCGTCATCGGCTCCGGCCTCGGCGGCCTGTCGGCGGCCATCTCGCTCGCCCAGGACGGCTACGACGTCACCATCCACGAGAAAAACCCGCAGATCGGCGGCAAGCTCAACGTGCTCAAGGCGCAGGGCTACACCTTCGATCTCGGGCCATCCATCCTCACGCTGCCGCATATTTTCGAGCGCCTCTTCGAACGCTCCGGCCGGAAAATGAGCGACTACATCCCGATCCGCGCGCTGCGGCCGCATTGGCGGAATTTCTTCGAGGACGGCAAGGTGGTCGATCTCGATCCCGATCCGGCGGTCATGGCCGCCGAGGCGCGCAAGGTGGGCGAGGACCCGGCCAACGTGGAGCGATTCCTCAAATACTCCGCCGATCTCTATGATCTCGTGAACGACGGATACTTCGAACAGGGGCTCGACGACGCGGCGGGCTTCCGCGAGTTCTACGGACTCGGCAAGTTCCTCAAGTTCGACCTCTTCCGCACGATGCACGGCGGCGTGGCGCGCCACCTCAGGACCCGCCACATGCGCGACATCTTCGATTACTTCATCAAGTATGTCGGTTCGTCCGCGTATCACTCGCCGGCTTTCATGAACTGCATGGCCACCATCCAGTTCCGTTACGACTTGTGGTATGTGGACGGGGGCTTGTATGGCATCGCACTCGGGCTGGGACGCCTGATGGACGAACTCGGCGTCAAAGTGGTGCTCAACAGCGAGGTCGGCGAAGTGCGCAAGCAGGGCGGCCGCGTCACCGGCATTGTCGCCAATGGCGAATTCCATCCGGCGGACATCATTGTTTCCAACATGGAGGTGATTCCCGCTTATGAGAAACTCCTCGCCGAGGATGAGGCCTTCATGAAGACGCTGGAGAAATACGAACCTTCGTGCTCCGGTCTCGTGCTGGAACTCGGGCTCGACCGCAAATACGAACAACTCGCGCATCACAACTTCTTCTATTCCGACCACCAGAAGGAGCACTTCCACACCGTGTTCCGCAAACGCGAGCTGCCGCCGGACCCCACCATCTATCTGGTTGCCGCCTCGCGCAGCGATCCCACCGTGGCGCCCGCCGGTTGCGACTGCCTGAAAATCCTGCCGCACATTCCGCACATCGATGATGACAGGCCGCTGACCCGCGAGGACTATCTGGCCTTCAAGGAACGCGTGCTCGACAAACTCGAGCGCATGGGCCTGAAGGACCTGCGCAAGCACGTCGTTTTCGAACACTGCTGGACGCCGCTCGACATCCGCGAGCAATACCATTCCAACAAAGGCTCGATCTACGGCGTCGTCAGCGACCGCTTCAAGAACCTCGCCTTCAAGGCGCCGAAACAAAGCGTCAAGTATCCGAACCTGTTCTTCGTCGGCGGCTCCGTGAACCCGGGTGGCGGCATGCCCATGGTCGTGCTCTGCGGTCAGAACGTGGCGAAAAAAGTCGTGGCCTGGGACCGCTGAAGAAAAACAGGCAGCCCCGGAATCCCCGCCCGCTCACCCATCAAGCCGCAGTTCCACCACGCAGGGCAATCCGAGGATTTGCAGCTCGTTGCCGCGCATCACACACTCTCCGCGCTCCGCCCTGGCTGAGGAAATCCGTTTCCCCTCCGGCAAAGGCGGGATGACCGACAAACCACCGGGCGGCATGGATACCGTATCCGCGATCGCCACATGGATGAACCCGTCACCGCCAGCGTGGATTCGGAAATCCAGCGGCCCGTAGCGGGTGGGGAGCTTTGCAACCGCAAAGCCGTTCCCCGCGGCAATCCACTCCCATGGCATGCCGGAGGCCAGCACCAGCGAGGCGGAGGCCTCGCGTTCCGCGGCCACCATCGAGGTCAGCGCGAGGATGTATTCCGCGGCGATCCAGGTGTGCGGCACATCGCCGAGGTGGCCGGGCGAGAGCGGGTCGCGCCAGGTGATCTCCGGCCACTGGTTCCATTCGCGCGGGCGGCGGTCTGATAGAAAGAACCCGAGCAGCTCGTTGGCGATGCCGCGTTTGCCGAGCCGGACGAAGGCACCGATGATGCGGATCTCGTAGGCGGTGTAATTGTTCCACTGCATCTCGCCGCCGTGTTTGCGGCGGTGGCCGTCGAGATATGTGTCGAGCATCGCATGCAGCGGCCCGGATGGCAGCACGTCCGCGAAGTCGAGCATGGCGATGGCGTTGGAGGTGGCGGTGGGATCGAAGTCCGCCCACTCGACCGAGCCCGGGATGTAGTTGAGGTTTTTGTCCTTGATCACCTTGTCCAGCGACCACAGCAGGTCGTTTTGGAAATAGCATGCCTCCTTGCGCCAGCATTCCGCATCGTCGTGCCGGCCGGCGGCTGCCGCGAGATCCGCCGCCGCTTCCAAACCGCGCACGCCCCAGAAGTCGTCCCAATACGAATGCACCGGATGCGCGAGATAACCCTCGTG
>JALOUA010000034.1 GCA_025457625.1 Akkermansiaceae bacterium
CAGAGCCAGTTCTGGATGATCCACCAGAAGACCGGGATGCCGAGCACGATGTTGAGTGGAAAGGTGATGCCCATGCTCATGGTGAGGTATTTCGCCGGATTCGCCTCGGGCAGGGTGTCCTTCAAGATGGCCGGCGCCACGATGTAGGAGGACGAGGCACAGAGGATCACGAGCAGCAGCGAGTCCCCGGGTTCGAAGCCGAAGAGTTTGCAGAGCAGCAGGGCGATGGCTCCGTTGACGATGGGCGCGATGATGGCGAAGGCGATCAACACGGGCGGGAAGGATTCCATTTCCTTGAACTTCCTGCCCACCAGCGTGCCCATGTAGAGGAGGAAAAACACCAGCATGCCGGTGAACATGTCCCCGCCGATGAAACTCGACAGCGGTGACTTCTCCGTCCCGAGCACCGTCAGCGTGTAGCCGATGACCATGCTGCCGACGAGCACCAGCAGCGTGCCGTCGGTGAGCGCGTCCTTCAGCACGATCCTCGTCGATTTGGCGGCCGTCCCTTTCATGGCCATCTGCGCCATCACCACGGAGAGGATGATGGCGGGCGTTTCCATGACCACCAGCGCCACGGTCATGTAGCCCTCGTAGCCCACCCCGATGGAACTGAGGAAGCCCGCCGCCGTGATGTAGGTGAGCGTGCTGTTGGAACCGTAGGTCGCCCCGATGGCGGCGGCATCCGCCACCCCGAGTCTCTTCTTGAGCAGGAAATACGAATAAACCGGCACCAGCGCGCTCATCGCGAGGATGATGGCGATGATGATGATGCCGTCCCCGAACAGGCTGGAGTGGTAAAGGCTCACGCCGCCCTTGAAGCCGATCGAGAGCATCAGATAGAGGCTGACGAACTTCACGATCGGGTCGGGGATGCTGAGGTTGCTTTTCACCATGACGGCGATGAAGCCGAGGATGAAGAAGAGGACTCCGGGATTGAGGATGGCGGTGAGTATGTCCATGGCGGTTGGGTGTGTCGGTGTGTTGGTGCGTGCTTCCGTTCCTGGAAACGCGGCCAGACTAGCGATCCGCAAAAATTCCTTCCAATAGATGTTTTTTGTCATATCGTTCTTAAAAAACGAACGACGACATGGCCTTCCTCAACTATCACCACCTCCGCTATTTCCGCGCCATCGCACACGACGGCACCCTCACCGGCGCCGCTCAGAGCCTCGGCGTCTCGCAATCCGCCGTCAGCGTCCAGCTCCGGCAGTTGGAGGACAGCCTGGGGCAGCCGCTTTTCCTGCGGGAGAAGAAATCGCTGGTGCTGACCGAGGCGGGGCGCATCGCCCTGGAGTATGCGGAGACGATTTTCCAATCCGGGGAGGAGCTGGTGAGCGTCCTTGGTGGACGCCCGACGGAGAAGCGGCGGGTGCTCCGCGTGGGCAGTGTTTCCACGCTCTCGCGGAAATTCCAGCTCGCCTGTCTCCAGCCGTTCATCGCCCGCGCGGACGTGGAACTGGTGCTGCGCTCCGGCAGCCTCGCCGAGCTTTTGGCCCAGCTGAAATCGCACACGCTCGACCTCGTGCTCTCCAACCTGCCGGTGCGTCGTGATCTGGAAAACGACTGGCACAGCCATCTGCTCGCACAGCAGCCCGTGTCGCTGGTGGGTCAAAAATTGGGCCGGGGAAGGCGTTTCAAATTTCCCGATGACCTGCGCACCACCCCGCTGCTCCTGCCCTCGCTCGACAGTCATCTGCGCGCCGCCTTCGATCTGATCCTGCAAAAACACGGGATCCGGCCGATCATCGCGGCGGAGGTGGACGACATGGCGATGCTGCGCCTGCTCGCGCGGGACGGCGGCGGGGTCGCCCTGGTTCCACCGGTCGTCGTCACCGGGGAATTGAAACGGGGCCAGCTGGTCGAGCTTCACCGGTTCAAGGAAATCCATGAGAATTTTCACGCGATCTCGCCCTCAAGACGTTTTCCCAACCCGCTCGCCGAAGAACTTCTGAAAACCGCGAAGACCGGCAAGGCGATTCATAGGTGACCGCGGAACGATGATCCAACAGGCCGCATCTCGCCGTAATGCCCGGAATGAACATGCGATGCTCCTTTTGACGCACGGATGAGGGATGATCGAACGGCGTGGAGTTGATGGTGCCGGCAATCGCCCGTTGGCCGGCCGGCACCACCATCCGGACACCGGCGATCATGAACGAGCAACGCAAACCAGCGACGGAATTTCCTGACAAGGCGCTTGACCGCTGATCCGGAAATCCATGGACACAAGAACAGGCCCAAGCCAGATGGACGCTCATGGCTTTCCCTGCCCGCACCTCTCGTTGAAATGCGCGAGCGACCGCCTTCCCCAAAACAGAAAAAATCCTCGAATCGAGCGGAGATCGAACTTTGAAATTGACAATGACACCGAACGCTAAAACGTATCATCATTCTTCGGAATTCATATGACCGCAGCTGTGAAAACCCAGAATGACCCAAGATCCACGGGAAGTTAAGCTTCCGACAACTCCCATTCCACGAGGACCGGCGGCGGATTTCATGCCATCCGCCACAGTCCGCTTTCGGACGAGTCGTCCAAACCCACATTCCCCGGCAGCAGAGTGATCCTCCAGCCCCGCGCATCCGCCAGGGTGCGAATTTTCCTCAAACCCATGACCCGCCAACCCATCCAACACAACACCAGAACACGTCATGCCTCCAGCGGCAAACCCGGATTCGCCCTGGTGGTCGTGCTCTCGCTCATGATCCTGTTGACGGTGGTGGCCGTCGGTTTGCTGGGTCTCTCGGCGATCAGCCTTCGTTCGGCTTCGGGCAATTCGGCGCAGTTGCAGGCGCAAAGCAACGCCCGGCTGGCCCTGATGCTGGCTCTGGACGAACTTCAAGGCGAGCTCGGGCCGGACCAGCGGATCACGGCACCCGGCGGTCAACAGCTTGCCGCCGGCGACAAATCCGCCGGCAACCACTGGATCGGCGTCTTCGATTCCTGGCCGGCCAACACCGAGCAACGCCCGTCCCCCAAATTCCGGCGTTGGTTGATTTCCGGAGACCAGAGCGTGGTGTCCAATCCGGCCGCTCCGGTCAGTGCCACGCCCGCAGCCAGGAAGGTCACCCTGGTCGCAGCCGATACCGACCACAACGCAGTGGAAGCGGGACTCATCTCCCTGCCGGCCGGTTCCTGCGCCTGGTGGGTGGGCGACCAGAACATGAAAGCCAGGCTCGGCGGAACCGTGAAACCCGCCACCGATGCCGTCGCGGCCGCCGCACGCCTGCAGTCCGCACCGCGTGCCGCCCACGAGATGTTTCTGGGCGGCACCCTGGCAGCGGCCGATCCGGCGCTCGACCGCCTGATCTCGTTGAAGACCGTCGATCTCGTCGCCCAGGCCGCGAAGCCGGTTTTCCACGATGCCACCACCGAAGCGCTGGGGCTGCTGACCAACGTGCGGGCGGGCGGCTTCCGCAAGGATCTCAACTTCCTGATGGAGACGCCCATCCCGAACCCGGGCACTCCGGAGGTCGCCCCCCTCTACACGGTGGGTTCCGCCCCCGGCATCAACCTTGGCGAACTGTGGGTCGATCACAACGTCTGGGCCGAACTCGAGTATCCCTCGCCTGCTCCGCAACATGCCGATGGCGGCGTGATTCCCTCAGGGATGCCTTTTCTTGTCTGCAATGACAGGAAGAGCGATCCGTTCCTGCTCTACAAGCACCTGCCCAGACTGCAGCTCACGCTGCTCTACTCGCTCATCAGCAAGAGCCGGATGGCCAACGGGAAGAAGGTGTATGACCTCTTCCTCGTCGCCGATCCGGTGTTCACGATCTGGAACCCCTTCGACGTCTGCCTCCATGTGCCGAAATCCGCCTTTGCCACCTTCAAGAGCTGGGCGATTCCCTACGACCTGAATTTGAACCTGGAAAACGGCCCGCAAGGCAGCAGGACCTCGTTCACCCGATCCATCAAGCAACTGTCCAACGACCGGTTGTTCTTCTTCTACGGCCAGTTGGGACGGGGCCAGAACCTGGTGCTGCGGCCCGGCGAGGTCCAGGTCATCGCCCAGGGCTTCGGCGACACCATCAGGAACCCCGGCAAGGGTTCATGGCAGTTCGATGGCAAACTCGGCTGGGAGTTCGCCTCGGGTTATGCCTATCCCATCCCGTACGAAACGAATCCCGACATGATGAACGGTTCGCAGAAGATCACGTATTCGATGACTCCCAACGCCATCAAGAGCGACGCAGGCATGTTCCTATGGAGTTATAACATCGGCGAACTCGTGGATTCCTCCGGAACCACCAAATATGTCGGCAGTTTCAACATCGACCTGGTTTACTCCCGCCTTCAGGACGAAACGCCGATATCCGCCAACGCCTTTCCCAACATCTTCCCCAGCTTGCCGCGTGATCCCTCGGCGGCCAACACGATCGCGCAGTTGGAAAACAACAAATGGCCGATCTGCGTCTTCACTTACGGTTTGAGAACCGAGTCGGATCCCTTGTTCGCAGGCAACCAGAACCCGGGAACACGCTTCACCGGGCGGGCCATGCTGCGGGCCAACGACACTTCCGTGGCTCAGGATTTGTATAATCTCGACCCGGACATCGTCCGCGCGTCGCCCCTCCAGGTGGGCATGCGCAGGGTGAACAGCCTCAACGACCGCATCGTGGATTGCGACGCCAGTGGCCTGGGGTATTATGGAGCCGAATATTGGGCCGATGGCGGCGTCTCCTACGTCATCACGCGGTCGGTCCCGCGGGTGCCGATCCATTCGCTCGGCGCCCTCCAGCACGGGGCCGCCGAGGGGGCGAAGTTCGGCCAGGCGCGGGGCGAGAGGTCCTGGTTCCTGCAGCCATCCATCAGCCATGCGATCTCCAACTCGTTCGCTCCCTCGTTCATCGGCCCCGGCGAGGTCCGCGGCCAGTTGGCCAACCGGCCTGCGGCGGATCACTCCTATCTCGTGAATCTGGCGCTGTGGGATGATTACTTTCATTCCTCCGTCACGCCCAGAACCACCTCCGCCCACCGGAACAGCGCCACCGCCTGGAGTGAACAAAAGGAACGCCTGGAGAAATTCCTCGCCATCGGCAACAACAACTTTGAACCCCTGCCGAACGAGCGCATGCGCCCATGGACCTCGGATCCACTGCAAACCCTGCGCGCGATCTTTCCCTCCAACAACCCGGCGCCCGACGCCGCCCGGCGCATCGCCTCGAATCTGATGGTCGATGGCATGTTCAATGTGAACTCCACCTCCGTGGAGGCTTGGAAGGGATTCCTGTCGGGGCTCAAAGGGGCCAAGGTTCCGGTCAGCGCGACACCTGGCCTGGACACGAATCCGAAGTTGGTTGATACCAAGGAAACCCCGGTCCCCTCGCTGCTGTTGCCGGGAGCCGGCAAGATCGACGAGAACACCCTCGGCGATACGGCGGACCCGGACCAGTGGCTTGGTTTCCGCACTTTGAGCGATGAACAAATCGAGGAACTTGCCGAGGCGGTCGTCAAGCAGGTGCGACTTCGCGGCCCATTTCTATCGATTGCGGATTTCATCAACCGTCGTCCCGGCAATGACAAGGATCTGGCCCTGTCCGGCCCGCTCCAGAGCGCGCTGGATGACAAGGATGTCTCCATCAACGAGGCGTTCCGCCAGGGCCAGCGCGGCCTCGGCGTGGCGGAGGCCGCTGATCAGGGCCACCCCTTTCCCGAGGCGGAGGCCGGTGCCAAGGCGGTCGGTGCTCCGGGCTATGTGAAACAGGGCGACCTGCTCACCCCGCTCGGACCGCTGGTCAACGTGCGGGGCGACACCTTCGTGGTCAGGGCTTATGGCGATGCCCGCGATCCCTCCGGCACGAAAATACTGGCCCGCGCATGGTGCGAAGCCGTGGTGCAGCGGGTGCCGGATTATATCGATCCCAGCGAGCAAGCCACCGCGACTCCGCCGACATCCAAGACCAACGTCGCGTTCGGGCGCCGCTTCAAAATGGTCTCCTTCCGTTTCCTGAATGCGCGGGAAATCCTCTGAAACCGCGCGCAACATCCCGGATTTTCCCCATCACCCCCATGCACCGCCTCTTGTCCCGCACCCTTGTCCCGGCCATTTGCCTCGCCGGATCCCTCTGCCTTGCCCAGGAACCCGGCGTGGCGGGAGTCCGTGCCTTGTTGTTGGTCCCGGGCGGCCCGGTGACCACACTCTACCCGCTGTCCGGCAAACTGGCCGGCAACGCGGTGCAGATCGGCGCGCGGGGCCTCAGCGAATCATTCAAGCCCGTCACCCGCGAGTTTTCCCTCGCGGCGCGCGACACCACCCAGGAATCCGGCTACCGCCCCGTCGCCAAGGTCTCGCTGCCGCCGCAGGGCGGTGATTTCATCATCCTGTTGGAACCCGCCGGGGCCACTTACAAGGTCCATGTCGTCAATGGCAGGGAAGCCCGCTTCGGCGCGGACAGCGTGCTGTTCTTCAATGCCACGGAGAACAACCTGGGCGCCTCTCTCGGCGACAACAAATTCATCATCAAACCTCGTGCGGCGGTGTTTGCCAAACCGCCGCCCCGCGGCGAGAAGCCCTTTTACCAAGTCACCTTCTACCAGCCGAAGGACGGCAAGGCACGCCCCTTCGCCAACACCCGCTGGCCTCACCGGGATGCGTCCCGCTGCTACGTGTTCCTCTACCGCAACCAGGCCACCGGGCGTCTCACCTATCAGGCGGTGGACGAGCGGCTGACACCCGTGGCCGCCGTCGAATGAAACCCTTTTCGCCAGACCCAAACCCCAACCCACCACTGCCATGAACCTCCGCCTGCCGCCGCTTCTCCTCGCCATCGTCTGCCTGTCCGGCCTCGCGCCGCTGTCCAAGGGCGCTGAAAAAGCCGGGGATGAGATCACACTGCGATTGCTCGCCGGCGATAAGAACAAGGAACCCCGCAAAGTCTCGCTCGAATGGGCGGACTCCACATCCGCAAACTTCGAGTTGCCCGCCACGGCACTCTCCGCGCCCGTCAAGGTATCCGGCCGCTCGCTGGTGCTCAAGGCGCCTGACAACGAGGTCCCGCTTTGCAACATCACCCTGCCGGACCAGGGACGGTCCTTCGCCGTCATCCTGGCACCGCAGAAACCGGAAGGATTGCTCCCCTTCGTCGTCAGGCTCGACGACAGCGATGCGTTCAAACAGGGCGACTACTGTCTGGTCAACGCCTCTGGCAAGACCCTGGTGGTGAAACTCGGAGGCACCGAGGTCGTGCTCGAAACGGGCAACAGCGCCATTTCACGCCCCACCGACCCCGTTCACAACCACCACTACAACATCACCATGAGCACCCGCGGCGAAGCGGGAGACAAGACCATCGCCTCGACCCGCTGGCCGATGAATCATCCGAACCGCACCTATGTCATCTTCCAGACCAACGACAGCGGCAGGACCACCTACCACGCCGTGGATGACTTCCCCGACGGCGGTTCGAAGCGATGAAACAGCCGGCGGCTTGATCCGCGGCTTGATCACGTGGTGAGGGCGTTTCACGGTTTTCGTGGTTGGAATTTTGCATTGCGGGTGCAGGCTGTGACCGCTTTTCAATTCCACCGCAGATCATGACGCGAGCCGCGGCAATCCTACCTGTCATTCTGGGTGCCCTGACCCCAGGCGCGCTGGCGGCGGGCCATGATTGGATGACTCCGCTCGACGGCACTCTGCCGCTCTCGCAGCTCTCGATTCCCGGCACCCACGATTCCGGCGCGCGCGTCGAACCGTTTCCCGGCACCGCGAAATGCCAGAACCTCACCATCGGCCAGCAACTCGACGCCGGCGTGCGCTTTCTCGACATCCGCTGCCGCCATCTCAACGACGCCTTCGCCATCTACCACGGGTCGGTCGATCAGAAACTCAGCTACACCGACGTGCTCGCCGCCACCTATGGATTTCTCGCCGCCAACCCCGGCGAGACCGTCATCATGAGCATCAAGGAGGAGCACACCGCCTCCGGCAACACCCGCCCGTTCGAGGCCACCTTCGATTCCCACGTCGCATTGAATCCAACCAAATGGCTGCTCGATGCGGCGATCCCCACACTCGATCAGGCACGTGGAAAAATCGTGCTCTTCCGGCGCTTCGGGGCCACGGGTCTGCCGAAAGGCATCAACGCCTCGGTCTGGCCGGATCAGGCCACTTTCAGCACGGGCGGCACACTGCGCGTCCAGGACGAATACCGGGTTTCCAGCAACGACACCAAATGGAGCCGCATCCTCGCCCTCCTCAACGAGGCGCGCGACGGCGGGCCGGGCACGCTCTATGTGAACTTCGCCAGCGGCTACAGCCGCGGCTTTTTAGGCCTTCCGGCCATCACCAATGTTTCCAACAACATCAACCCGCGTCTGGACGCTTTTTTCACCGCCAACCCGGGCGGGCGCTGCGGCACCATCCTGATGGACTTCGCGGACGCCGCCCGCTGCGCGCTCATCTATCAGACCAACGCCCCCGCCACCCTCGCCTGGCCGTCCCGTGCCGGCTGCCTCTATCAACCCTGGTGGCCGGGAAATCTAACAACATGGCACAAGCTCACGACCCTGCCGCTCGCGGGAAACGGCTCGCCCCTCACCATCACCGACACCCGAATGCCGGAGCGTGGTTTCTACCGGGTATCCGTCACCCGTTCTCCCTGAAGCATGCCCGTTTCATTTGCCGCCGGCCATGGTCCGGTCACGGCGTGACTTCTTCAAGCCATGCCCGGTGCAGCTCCCGCAGACGCCCGACCAGCTCCGGTTTCTCCGCGGCATGGTCCTTCACCTCCGGTTGCTTCCCGGCAAGGTGGTGCAGCGTCACCTGCGGCTTTTCGCCGTTGCGGCCCGGCGCTGTCGAAATCAGCTTCCAGTCGCCCTCGCGCACGGCCCACCCGCCGCGCCAGGCGAAATGAAGCACGTTGTTGTAGCCGGACTCCGCCGCCGGCGATCCGATCACCGGCAGCAGGCTGAAGCCGTCGAGCTTCGGGCTGTCCGCCTTCGGCGCGATGCCGCAGAGTTCAAGCACCGTCGGATACCAATCCATGGCCGTGACGATCTGGTCGCGCACCGCGCCTTCCGGCAGCCTGGCCGGGTAGCTGATGATGGCCGGAACACGGATGCCGCCCTCCAGAAAGGTGTTCTTGTGGCCGATCCACTTGCCGGTGTTTCCAGCGCCGCTGGCACCGTAGAAGTGGCCTTTCGGCAGGCCGCTGCGGTGACCGTCCATCTTGATCCGCAGGGTGGTCTCCTCGGAATGACCGTTGTCGCTCATGAAGATGACGATGGTGTTTTCCCGCAAGCCGAGTTTCTCCAGCCGCTCCATGACGAGGCCGATGCAATGGTCGGTGGTCGTCACCACCGCGGCATACGACCTGCGCGCCGGGTCCGCCATGTCCTCATAAGGTTCCTCATGCTCGCGCAGCGCCTGCTCCGGGTAATGTGGCAGGTTGAATGCCAGATAGAGGAAGAACGGGCGCCCGCGATTGCGGTCGATGAAGTCGAGCGCGCGATCCGTGATCATCTGCGGAAAGTATTTCCCCCTGGCCTGCACTTCCGTGGTGCCCTCATAAAGATCGTGAAACCCGCTGCCATGGAGGAAGTAATGGTTGGAGTTGTCGATAAAGCCGTCGCGAATGCCGAAGAATTCGTCGAAGCCCTGCTTCTCGGGCCCGTGGTCCTCATGCGCGCCGAGGTGCCATTTGCCGAAAAGGCCGGTCCGATAGCCGGCGTCCCGCAGGGCCTCGGCCAGTGTGTATTCCTCCAGCGCCATGTTCAGCCCCTTGGGCCCCCTCATGTCGCCCTGCATCCAGTCGTTCACCCCGCCGCGCTGCGGATGGCGACCCGTCATCAACGCCGCCCGTGCCGGGCAGCACACCGTATGCGCGTAGGCCTGCGTGAACCGCACCCCCGTGGCCGCCAGTCGGTCGATGTGGGGCGTGATCAGGTCGGACGATCCATAGCAGTTCGCGTCAAGCGTGCCCTGGTCGTCGGTGAGCAGGATGACCAAGTTGGGCCGGTCCCGGGCCAAGCCGCCTGCCAGCAAGGCCATGGATGCGGCGGCGCCAATCACCAGCGGAGAAACACGTTTCATGTCGCCAAGCAAAGCGCCATGCGGCTCGCCCTGCAAGTGCCTGAATCGGCGGCGTTTCCGCGGTCCTGCGCGAAAACAGGGAGGCGCGTGATCGGAATCCGCAGGATTCATTTTCTTGCCGCATGCGTCTCTGCGGCTATGCTGCGCGTCCCGGCCGGGATGGCGGAATTGGTAGACGCGCCAGATTTAGGTTCTGGTATCGCAAGGTGTGCAGGTTCGAGTCCTGTTCCCGGCACTTCATGCACCCATACTGGACCATGTCCCCGAAAATCGCCCTGCTGGCCTGCTCGGTCTTCGAGCGTGAAATCGCGCTGCACGCCGGAAACGCCGCGCACATCCTGGAAACACGGTTTTACGAGATCGCGCTGCACGACCGGCCGGACACCCTGCGCGAAAAGCTGCAAGGCGAGCTCCTGGCGCTCGACGCGCGCGACGACATCGAGGCGATCGTGCTCGCCTACGGACTCTGCGGCCGCGGCACGGCGGGATTGCGCGCCGGCCGCCATCCCTTCGTGCTGCCGCGCGCGCACGACTGCATCACGGTGTTTCTCGGCAGCAAGGAGCACTACGCCGCGCACCAGCGCGGCTGCCCCACCTGTTATTACTACACGCCCGGCTGGAACCGCGCGCGGCGCGTGCCGGGACCCGACAAGATCGCCTCGATGCGGGAGGAATTCTCCGCGCAATTCGATGAGGACGACGTGGAGTTTCTCATCGAGTCGGAAAAAGCGGCGTGGGCGATGCATGACACCGCGACCTACATCGACCTCGGCACCGGGGATGCGGAAACGGAGGCGGATTACGCCAAACGCTGCGCCAATTCACTGGGCTGGAAGTTCGAGCGCATCCATGGCGACCCCACCCTGCTGCGTGATTTGCTGGAAGGCCGCTGGGATGACGGGCGCTTCCAAATCATCCGGCCCGGCGAGACGCTCGGCCATTCGCCCGACGAGCGGGTCCTGCGCGCGGAAAACGCCATCACCAAACCATGAGCCGGCGGATTTCCATCACGGTGGAGCCGGAGCGTGGCGAGCGGGCGACCCTTCACGCCGTTGCGGGCGCGGACATGCTGTCCAAAGTGCTCGCCGGGCATGGGTTTCCGCTCAACACCCGCTGCGGCCAGCGCGGACTTTGCCACGGCTGCGAGGTCGTTCTCCAACAAGGCTCGCTGATGCTCGGAAGCTCGCAAGTCGCCGCGCCCGCCACCGTGCGCGCCTGCCGCGCGCGGCTCCACGGACCGGTCACCATCACCATTCCCGCCCGCTCGCGCATCGAACACAAACCGCAGGTTGGCGAGACGTTTGAAATCGCCGTGCCGTGCGCACACGACCCGCTTTTCACCGCAAGCGGCACGCGCGACACCGCCTTCGCCGTGGACATCGGCACCACCACCGTGGTCGTGCTCTTGGTCGATCTGACAAGCGGCGAGGTGCTTTCGCGCGCCGGCGGGTTCAACGAACAGATCCGCTTTGGCGACAACGTCCTGACGCGCATCGACGCGGCGCGCACGCCGGAAGCCATCGCCGCCATGCAGGACGCCGTGGTTCGCGAAACGATCGCCCCGCTGCTGATCCGGGCCTGCGAACGCGCCGGCCGCGATCCCTCGCGCATCGCCGGTGGAACCATCGCCGGAAACACCACCATGCTGCACCTGCTCGCGGGCGAGGATCCCACGTCGCTCGGCATCGCGCCCTTCACCGCCCGCTTTCTAACAGGAAGGACGCTTGCGGCAGCGGACATCCGTCTCGCCACCGGAGGTCTCGCGCCGGACACGCCGGTTCAACTGCTGCCCTCCATCGCCGGCTACATCGGCGCGGACATCACCGCGGGCGTTTATGCCACCGGCATGGTTTTCGATCCAAAACCCAGCCTGCTGGTGGACATCGGCACCAACGGGGAAATCGTCCTGCAGCACGGCGGCGCGCTCACGGCCTGCGCCACCGCCGCCGGCCCGGCCTTCGAGGGCTGCGGCCTGCGCTGCGGCACCCGTGCCCGCGACGGCGCGGTCAGCGATCTGGCCATCACGCCCGATCCCTTTGAAATCCGCATGCACAACATCGGCGGCATTCCGCCGGAACGCGCGACCGGGATTTGTGGCTCGGCCTACATCGATTTCCTCGCCAGCGCCCGCGGCGGCGGACTGTTAGGTCACACCGGCCGCTTCGATGCAGGAGCATGGGCAAGGCTGCCGGAAACACACCGTCTCTCGGATGACGGCGAACGCGCCGTGTCGCTGGCCGGTCCCGGCTCGCCTTGCATCAGCGAGGTGGACGTCGCCGTGCTGCTCCAGGCCAAGGCCGCCATCGGCGCGGGCATCGAGACCCTGCTCGAAACCGCCGGCATCCGCGCGGAGCATGTTTCCCGCGTCTATCTGGCTGGCGGGTTCGGCATGCATCTCAATGTGAAAAACGCCATCGCCATCGGCCTGCTGCCCGGATTCAATCCGGAGCAGGTCCGCGTGGTCGGCAACACCTCGCTGGCCGGCGCGCTGCTCGCACTCATCGACCGCACCACGCTTGCCGAGATGGAGGCGCTGCGCGAACAGGTGCGGGTGATCGAACTCAACCTGGCCGAAGGATTCGAGGACCGCTACGTCGAGCACCTCATGCTGCCATGAACATGAAAGGATCAACCACGGATGAACGCGGATGGACACAAATTGGAAGAGGGATTGGATATTGAGAAACCCGGTTCACCGCTCACCCCATTCATCAATTCTTACAATCCGCGTCAATCTGCGGTTCTGTTTTCCTCCTTGTAATGAACGATTACCCCGCCGTGTCCCTGCTCGACCACCGGCCGTACGACCGGATCCGCGAGTTTTATCTCTATCAGGAACCGGCGCTGCTCGCCGCCATGCGCCGCGGCGACCGCGGCGAGGCGATGCGCATCGTCAACCACGTGCTGGTGCACATTTACAGCGCGGGTGAGGAGCGCAGCGACCTGCTCAAGGGCCTGCTGTTGGAGTTGGTGGTGATGATCTCGCGCGCGGCCATCGAGGCCGGGGCGATGCAGCACGAGGTGCTCGGCACCAACTTCCGCATCCTCACCGAACTGGCCGAGATCGAGGACGACGAGCAGCTCGCCGCCTGGCTGCGCAAGGCCTTCGACCACTTGTTTTCCACCATCCAGCGGCAGCTTGATTTCACGCCGCCGCTGCTCATCGGCAAGGCGCTGGATTTCATGCGCGCCAACCTGCACCGCGAGATCACCCGCGATGAAACCGCCCAGCACGCCGGCATTTCCCCGAGTCATTTCTCCCACCTGCTCAAGGAGCGCACCGGCCGCTCGTTCACCGAACTGCTGCGCCAGTGCCGCGTGGACCTCGCCTGCGAAATGCTGCTGCATTCCGAACAACCGCTCGCCAGCATCGCCGACCACTGCGGCTTCTGCGATCAAAGTTACTTCACCCGCGTCTTCCGCGATGTGAAAGGCCTCACGCCCGGGCAGTTCCGCGAGCAGGGCGGGCGGTGATTTGTCGAGAATTCGTTAAAGTTGAAACTTCATGCCCGAAAGCAAACTTCCCACGCTCTAGCCGTGCGGGAAAAAATCATCAAACTTCTGGCTGACATCGAGCGCGAGCGGAATGTCCGCATCCTCTATGCCTGCGAATCCGGAAGTCGGGCGTGGGGCTTCCACTCGGAAGACAGCGATTATGACATCCGTTTCATTTACGCCGCGAGTCTGGAAACGTATCTGGGCGTTTCCGATCCTCGGGAGACGATCGAGATCGCCATCAAGGACGATCTTGATCCCGGCGGCTGGGATGTGAGGAAGGCTTTGGGTCTGCTTGGAAAATCGAACGGCCCGTTGATCGAGTGGCTTCATTCTCCGATCATTTACCTGGATCGTGACGGCTTCCGGGATTCGTGGCGGAAGCTTTCGCGGGAAGTGCTGCACCCATCGAAGTTGAGACATCACTACATGGGGTTGGCGGTGCAGATCAACAAGCGGAAGCTCGTCGAGGACGCGCCTTCCGCAAAATCGTATCTCTATGTCATGCGCGCCCTGCTTGCGGCGCGTTGGGTCGAGACCCGGGGCACCGCGCCTCCGGTCCCGTTTGCGGAACTCGTCGCGACCACCGATGCCCCGCTGAGGGACGCGCTGAACAAACTCATCGCCGCGAAGGCCGTGTCCACTGAGAACGAAAGCCATGGCAGGATCAGGATTCTGGACGGGTTCATTGCAGATGCGCTTGAGGGCAAGGAGCCGTCCGCAGCCGGCCCGGAGCCGGATGCTGAAACAATCGCCCGTTTGTTGAACCGGGAATTTCACGGCATCATTTTGCCAAAGCCCGCGAGTCCCATGCGGAAGGCGGAATTCACCATCGACCGTGTTTGCGCGAGCGATCTTCTGCTTTTCGATGCGATCGGCGGCAGTCATGCCTACGGAACACATACTCCGGAGTCTGACATCGACCGGCGGGGGATTTTTGTTGCGCCGGATTCGTTCCAAGCGGGAATGGAATCCATCGAGCAGGTGGCGGACGGGAAAAACGACGAGGTCTTTTACGAGCTGACACGTTTCTTTCAGCTTCTTGAGAAAAACAATCCGGGAGCGCTGGAGATTCTCTATTCGCCCGCTGATTGTGTGAGATACAAACATCCGGCCCTCGATCTGATCGATCCCACGTTGTTTCTTTCGAAGCTCAGTGAGAAAAGTTTTTCCGGATACGCGGAGACGCAGATCAGGAAGGCGCGGGGGCTGAACAAGAAGATGGTGAATCCCCAGCCGGAGCAACGCAAGCACCTGAGGGAGTTCTGCCATGTGCTGGAGGCGCAGGGCTCGGTTCCCCTCGCCGAGTGGCTGGTGCAACGGGGGTTGGATGAGAAACATTGCGGCCTGGTCGCCGTAAATCACGCGCCCTCCACTTATGCGCTCTTTCACGATCCACAGCCATGCTACCGGGGGATTTTTTCCCCGAAGGATGATGCCGCCGTCGTGTGCAGCAGCGTGGCGGTGAAGGCAAGCCCCATCGCCTGGCTGCACTGCAACACCGACGCCTTCAAGGCGCATTGCCGCGCCCACCGGGAATACTGGCAATGGGTGGCGGAGCGCAACGAGGAGCGATACCGGACCAACAAGGCACACGGTTTGGAATACGACACCAAGAACATCATGCACACTTTCCGGCTGCTCGACATGGCTCTGGAAATCGCGCGGGAGGGATTGGTGCGTGTCCGCCGCCCAAACGCGGCCTGGCTGCTGGAGGTTCGGGAGGGAAAATTGTCCTACGGGGAAATCATCGATCTCACCGAGGCGCGGCTGGAGGAGATACGGGAGGCGTTCGCACAATCCTCGCTGCCGGACGAGCCTGACCGCGATAAAATATCCGATCTTCTCCGGGAGGTGCAGGTCGAATTCTCCAAGGTGGCCTTGGCGACCAGCAGATAGATCGTCATGCCGTTTCTAACACAGCTCAGTGATGGCTCAGAGCAGTTGCGACAGAAAGGTTCTGGCGGGAACTGCGAGTGGATCGCGGGGCTTGGCAAAGCAGTCGGCGCCGATGTAGTCGGACTCGATCACGACTTGAAACGCGAAGGGGGCTTTGGTTTCTCTCTGAAAATGGCGCAGGGATTCGCTGATGGATTCCCGCGCGTGCTTGACCTCGGCAAGGAACCACGGTTTTCCGTCACGGATGACGATGAAGTCCACCTCGCGCTTCTGCTTGTCGCGCAGGTAGGCTAACTGAAATTTTCCAAAGCCGAGATCATTCCAGCCCTCTACGGCCTTGAGCAGATGGCAGGCGATGAAGGTTTCCGCGCGGTCGCCGCGGTCATGGATCCCGGCCCAATCGCGCAGAAACCACTTGGGTTCCTTGCGCAGGCTGCGGGTGACGTTGGTGAACCATGGCTTGATCAGGAATCCGTGGTGCAAGCTGCCGAGCGCGTCACACCAGCGCTTCACCGTCTCCACTCCGACCTGAATGTCCCGGGCCAGATTGCTGTAGATGAGTTGGTGGCCGGATCGCCCATCAAGCAGTTTCACCAGCATCGCGAGCTGGTCGAGGTGCTGGATCTGCGTCTGGTCGCGCACGTCCTCACGCAACAGTTGCTGGGTGCGCAGGGTTTGCCAGCGCCGGCTGAAGCGTGGATCGCGCTTGAGGAATGGCTCGGGATAGCCGCCGTGGTCCCAAAGAGCCGTGAAGGCATCTTCATCAGGGCGACGCGGCGGTCGCAGGATTTTATCCGCATCCGGCAGTTCGGTGGTGATGGTTTCGGCCACCGAAAACGGATGCATGTGGTATAGAAAATAGCGCCCCATCAGGCTGTCACC
>JALOUA010000035.1 GCA_025457625.1 Akkermansiaceae bacterium
GGCATCGCGCTCAAGGGCGACCTGCCCATCGGCATCGACCGCCAGTCGGTGGACGCGTGGTCCGCGCCGCACCTGTTCAAGATGGACGCGCAGGCCGGCGCGCCGCCCGACGCCTTCGCCACCAAGGGCCAGAACTGGGGATTCCCCACCTACAACTGGGAAGTCATGAGCGGCGATGGCTACGCCTGGTGGCGCTCGCGCTTCGCGAAACTCAGCCGCTATTTCGACGCCTACCGCATCGACCACATCCTCGGATTCTTCCGCATCTGGCAGATTCCAAGCGACCAGGTCGAGGGCATCATGGGCTGGTTCGATCCCGCGATGCCGGTGCACATCGATGAAATCCGCGGCCGCGGCATTCCCTTCGATTACAACCGTTTCTGTCGTCCCTACATCCGCGCCCACTCGCTCGACGAACGTTTCGGCGATGACGCGGCCGAGGCGCTCGATCACTATCTCGACGACTGCGGACACGGCTATTACCAACTCCGCGAACACGTGGCCACCCAGCGCCGCATCGCCGATCATTTCGCCACATGGAAGATCACCGATGCCGCGGCGCGCGAACGCATGGAACGCCTGCGCGGAGCGCTGTTCGACTGTGCCAGCGAGGTGTTGTTTTTCGAAGTGCCCGCATCGAACGGAACCTTGTTCCACCCGCGCTGCTCGATGCACATGACGCGCTCGTTCCAAGAACTCGACCATGATGTCAAATGCCGCATCGATGACTTGTACATCGATTATTTCCATCGCCGTCAGGAAAACTTCTGGCAGGCGCGCGGTTATGAAAAACTGCCGGCCATGCGCCATGCCAGCCCGATGCTGCTGTGCGGCGAGGATCTCGGCATGGTGCCCGATTGCGTGCCCGGCGTGATGAACGAGCTCGGCATCCTGTCGCTGGAAATCCAGCGCATGCCCAAGTCCCACAAAGTCGAGTTCGCCGATCCGGCGCGCGCGCCCTACCTCAGCGTGGTCAGCCCGTCCACCCACGACATGCCCACGCTGCGCGGCTGGTGGCGCGAGGATGCGCATGCCACCGCCAACTTCGCCTGGCAGATGCTCGGCACCGCCTTTCCGCCGCTGGAACTCACCGGCGAACTCGCCACCCGCATCATCGACCAACACCTCCATTCGCCGGCGATGTGGGCCGTCTTCCCGCTGCAGGACCTGCTGGCCATGGACGAAACCCTGCGCCACCCGGACCCCGACGCCGAACGCATCAACGTGCCCGCCATCATGCCTTATTACTGGCGCTACCGCATGCACCTCGCGCTGGACAAGTTGTTAGCCGCGGATGAGTTCAACGACAAGCTCTCCCGGCTCCTCAAAACCGCGGGGCGCGCCGCCATCGGGTAGCCATGACGGACATGATGGCGGGCTGGGGCGTGGCATTTTCCATTCGCCGCGCCAGCCCAGGCCATCCATGCGGCGGGATTTCTGCTGGCGATGCGGCGGGTAGGCTGTCTGAATGGCGATGCGGTCGGTAGCCGCATTCCGCCGATGAAACTTCAGCACAAACCCATCCATCTCGCCTGTTGGTTCTCCCTGGTTTCAGCCGTCACGGCGGCCCCGCCGGAAATCGGGCGGGAAGTTCCCGAGCCGCTCAGGCCATGGACCGGTTGGGCCTTGTGGAACGAACGCGCGCTCGACAGCCCATCGCCCTATCATGATCCGAAGCAGGCGCTGCGCCTGTGGCCAACGCAACTGGCGCTCGATGTGCGGGCTGCGGGCGGGAGCTTCGATTTCGAAGTCACGGTGTTCAACCAGGCCTGGCTGCCCCTGCCGGGCGATGGTGACTTGTGGCCGGTGGATGTGACGGCCGATGGCGCGCCGCTGCCGGTGGTCGAACACAAGGGCAAACCCGCGGTGAAACTGCCCGCCGGAAAATTCCGCATCGCCGGAGCATGGCGCTGGCAGGGTGTGCCGCAACGCATCGCCGTGCCGGCCGAGATCGGCATTCTCGCGCTGCGGCTCGACGGCGCGCCGGTGGAGAGCCCGGTGTGGGATGCGAAGGGATTCGTCTGGTTGAAACGCGACGCCTCCACCGAACAAACCGACAAGGATTTCCTCGGCGTGAAGGCCCACTCGCTGTTGGAGGACGGCATCCCGCTGTGGCTGCACACGGACATCGAGTTGATCGTGGCGGGCAAGAGCCGTGAGGAACTGTTAGGAAACATCCTGCCTGCGGGCTGGAAACCCGCCTTGCTGGACAGCCCGCTCCCGGTGGCGCTGGACGACGCGGGGAAAATGAAGGTGCAGGTGCGCGCGGGCAAGTGGACGCTGCGGCTATCCGCCTTCCGGCTTGATCATCCGGCGGAGATCGCATTTGCCGAAGGCGCGAAACCCGCCACCGCCGACCAGCTCGTCGCCTTCAAGGCAAAGCCGGATTTCAGGCTGGTGGAAATCACCGGGCTGCCGGCGGTGGATGTTTCGCAGACGTCGTTTCCGGACAAGTGGCGGGAGTTTCCGGTCTATCGCTGGGAAACGGCCATGCCCTTCCGGATGGAGGAGCGGATGCGCGGCATGGGTTTGCAAAAACCCGAGGGCCTCGGCATCAGGCGCGAGTTGTGGCTCGATCAGGACGGCGGCGGCCTCACGTTCCGCGACCACATCACCGGCCGCATGCAGCAAATCTGGCGGCTTGATGCCGCCGCCACGCAGGAACTCGGATCGGTGCGCGCGAACGGGCAGGGCCAGCTCATCACGCGCAACCCGCAGAGCGGCGCCGCCGGTGTGGAAATCCGCAACCGCAGCCTCGATCTGGAGGCCACCGGCCGCATGAAAAACCAGCGCACATTGCCCGCCAGCGGCTGGCAAACCGATGCCGACGACCTGAACGTCACGCTCCAC
This sequence comes from Akkermansiaceae bacterium, assembly GCA_025457625.1. GTDB lineage: Bacteria > Verrucomicrobiota > Verrucomicrobiia > Verrucomicrobiales > Akkermansiaceae > Luteolibacter. The sequence goes on from JALOUA010000035.1 coordinate 2,851, forward strand.
CTGCCGCCCGGCTGGCGCTTGTTCGCCCTGTTCGGCGCGGACCGGGTGGATGGCGACTGGCTCACGGCGTGGTCTCTGTTAGATTTGTTCCTGCTGTTGATTTTCACGCTCGCGGTGTTCCGGCTGTGGGGCGTCAAGGCGGCGTTGCTGGCTTTTGTCGGCTTCGGGCTTTCCTATCACGAGCCGGGCGCGCCGAAGTATCTGTGGCTGGTGTTGCTGATCCCGCTCGCGCTGCTGCGGGTGGTGCCGCAAGGCTGGGCCCGCCGTTCCCTGACAGCATGCAAGTGGCTCGCCGTGCTGGCGCTGGTGCTGATGCTCGTGCCTTTCATGGGCAGGCAGATCCAGCAGGCGCTCTATCCGCAGTTGGAACGGCAGGAGGGACAGTTCTATCGGGAAACGCCGGATATCGTGAACTATCAGTCAGCGCCTGCCGCCCCTGAAGCACGGAACGCGGACCCCTTTGCGGATTCATCCGTTGACTGGAAGGGGCGCGGCTCCTCGAAATTCGCTCCCCGGCGCGGTGGCGAAAACCTGCAATACGACACCAAGGCGCGCATCCAGACGGGTCCCGGCGTGCCGGAATGGCAGTGGCGTGAGGCGGGATTCGGTTGGAACGGTCCGGTCACCGCCAAACAAAGCGTGCGGCCGGTCCTCATCCCCGCCGGCGTCGAGCGCGTGCTGTCGCTGGTGCGCGTGGTCCTTCTGTTAGGTCTGGCGGCCCTGCTGCTGGAGGCGCGGCGTTTGCGCATGCCGGCCCTCGGCAAAGCGGCTGCCAATTTGGTCATGTTTGCGGCCTTGGTTTTCTTCAGCGGCACGCGGGCGCAGGCCCAGCTTCCGGACAAGGAATTGTTGGAAACCCTGCGCCAGCGCCTCACGGAAACCTCCGATGCCTATCCGACGGCGGCCGACATCCCGCATCTGGAAGTTTCTCTCGAAGGCCGCAAGCTGACGATGGATGCGGAGATCCACACCGCCACGCTCACGGCGGTGCCCTTGCCGGGCAAGCTGCCCGCATGGTCGCCGCTTGCCATCAGCGTGGATGGCCAGCCGCAAGCCACCTTGCGGCGTGACGATGGTTATCTATGGCTCGTGTTGCCCAAGGGCGTGCACCGCGTGAGGGCGACGGGACAACTCGCCGACGTTTCCGAGTGGCAGATGACCTGGCAGTTGCGCCCGCGCCGCGTGACGATCCATCAGGCGGCCGGCTGGCAGGTCGGCGGCGTGAAACCCGATGGCGTGCCGGAGGCGCAGGTGTTCTTCACGCGCGAGGTGAAATCCACCGGCGATGGCGCGAGCTACGACCGCCCGAACCTGCAGAGCGCCGTGGGGGTCGTGCGGCAGATCGAGTTGGGACACGTGTGGCAGGTCCAGACGGACGTGGGCCGCCTCGAAAACTCCGGCGGCGCGATCGCGCTGCGCATCCCGCTGCTGCCGGGCGAGAACGTGCTCAGCTCTGGCGTGGTGGTGCGCGATGGTTTCATCGAAGTGCGGCTCGGCGCGGGTCAGGAAAATTTCACCTGGCAAAGCGAGCTGCCGGTTTCCTCCAACATCAACCTCGCCACCCGCAAGGACGACGCGTGGATCGAGCACTGGAGCGTGGTCGCATCGCCGGTGTGGAACGTCGCCATCACCGGGCTGGCCCCGGTGTTCGAGGCGGGCAGTGCCGCGCTCGTGCCGGTTTGGAAACCGTGGCCCGGTGAGACGGCCGCGTTGCAAATCAGCCGGCCGGAGGCAATCGCCGGAGCCACCGTCACCGTCGCCCGCGCCAACCACGGGATCACGCTTGGCAAACGCCAGCGCTCGTCGTCGCTCGACCTCTCGCTGCGCTGCAGCCTGGGCGAGGATTTCCTCATCGGACTGCCCGCCGGCGCGGACGCGGGACCACTGACCATCGGCGGCCAGGCCATCCCGATCCGCAAGGATGGCGACCAGGTGATCGTCCCGCTCAAGCCGGGCGAGCAGGAGATCTCGCTCAAATGGAAGCAGGACCTGGAGCTCGGCTTCGCTTCCCGCGCGGATGCCGTGCGCCTGCCGGTGGAGGCGGCCAACATCAACACCTCCATCGCGTTGCCGGACGACCGCTGGGTGCTGTGGGCGGGCGGCCCGCTGCGCGGTCCCGCGGTGCGCTTCTGGGGAATCCTGTTAGGCTCGCTGACCGCCGCATGGGTGCTCGGCCGCATGGCGGGTTCGCCGCTCAAGACCCGTGAGTGGATGCTGCTGGCCATCGGCCTCACGCAGATCCCGCTGCCCGCCGCGCTGGTGGTGGTGGCGTGGCTGTTCATCCTCGCATGGCGCGGCGGCGCATCGTTTCCCAGGCTGCCGGACTGGACGCACAACTCGCTGCAGGTGCTGCTGGCGTTCATCACGCTGGTGGTGCTGGGCATCTTCGTCGCGATCGTCGCGGAGGGTCTGTTGGGAAGCCCCGAGATGTTCATCCGCGGCAATGGTTCCTACCAGACGATGCTCCGCTGGTACGAGGCCCGTAGTAATGGCACCCTGCCGCAACCGTTCTGTTTCTCGATCTCGATCTGGTGGTACCGCCTGCTGATGCTGCTGTGGGCGCTGTGGCTCGCGGCCGCGCTGATCCGCTGGCTCACCTGGGGCTGGCGGCAGTTCAACGCCGGCGGATGTTTCCACCGCAAGGCCAGAGTGCCGGCACCCCCGCCGCTGCCGCACTGAATCAAGAAAACCGCGAATGGACGCGAATGATATACTTGAAATCAACGTATTGCGCGGTGAGCGTCCTTGATCCAAAGGATTAACCCGCGTGTCTTTGTAACTCTCTGAAAAATTAGCGTCCATTAGCGTCCATTCGCGGTTGGTTTTCCTCTTAATGCTGAAAGCCCCCGCTGCGGCAAAACCACGCCTCCCTCACAGCTTGTGGATCAGCCAGCCGATGAGCAGCACCTGCGGGGTGGAGATGAGCGGCAGGGCCAGCGTGGCCTTCCATGAGCGGGTGGTCTCGCGCAGGGCGAGGATCTCGGTGTAGTCGGTGGCCGCTCCGGCCATCAGGAAAACAAAGGCGTTGCCCGGCGCGTGCGCGCGCGTGAGCAGGTCGGCGGCGATGGGCGAGGAACCTTCGGAACAGACTTCGAGGATGGTGGTGGCCAGCAATGTGAGGAACAAACCGGCGACGGTGGGGCCGAAGTATTGTTGGAACGAGGCGTCCGGCACGAAGGCGCGGATCAGGGCTGTTAGAACAAAGCCGAAGAAGATCCAGCGCAGGACCATTTTGGAGCCCGCAAGACCCTCGCGGGCGAGCCGGAGGTAGTTGTCCGTTCCGGGTTTCAACGAGCGCAACACTCCGGCGAAGGCGGGGCCGGTGCGGTATCCGCGGGGCAGCGAGACGGCGTTCGGATTGGCGGGGAGTTTCCCGGCATGCACCAGGCGGTCGGCGATCCAGCCGGTGACGAGGGCGACGACCATCGAGAGCAGGATGAAAAGCAGCATCCAGCCCCAGCCGATGAGCGCGGCGAGGATGACGGTGAGCGAGAGCGAGTTCCACGGGCTGGCGATGAGGAAGGCGAGCGTCTGGCCGAGCGAGGCGCCGCGTTTGTAGAGGCTCATGCCGACCATCAGGATGCCGTGGTTGCACAGGTCCAACAAAACACCCGCGCCCACCGCGCGGAAGAGCCCGGACACGCTGCCGCCGCGGCCGAGAACGGCGGCGACGAGTTCGCGCGGCAGCCGTCCGATCACGGCGACGGCGGCGATGCCGATGAGCAGGCCCCACCATGCGCGGGAGAGAAGTTCGTGGCAGGTATGGCCGAAGACATGCAGCCATGCGGGTGCGGAGGGTGCGAGGAAATGCACCGCCACACCGGTTAGAAACGCGGCCAGCGAGCCCCACAGCAGGAAATCCGGACGGTCCTTTTTGCCACCGCCGCAACAGGAGTCATCCGCTGCCGGCGGCGGCGTGGCGGGCGGCGGTGACGGCGGGGTGAGCTTCAACAACGAACGCCGCAAGGCCCGGCGGTCGGGCTTGTCGTCAGGCGGCGGGGTGGGGCAGCAGTCGGACATCAGCGGCTGGTGTGCATGCCGGCCTCGACCACGGCGCTGAGGCGCTCGAAGACCTGTTCGAAGGTGCCGGTGCCGTCGATGGTGACGACCTCGCGGTGCTGTCGGTATTTGTTGATGACGGGGATGGTCTTGGTTTCGTGTTCCTTGAGGCGTTTGACGATGTTGCCGGTGCTGGCGTCATAGGGCATCCGGCGGTCGGTGTGGCTGCGTGCGTCGAGACGGCGGACGAGTTCGAGGACGGGCACGTCGAGGTTGATGATTTTGGAGATGCCGGAGCCGTGTTTGCGCAGCAGGCTGTCGAGGATGTAGGACTGGACGAGGGTGCGCGGGATGCCCTTGAAGATGAATCCGCGCGCGCCTTTGGGGTTGGCGAGTCTTTTCTCGATGAGCCGGACGACGATCTCATCGGGCACGAGTTCGCCGGTTTGGTACATCTCGGTGACTTCGCGGCCGATGGCGGTGTTGTTGTCGATTTCCTCGTGGATCATGGATCCGGTGGCGATGTATTCGAGGCCGAACTTTTCGGCGATGGCGAAGCCCTGCGAGCCGCGGCCGGAGCCGGGGTAGCCGAAGAGCACGAGATTGAAGAGGTTCTTTTCCAGTTCCTTTTCAAGAATGCGGATGATGTCATCCCGCACCTCCTCCACCGGGCGAGTGCCGTCGATGTCGTGGTGCTGGCCCTTGTCGCGGTAGAACTGCAGGACGGGCACCGTCTTTTCATGATACTCGCGCAGCCGGTTGCGGATGACCGTTTCATTGTCATCGAGCCGGCCGGAGGTTTCGCCGCGCCGGAGCAGGCGGCTGACGGAGATGTCCTCGGGGATGTGCAGGTTGATCAGGCAGTTCAACGAGGTGTTGAGTTTGATCATCAGGCCGTCGAGGATGTAGGCTTGGACGAAGGTGCGCGGAAATCCGTCGAAGAGGAAACCCGAAGCATCCGGGTTTTCGGTGATGGTTTTCTCGATGATCTGGACGATGATCTCATCGGAGACGAGGCCGCCGGCGGCGATGATTCCGCGCGCCTGCTCGCCGAGTTGGGTGCCGGCGCCCATCTCGCGCCGCAGCATCTCGCCGGTGGAGATGTAGATCAGGTTGAAGCGTTCCACGAGATAGGCGGACTGGGTGCCCTTGCCCGCGCCGGGCGGGCCGAAGAGTGCGATGTTGAGCATGGCGGATGGGGTGGGGATGAATGAGATGTCAACTTGCGGCGCAGCGCAGGCGCACGTGTTCGGCAAGGGCTTCAGGCCACGGGCGCAGGCCGCCGGTGATGGCCGACAGGCGGCCGGGGTCCATCACGGTGAAGCGCGGGCGGCTGGCGCGGAAGAGCGGCATTTCATCAAGTTTCAATGCGGCGACCTCCGGGCAGAGATCGAGCCATCCGCAGGCGGTCATTTCGCGGACGACGCATTCCGCCATGCCGTGCCAACTGACGGGCGGTCCGGGATTGCAGGCGTGCAGGATGCCTTGGGTGCCGGTTTCCAACAGGGTTTCCGTCCAGCGTGCGAGGTCGGTGGTGCAGGTGGGCAGGCAGAGTTTGTCGGCCACGGCGGCGAGCGGTTCGCGTGCGAGGGCGGCGTCGAAGATCTGATCGACGAACGAGGGTTTTTCCGGACCGAAGATCCATGAAACGCGGAGCACGAGGTTTCCCGGATGGGCGAGCACGGCCATTTCGCCGGCGAGTTTGCTGCGGCCGTAGGCGTTGACGGGCCGGGCGGGCATGTCCTCGCCGAGCGGCACGGTGGTTTCGCCTTCGAAAACATAGTCGGTGCTGAAGTGGATCATGCGGATGCCGCGGTCGGCGGCCCAGAGGGCGATTTTGCCGGGTGCGGCGGAGTTCACGCGCATGGCGAGTCGCGGATCGTCCTCGCAGGCTTCGAGGCCGGTGAGCGCGGCCGGGTTGATGAAGACGTCGCAATCAAGCGTGTCGAGTGCGGCTTCAAGGGCTTCCGGCTTTGAGAAATCGCAGGCCGCGCGGGGCAGGGGGATGACTTCGTGACGTGGAGCGAGGTGCCTTGCGAGGGCGGCTCCCACACGACCGGTGGTTCCTGTGATGGCCACCCGCATGGAGGTTTCAGATCAGCCCTTGTTCGCGGAGTTCCTCGTCCACCTCGTCGTAATCCGGCGCGCCGAGGCCGATGTCGCGGATGCGCTGGATTTTGCGGCGCACTCCGACGCGGCTCCTCGGTCCGGTGACCAGCCATGCCACGCCGCCGACGGCGAAGGGCAGCAGGGCGGCAACACCGAGCGCGCCGAGGCCGATGCCCAGACCGCGCCGTGCGCCGCGGTGCATGAGGTCGCCGAGCAGCAATCCGGCGGCGGCTCCCAGGAGCGCCGGAGCCGTGAGGGCGCTGGTTTCAATCCATGCGGGGGTCGATTCGGTATGCTGGTCGGACATGGCAGCCTTTTACCGGGGCAGCGGCCTGACGACAACCCCGGAAAGCGAAAATCACGCGGATTCCCGCTTTTCGGACCGGGCAATCGCCTCCATCATTTTCCTGCCGATGCCACAAATCGAACACACCTACGCCCTGATTCTGGCCGGCGGGTCCGGCACGCGCTTCTGGCCGTTGAGCCGCGATGCCCGCCCCAAGCAACTGCTCGACCTGTTCGGCGACGGCACGCTGCTGGAGCAAACGATCCACCGCCTCGACGGGCTTGTGCCGCCGGGGCAGATCCTGATTCTCACCAATGAAAAACAACTCGATGCGGTGCGCGCCGCGGCACCGATGCTGCCGCCGGGAAACATCATCGCCGAGCCCGCCAAACGCGACACCGCGCCGGCCGTGGCGCTGGGCATCGGCCTGATCGCCGCGCGCAATCCGCAAGCCACGATGATGGTGCTGCCCGCCGATCAACTGATCCGCGACGAGCATGGCTTCCGCGAGGTGATGCGCGACGCGCTGACCGCGGCGGAAACTTCCAACGGGCTGGTCACCCTCGGCATCCGGCCGACCTGGCCGTGTCCGTCCTACGGCTACATCGAGCGCGGCGCGCCGGCGGGGATCGCGGGGCTGGTGGCCGGCCACGAGGCGCATGAGGTGAAGTGTTTCAGGGAAAAACCCAGTCCGGAGCTGGCGGAGGAGTTTCTCCGCCAGGGTGGCTTCTCATGGAACGCCGGCATGTTCGTGTGGACGCTGCCCGCGGTGATCGGCCAGCTCGCCGCGCATGCGCCGGAGCTCGCGGAGTTCATCGGAATGCTGCGCGATGCGGATGACGCGCCGGCGGTGATCCGCGAACATTTCCCGCAACTGCCCGCGCGCTCCATCGATTACGCGCTGATGGAAAAAGCCGACCGCATCCTCAACATCGAGGCGTCCTTCGATTGGGACGATGTCGGCTCGTGGATTTCGATCGCCAAATACCTGCCGGACCGCGGCGAACACAACCGCTCCAACACGGCGCTCAGCGCGGTGGATTCCAGCAACAACATCGTGTTCAGTTCCGGCGGCTCCGGCCACGTCGCGCTGCTGGGCGTGGACGACCTGATCGTCGTGCAAACGCAGGATGCGCTGCTCGTCGCCAACCGGCATCAGGCGGACTCGATCAAGCGGCTCGGCGCGCTGCTGCCCGGCGGATTGTTATGATGGATCCGACACCCAGACCGCTGATCTCGCGCTACCGGCTCAAGTCGCGCGGGTTCGTGAACGCGGTCTCGAACCGCCGCGTGTTCGAGGGCGTGTTGATCCAACTGAACGGCGGCTACGGCTGCATCCATCCATGGCCGGAGCTGGGCGATCCGCCGTTGGAAAAATGCCTCGCGGATCTCGCCGGCGGGCGCCGTTGGCCGATCGTGAGGCGGGCCCTGCGTTGTGCCGAATACGATGCGGTGGCGCGGCGTTTCGATCACTCGCTGTTCGAGGAAATGGAAGTGCCGGAAAGCCATGCCACTCTCGCCGCCCGCGACGTCGCCGAGGTGGCGCGCGCGGTGGAGGCGGGATTCGCCCAGGTGAAACTCAAGTGCGGGCGCGATCTCGCGGCCGAGATGAGGTTTCTCGATGACATGGCCGCCGAATATCCGGCGCTGGGCTGGCGGCTCGATTTCAATGAAGCGCTCGAACCGGATGCCGCGGCGGATTTTCTAACAGGGCTGCGCGAGCGGACACGAACGGCCATCGCCTTTGTCGAGGATCCCTGCCCGTATGCCGACAGCACGTGGGCCGCGCTGCACCGGCAGACGCGGGTGAACCTTGCGGTGGACCGCGAGGCCGCGCCACATCGCGCCGCCGCGCAGGTGATGGTCATCAAGCCGGCCATCGACGAGCCGTTCCTGCTGGCCGAGGGGGCGCTGGCCAACAGCCAGCGGGTGGTGGTGACCGGCTACATGGATCACCCGCTGGGCCAGACGTTCGCGGCGTGGGAGGCGGCGCGGCTGGGATTGCAGTTTCCGGGGCTCGTCGGCCTGTGCGGATTGCAGACGCACCACTTGTTCGAGCCGGATGCTTTCACGGAACTGTTAGGCCCGTGGTCGCCGGTGTTCCAGCCGCCGCCCGGCAAGGGCCTGGGTTTCGATGACTTGCTCGATGCGCTGCCATGGACGCGGAATTACTAACAAGCGAAGCCTTCTGGCAAGATCCCGCACCGCTGGCGGCAGGGGGTTTTCCGGGAGAAATCCCGGCCTGCAAGGCGCTTGCAGGGCATCTGCTGTTCGAGACATCCGGCAGTTCCGGCGCGCCCAGGTGGATCGCTCTCTCGAAAAACGCGCTGCGTGTTTCCGCCGCCGCGGTGAACCGCCACCTGGCCGTGACCCGCGCTTCGTGCTGGGGGCTGGCGCTGCCCATGCGGCACGTCGGGGGATTCGGCGTCGTGGCGCGCGCGCATCAGGCGGGTTGCGGCCTGGCGGTGTTCAACGGGCGCTGGGAGCCGCGCGTCTATCAGAAATGGCTGGACGATCACCAGGTGAGCCACACCTCGCTGGTGCCGACGCAGGTGCATGACCTCGCGGCGGCCGGTTTGCGCGCGCCGGCCTCGTTGCGCGCGGCGGTTGTGGGCGGCGGCCATCTGGATGCGGCCACGGGCCGGGCGGCGCGCGCGCTCGGCTGGCCGGTGCTGGCGAGTTATGGCATGACGGAGGCCGGCTCGCAGATCGCGACGCAGCAACTTGCCAGCCTGACTGCGGCCTATGCACCCGCGCCGCTGCCCTTGTTGCCGGTTTGGCAGGCACAGACCGAGGATGACGGACGATTGCTGATCGCAGGCGAGGCATTGTTTTCCGGCACACTGGTGAAACGTGATGGGGAATGGGTTTTCGAAAAACTTTCCTCTTCCTGGCATCGTACAGGCGACCGCGTGCGGCTGGAACACGGCATGCTCACTCCGTTGGGGCGTGTGGACTCGCTCGTCAAGGTGCTTGGCGAACTGGTGGATCCGCAGGAAATCGAGCGCGAGCTGCTGGCGCTGGCGGAGGGTGCGCTGGTGCCCGGCGGCTTCATCGTGGCCGCCATCCCGGACGCGCGGGCCGGACATGCGCTGGTGCCGGTTTTCGAATCGTCCGCCGCCGCCGCAGATGCCATCCTCGCGCTTTACAACACGTGCGCCGCCGGGCCGCGACGCGTCCAGCCGGCGGTGACGCTGCCATCGTTTCCACGCAGCCCGCTGGGCAAACCGCTGCGCCGGGAAATCGCCGCCATGCTGGTTGAATCCCGTCATTTCCCGCCGTGATCACCACCCAAGCCACCCTCATCCGCCTGACCCGGCTGACGGACAGCAGCCTGATCGTGCACTGGTTCAGCGAGCAGATGGGACTGGTGAAAACCGTGGCCAAGGGCGCGCGGCGGCCGAAAAGCCCCTTCGCCGGCCAGCTCGATTTGTTTTTCACCGGGGAAATCACCCTGCAGCGCGCGCCACGCGGCGAACTGCACGCCTTGCGCGAGGCGGCCATCCGCCACTGGCGCGAGGGGCTGCGGAGAAACTACACCGCCACGCTTTTCGCCGCCTACTGCTGCCAGCTCGCCGAATCCGCCGTCGAGCCGGAACATCCCGAGCCGGCGCTCCACGACCTGCTGGTCCGGGCGCTCGATCACGCGGATGCCGCCGAGCCCGGCCCGCGCTCGCTTTTTCACTTCGAACGCGAGCTCGCCCGCCTGCTCGGAATCTCCCACGACCGGCGCGCCGCCCACCTCTCGCTGCGCGATGCCATCGGCCCGCTGCCGCCCTCGCGCGAGGCGCTTTTGGAGAGACTTGGCGCGGACGCGGATTTTGACTCGTCAGCCGATGGAAATCACCGATAGTACCCCCAGATCCCACCTTCATCCCGTCATGGACTCCCCTACCGCTACCCTTATCGGCATTCTTCTGGAACGAGTGGAAAAGCTCATCGCCGCAGACGACCTCGGCGAGGCACTGCACGCCGCGAATGCCGCCGTGGAGAAAGCCCAGCAGACCCTGGGACCGGATCTCGACAGCATCGATGCCTTCGCCAACACATTGGAGGCACGCGGCGACCTGCACCGGCGGATGGGAAATTCCGACCTCGCCCGCGACGATTACCGCCAGGCGATCGACCAACTGGAGGACCGCCCCGACCGCTTCGCGCAAATCGGCCGCCTGCACGCCGCGCTCGGCGCCGCCTACGATGTGATGGGCCGCGAGGACAAGGCGGGCGAACAATGGCACCGCGCCATCGAATTCTTCGAACGCCACGAACCGCCGCTCATGCTCGACATCGCGGCCATGACCAACAACCTCGGCTTCCTCTACAAGTCCGCCGGCGATCTCGACATGGCGGAAACCCAGTTCCTGCGCGCCCTGGAAATCCTCCACTCCCAGCTCGGCAAGGACCACGAGCAGACCGCCACGGTTTCCAGCAACCTCGGCGCGCTCTATCAGGCCGCCGGTTTCCACGAGCAGTCGCGCCAGATGCACGAAATCGCGCTAGAAACCCGCCGCAAGCTGCTCGGCGAGGAGCATCCGGACACCGCCCAATCCCACAACAACCTCGCGCTCGCCCTGCTCAACACCGGCGACCGCGCCTGGGCCCGCCGCCACTTCGAACGCGCGCTGGCCGACTTCGAGGCGCTCGGCCCGGAATACCACCAGGACCTCGAGGCGGTGGCCGACAACTACTGCGACTTCCTGCGCGACGAGGGCGAGGCGCACCTCGCCGAAGTCATCGCCAAACGCGTCAGGGATGTGACCGGCGCGGCGGCTTGTTAGATCATGCCGGGTGCCCGACGGCTTCGAAGGCGCGGAAGATCCGCAGTTTGCCGTAGCTGATGCGGCCTTCGAGATGGTCGAAGACCGGCTTGAGCGCCTCCTCGCTGTAGCCGACGAGCGCGGCGCGGATTTCCGCTTCCTCTTCGGCCGTGTAAAAGACTCGGGGATCGATGGGTTCGCCGTTGGCGATGGCCTGGGCGAGGTGGTTTTCGATGGTGGTGGTGGCAAGGCCACGCTCGCTGGCGATTTCGTCGATGGATTTGCCGGAGCGCCAGAGTTCAAGGGTGACTTGGGCGGTGGAGTTGACGGCGGGTTTCGGGGGCTTGGGCGCGGGACTAGAAAAACCGGCTAGAGGGGCGAAGTGCCGTCGGTCATGGGTTTCCAGCCACCCGGCGATGAGGCCGATGAAGCCCGGGCCGTAGTCGGCGAGCTTGCGTTCGCCCACGCCGGGGATGGCGAGGAAGGCGCTGTCGGTGACGGGGTAATCGCGGGCCATGTGGCGGAGGGCGATGTCGGAAAAAACGACGTAGGGCGGGACGCTGGCGGCGTCCGCAACCTGCTTGCGATGGGCGCGGAGGATTTCGAAGAGTTCCATGTCGCACTCAATGTCGCCGGCACGCGGGCGGGCGGCGGGTTTGTCGAGGGCCATCAGGCGGGTGAGCGAAACGGGCCGGCGTTCGCGCAGGAGCCGCATGCCATCGGCGGTGAGGGTGATTGTCGGCCAGGTGCCGCCGGCGATTTCAATCCAGCCCTTGCGCGCGAGTTGGCGGGCGATCTCCGCCCATTTGGCGGCGCCGTGCTCCTTGCCGACGCCGTAGGTGCTGAGCTGGTCGTGGTTTTTCATGAGAATCTTCTCCGAACGCGAGCCGGTGAGGATGTCGCACAGGTGGCGGATGCCCACGGGCGGGTGGCCGGTCTGGGAAACGCGGAGGACGCAGCTGAGGAATTTCTGCGCCTCGGTGGTGGCGTCCCAGGATTCGCGCGGGGCGAGGCAGTTGTCGCAGCCGCCGCAGTTTTCCTCCGGCCATGCCTCGCCGAAGTATCCTAACAGATTCACGCGGCGGCAGTGGTCGCTCTCGGCGAAGTCCGCCATCTGGTCGAGCTGGAGGCGGGCGTGGTCGCGGGTTTCCCCGTCGGGGATTTCATCGAGGAAGCGGATGAGCTTGGCGACATCGCCGCGCGAGTAAAGCAACAGGCAGTCGGCGGGCAGTCCGTCGCGTCCGGCGCGGCCGGTTTCCTGATAGTATCCCTCGATGTTCTTCGGCAGGTCGGCATGGATGACGAAACGCACGTCCGGTTTGTTGATGCCCATGCCGAAGGCCACGGTGGCGCAGACGACGCGGACTTCGTCGCGCAGGAAGGCTTCCTGGTTGCGGGCGCGCTCGGGGCCCTCGAGGCCGGCGTGATAACAGACGGCCGGGATGCCGGAGTTGCGCAGCGTGGCGGCGAGTTCCTCGCTGCGCTTGCGCGACTGGGCGTAAACAATGCCGGAGTCGGCGCCGCGGGCCTTGATGAAGCGGACGATGCGTGAGGCGGCGTCCTGTTTCGGCTCGACGAGGTAGTTGAGGTTCGGCCGGTTGAAGCTTGCGAGGAAGACGGCGGCCTCGCGCAGCGCGAGCTGGCTGAGGATGTCCTCGCGCACGCGTGGCGTGGCGGTGGCGGTGAGGGCGATGGCGGGAACGCCGGGCAGCGCCTCGCGCAGTTCGCGCAGGCGGCGGTATTCCGGCCGGAAATCATGGCCCCACTCGCTGATGCAGTGGGCCTCGTCCACGGCGAGCGCGGTGACGTTCCAGTTCCGGACCGTTGTTAGAAAATCACCGGACATCAGCCGTTCCGGCGCGAGATAGACGAGTTTCACCTCTCCGGCGCGGATGGCGTCGAGGCGGCTGCGGTTTTCCCGCGGATCGAGCGTGGAGTTGAGGAAGGTGGCGGCAACGCCGGACGCGGTGAGCTGGTCCACCTGGTCCTTCATCAGCGCGATGAGCGGGGAAACGACCAGCGTGACGCCCTCGCGGGCAAGGGCCGGCAGTTGATAGCAAAGACTCTTGCCCGCGCCGGTGGGCAGGATGGCCAGCGTGTCACGATCCGCCAGCGCGGTTTCCATGATTTCCCGCTGGAGCGGGCGGAACGAGGAATAACCGAAGTGCGACTTGAGGAGACCCGCGAGGTTGGCGTGCATGGGAGGGAGCGAACCGGCTGGCGCGCGGCTTCACATCGTCTTGGGAAAAGATGCCCCGGGAATGATCCGGCCACGTCGTATCAACTCCGACGGCCGGATCACGCGGCGGGCGCCTGTTGCGGGGTGATGGCTCAGGATTGCGGAGCGGCACCGAGCTTCAACTCGACCACCACCTCGTCGCGGATCAGATCGTCGGCCTTGCCGGCGTACACGATGCCGAAATCCTTGCGGTTGATGTCGAACTTCGCGTGGATCTTCGCCTTGCCATCGCTCACTTCGGCACTCGCCGGGAACGTGATGTTCTTGCTCGTGCCGTTGAGCGTGAGGTTGCCGGAAACCTCGAAATCACTTCCGGAGACGTTTTTCAATCCGGTGAGTTCGAACGAAGACTCGGGATGCTTCGCCACGTCGAAGAAATCCGCGCTCTTGAGGTGTTCGGTGAGTTTTTCGTTGTCGGACCACAGCGAGTTCATGTCGATGGTGATCTTCTGGCCGGTGCCGACGAGCGCGTTGTCCGCCACGGTGAAGCCGCCGGTGAACGCTTTGAATCCACCGCTGTGACTGCCCGTCACCTTGGAGCCGGTGAAGAGGATTTCGGAATCCGGAGTGAATGCATACTTCACGCCGGCGGCGGCTTCGCCGGCCGGTGCGGTCTCCACCGCCTCGCTGACAGTGGCGCTGGTGGTCTTGTCCGCGGGATTCTCACAAGCGGTGAAAAGCAGCGCGGTGGCGGAAATGGCGGTCAATGACATCGTTTTCATGTTGTTATGATATGTGTGGTTTGGTGGTTCTTTATCGGAGATCGAACAAAAGCGCTTCGAGCCCGTCGGGGCCGGCCTTGATTTCAAAAGTCGCGGGTTCCTCGATGGATGCGGCGTCGCCCGGCTCCAGCGTCACGCCGCAGGCCAAGGCACGACCGCGGATGACGTGCAGCCAGACACCGCGTCCCGCCGCGAGATCATGGCTGACCGTGTCGCCGGCTGTGGCGCGGATCAGATGGACCGAGGCATCCTGGGCGATGCGAGCCGAGCCTTCGCGGCCATCCTCGGAGATCACCAGCAGTTTGTTTTTTGATGCGGATTCCGCGGGCGGCGTCCATTCGGTGTAGGACGGCTCAAGACCGCGCCTGGACGGGGTGATCCATATCTGCAACAGGCGCACGTCCTCGGTCGCGCTTGGATTGAACTCGGAATGCAGCACCCCGCTGCCCGCGCGCATCAGTTGAATCTCGCCGGGCTTGAGCTCGCGCTTGTTGCCCATCGAATCCTGATGCGCGAGGCTGCCTTCCAGCACGTAGGAAAAAATTTCCATGTCGCGGTGCGGATGATTCGGAAAGCCGCCTCCGGGTGCCACGCGGTCGTCATTGATCACTCGCAGCGAGCGGAAACCCATGTGTGCGGGATCATAATAATTCGCGAATGAGAACGTGTGCCAACTGTCCAGCCAGCCGTGGTTCGCATGCCCGCGCTCGCCGGCGCGGCGGATCCTGAGTGTGTGGTTCGCAGTCATGTGAGCAGAATATCCACCCGCCCCGATCCGGCCAATGCCATGTCCGCATGCATGCCATGCCGCCCGCGCATGGACGCGACCGCGCTTTGAAGCTGGCGGAGTCCCGGAATATGCCGCAAGATCACGCGGTGGAATTGAGACATCTCAGACACTTCGTGGCGGTGGCGGATGCCGGAGGCATCAGTGCGGCCGCACGCGCCCTCGGGCTCACGCAGCCCGCGCTCAGCCGGCAAATCAAGGCGCTGGAAGATGACTTGGGGGTGCTGTTGCTGGATCGCGGCGCGCGTTCCTTCACGCTCACGTCCGCGGCGGAAACCCTTCTCACAGACGCCCGCAAGCTGCTCGAATTCTGTGATGCGATGGCGGCCCGTGTGCGATCGGCGGCGGACGGGCTGCCGCTGCGCATCGGCTATTCGCCCTCGCTGGCTGGTGATTTCCTGCCGTTCGCCATCGAGTGCTTCGGCCAGCTCCATCCCGGCGTGCGGGTCAGCCTGCACGACGCCTCATCGCTTGAAATGCAGCAGTCGCTGCTCGCGGGCAAACTCGATCTGATGGTCAGCGTGCCGTGCGGCACAACGGATGCCATCCACTGGACGACCTTGCGCGAGTGCGGCTGGCAGATTGCCCTCAGTCCGCGTCACCGTTTGGCCACGCACACTGCGGTGAAACCCGCCGATCTCGATGGCGAGCGGCTGTTGTTATATGATCGGGGGCAGTATCCCGACTACTGGAGCCGCGTGACGGCGTTTTTCAAAGAGCATGGCATCCAGGCGAAGGTGGCCGGCGAATTCGATGGCATCTCGAGTCTGGCGGCCGCGGTGGAGGCCAACCTCGGCTGCGCGATCATCGCGCAAACCACCCGCCTCGCGGGCGATGGCGGCGGCCGCATCATCACGCTTCCGCTCGATCCCCAGCCGCAGGCGATCCTCGTCGCGGCGGGAGTGGCCGCGCGTCACGCTGCGCCGGATCACGTGCGTGCCTTCATTGCGGAAATGAAACTTCAGGTTTCCACCTGAGCGGGTGTCGCATGCCGGCGCATGCGCACGATGCGTTTCCACAACCAGATGGCGAACGCGCTGCAGAAGATCACGATGCCGACGAAGACAAACAGCGCGATGGTGGGAAACAATCCGATCAATGCCATGCCGCCGAGCACCAGGCCGTCCTCGGTGATGCTGGCCACCGAGTTGGAAACCGGCTCCGGCGAGAGATTGACCACCGCGCGCACGCCGGCCTTGGTTCCGTGCGTGGAGAGCGATGCCGTGCCCGCCACCAGTGCGGCGATCACCAGCACCGCGGGGTCCATGCCACCGAGCGCGGTGAGGGCCAGCGCCACACCGCCGACCGGGCGGATCAGCGTGTGGACGCTGTCCCATGCCGAATCGATCACGGGCACCTTGTCGGCGAAGAACTCGATGAGGAACATGCCCGCCGCGACGCCGATGACCCAGGGGTTTCCGAGGACGGCGAGTTGCGCGTATTCGCCGGCCAGATCCAGCCAGCCGAAGCGCACGGCAAGACCCGCCACCAGCACGGTGAGATAGAGGTTCACGCCGGCCAGCGTGGCAAGGCCGAGTGCGACTCCGAGTTGATCGAGCAGACTCATGCCGGTGAGGGTAGTGCCGGTTCCGGCAATTGTCGATGCTCCGGAAGAGATGGCAAGAGGCGGGGCCACCACACCTGGGAGAGCCTGTGCTGGAATCGACGATGGAAACCACAGATTACCCGGTTTCACGGATTGGATTGAGAGGAAAAGCCGTAAAATAACCACACAAGCGAATCACCCGGGGAGTGGGAGACGGGTGGACATTGAAATGCGGGACCCGGTTCAATCCCCTTGATCTGATCTGACGTAATGGTCTCCCCGGGTCCGGTTGCGAATGCCTCCCGCCCGGTCAGGAGCCCTTACGCGTTGATGATACCAGTGCCCCAAGTCCACGCAAACTCCTAACAACGGGCTGCGGCCCTTCACGACGGCGGCGACCGTGTCGGGGTTCCAATGGAAATTACTGGGGCCGGGATGATTGTGGATGGCAACCTTGATGTTGTATTACTTGGCCGGCTTTCCCTGCCGCTTTACCCCATTTCATGAGTTTGAGACATCATGGTTCAACCAATCCGCCTGAATCAGTTCTTTTTACGAAAACGCAGGGGGCTCGCCGCCAGTTGGCTGCGGAAGACGGACGCCATGTATTCCGGACTGTTGAAGCCGGACCGCTCTGCCACGGTGGCCACGGATAGATTCGTATGCTGGAGCAGATGGATCGCATGGTCGATCCTGACCCGCCGGATTTCCGCCGCGGGAGAACGCCCGAGCAGATTCTGGAACCGAAGCTCCAGCGTCCTCCTGCACAATCCAGCCTTGCGGGCCACATCCGGGACGTTCATGGCGCGGGCGGGATCCCCGCGGATGAAACGCAGGGCCCTGACCATGGCCGCATCATCAACCGCCAGCGTATCGGTGGAGCGCCGTTCCACCACACCGCGCGGCGCGACCAGCACTTGCTGGGGAAGTCGGGCTCCCGGATTCGACATCATCTCGTCGAGCTCCGCAGCGGCCCGGTAGCCAATCTGCCCGGAGTGAAGCCGCACTGCCGAAACCGGCACCGGAGCCACTTCACACAACAATTCGTCATCCGATCCGCTGAGCACCGCGATTTCCTCCGGCACCGCCAGACCGTTTCGCTGACAAGCGTATATCAGCTCCCGCGCGCTGCTGCTGTTCCATGTGAAAACCGCGAATGGCTTGGGCATCGCCTTCAACCAGATTGCCAGTCGTTTCAGGTCGAGATTCCATGCCGGCTCGGTTCCCAATTCCGGCTTCACCGCAAACACGTCGCATGGGTGACCCGCATTCCGCAATGCTTCCGCAAAGGCCTGCTGGTGCGCCGTCACATATTCCAGCCCCAGCAGGCTGAAATAACCGAAACTTCGAAACCCGCGCGCCAACAGGTGTTCCGCAGCCAAAACCGCCGCCGCGGCCTGGTCCGAGAGCACCCTCGGGAAATTCACCCCGGGCAATGTGATGGCGGAAACATTGACGACCGGCAGGTTCAGCCGCTTGAGCCTCTTGGCCAGATCCATCAAACCCACCCGCGCGATCACCCCCTCTCCTTTCCACTCCTTCGGCAACCAGCGCCGCTGATCCAGACCTCGCGGCTCCAAAAACAATTCCCAGTTCCCGCACTCCTTGCTGTATCGATGGATGCCCGCGATCAAATCACGCCCCCAGGTGGTGGAGGTGTCCACCAACACCGCCACCCTCAGGGGCGCCCGCTTGTTTCTGGATTTGAAGGCCATGCCGCCTGCGTGTTTTCGAAGAAAAAATGCGTGATTGCTCATGGCGGTCAACCGAATACCCATATAATTTCCCGGCTTGTCGGTTGTGTTCCCGGGCTACCCGCCTGCCTCCGGGTTCAATGCACCCATAACGACAAAACCCGATTCACAGAACCCTTCAGCCAATCTCCATGTCTTCTGCCGTCCTTTGTTCCGCCCTGCCCGGCAGCGGGATGTATCCCTTCAACACGGAAGGAAAGTTCCACCACGCCGAGGTCCGGGTGAACCACGGTGCCTCGTGTCGCACAGCCCGGCCTGGTTGAAGTTCGGTAAAAATCCCACAACTCCGCACCCCTGACTCATGCATCCCGCCGATTGGACCATCCTCATCCTCTATCTTGTGGGCACCGTCGGCATCGGGGTCGTCCTTGGCCGCAAGGTCAAAAGCACCAGCGACCTCTTCGCCGCCGGCGGAGCCTCGCCATGGTGGGCCAGCGGCTTGAGCGCGTTCATGACGATGTTTTCCGCGAACACCTTCGTGGTTTGGGGAGGGATGGCCTACGAGCACGGCCTGGTGGCGGTGATGGTGAATCTTTGTTATGGCGTCGCCGCCTTGTTGGCCGGTTACACGGTGGCGGGCAAATGGAAGAAACTCGGCATCCGCACACCTGCCGAATTCGTCGAGCGCCGCTTCGGACCGGGGGCCCTGCATTTCTACACCTGGTCGATGATGATCTACCGCCTCGTTGGTTCGGCGGGAGCCCTTTACGCGATTTCGATCCTCACCGTGGCGGTA
>JALOUA010000261.1 GCA_025457625.1 Akkermansiaceae bacterium
GCTGTGGAAATCCTTTTGGCCGGAATGAAATGTGTGCCTCCTGTCACGATGTAATCCATTCGATCCTTGTTCGCGATGTCAATGATGGCATATTGAGGATTGTAAAACGAGTCATGCAACAGGCTCTGGAATCCTATTCACACATCCGATAGCGAAACCCAGTTGCCCCATATCTCCCTTTTGCGAAAATCATACCCATGAAAGGTTCCATCGGTTCTAAAGAGAAATACGGTGCCATCATTGGCCAGCCAGCCACCTTCCAGCGCGTGTTTGGGTTCCAGAGCATCCGGTGAAATCACCGGCCTCTCGCACGATGCGGTGAAGAACACGCAGAGAACCGCAAGAACATGCATGAATGTTTTCATTGATTTTGTATTTCCCGCCAAACCGGTTTCATCCGCGTGACCTGCCGGAGTGATATCCCTTGAGGATGAACACAAGGACATTGTGTGTGGTTCCCCCGATGTCGCAAGGTATTTCTCCCGGCGGGTGCTGATATCAGGAGGGCTTGAAAGGGGCAATCCGCGGTTCATTTCCCTTTCCGGGTTCACAGCATCCCCTCCGCGGTCAGCACGCCCTCCAGCACGCGCTGCGCGATGGGCGTGGCTTCATGGACGAGCACGATGTCGCCCGGGCCGAGTTTGGTCAGGATGCGGGCAAGCACCTTGTCCGCATCGGTTTCCACCGCATCGAAGCCGCGGCGGCTCCAGGCCATGACCTCCAATCCGAGCGCGGCGGCCACGGGATGGGTGAACAGGTTGCGGTGCCCCGCCGGCGCGCGGAAATAACGGGGTTTGACGCCTGTGACGCGTTCGAGCACGTCCTGGCAATCCGCGATCTCGCGGCGGGTCCGCCAGGGACCGGCGCACCAGAAGGACGCCTGCGGATGTGTCATGGTGTGATTGCCGATCTGATGGCCGCGGCGCAGGACCTCGCGCGCCAGTTCGGGATGCGCCGCGGCTTTTCCGCCGATCATGAAGAACACCGCCCTGACCTGCTGTCGGTCTAACAAATCAAGCAGCTTCGGGGTGTCGTGCGGGTCCGGTCCGTCGTCGATGGTGATGAGGATGGAACCATCATCCGTGCGGCAGCGCACCGGTCCGAGCCATTGGCAGGAGGGCCGCAATACGGCGAGGCAATACAGCGCCGCGAGGCACGCGCCACCGGCGACGGCCCACGGCCAACCGAAGAACGCACCTGCGGCGAGTGCGCACAGGTGGGCGGCGATGCATGCCGCCATGCGCCATGCGGCGCCGGAGTTGGCGATGCGTCCGGGGATTTTCAACAGGCCCAGCCAGAAACAAGCCGCGGCATTGAGCAGGAACAGGGCGATCCATGCCCATGCGAAAAACCCGGCCACCGCGCCGGAATGGCGGTGGAACAGGGCCCACGCCGTGCAGACGAGCAGCCAGCTCCGCCATTGCGTGACCGGACTCCTGCCGCCCAGCGCGAGAGGCAGCAGGCTGAGCAGGATGAATCCGGCCGGAAGGGCCAGCAGCGCGGCTGCGGGCCATGACATCCACCGGCACAGGAAGGAACCCGTGGCGACCCATGCCGTGAGCGGAATCCACAGCGCGAGAAACCGCAGTTCCCGCACATGCATGTCGTTTCCGGTCGCATGCTGGCAGGCCTCGGCCAGACAGGGTGTCCCCGCTCCGCCGATGACGCGGAACAAGGCGGATGCGGCCCGGTTGTGGTTTGAGGGACACATGTTAGAAAGCGCTGCCGATGGCGAAGTGGAAGGTTCCCGCCGGTTCGCCGGCATCTCGCGTCAGGTTGTAGCCGTATTCGAGCCGCACCGGGCCGATGGGCAGGTCGAACCGCAGGCCCAGGCCCGTGGCCAGTTCGACATCCGCCGAGGTGAAATCCTCATAATTGCGGGCCAGCGCGCCGGCATCGAAGAAACCGACGATATTGAACGAGCCGCCGATCTTGCGGATGAGTTCGGCATTCATGTTCCATGTCGCCTCGCCGCCGGTGGCATATCCGTTGACCGACGGGCCGAGCTCGCGTGCGGGGAAACTGCGGACGCTGCGGGAGCCGCCATTGAACAGGCGCAGGTCGATCGGCAGGTCACCGCCGTCGCCGGAAGGGATCAGCATCCGCCAATCGCCGCCGAGACCGATATCATATCTCCGGCTGAGTTCATGAAACCAGCCGGCGGAGAGGCCGGCCATGACATAGGAAGTGGAGACATCGCCGGCCGCCGCGCCGATTTCCAGCGGGTTCTGGAGATGCCAGCCGTTTTTGGGCAGCACCGCGCTGTCGCGGAAGTCCAGCCTCTGGGTGAGGCGCAGCCGCGGGTGGAAGTAATTGGTTTCGCCAAGCTCGGCATCCGGCAGGCCGTCGCTGCTCAGGTTCACCAGTGACCACCCGGCCACCAGATCCAGCGAGTAATGATCGCCGAACCTCCAGCCGAGGCCGCTCTCGATTCCGGCCTGATAGACATCATATCCCTCGCGGCCGTAGATCAGCGCATAGGCTCTTGCCATGGCGGACACATCGGAACCGCCGAGCCAGGGATTGGTGATGCGCGCGTCTCCCAGCACGCCGCGGCTGCTGAATTCGAGGCCGGAGGTAAAGCCCCACAAATTGCCGCGGAAGTTGCGATCCGCATAAGTCACCCGCGTGATGAATCCCTGATAGGAACCGAAGCCCGCGGCCAGGCCGACCTCGCGCGCGCGGCCTTCGTCGAAGTGCAGGGTGGCGTCCACCAGCCGGTCTCCCACGGAAGTTGTTTCCACGCGGGCGGAGTCGAAGGCGCCGGTCGCCAGCATTTCGCGCATGCGCCGGTTCATCAGGGCCGCGTCATACCAATCGCCCTCCATGCCCCGCATGCGGGAGGCGATGCGCCCGGGGGAAGTCCGTTCGAGTCCGGTGATGTGCAGTTGGTTGAGACGCACCCGCGTGCCGAGATCGACGGAAAACTCCGCGATGAAACGATCCGCCTCCAGCCTGCGGCCCATCCGGATGTTGGCGTCGGGATAACCGCGGCTGATGGCGGTTTCCTCGGCCGCGAGCCGCATGGCATTGAGATTGCGGGTGGTGGCGACACGCCCTTCGAACGGCCGCACCACATCGCCCACGAGTTTCACGCCGCGGCCGTCCACGCTGGCCACCTCGGGCGGGCCGATGCGATGGAGCGGGCCGGGCCGCACCTCGATATCGAGGTCCACCGAGCCGCTTGAGGGATCGGTCGCGCGGCGCGTGATTTCCGCCTCCGCCGCCCAATGGCCGCGCGCGTTGAGTTCCTGCCGCAGGTTGGACAAACCGGTCTCGACATCCTGCTCGCGGAACGGCGGAGGCCCCAGTCCGAAGTTGCGGCCCCGCGCGGCGGGCGAGGCATAAAGCCGCGCGAATCTCCGCGCGTCATCCCGCGGCACGCCGCTCACCGCGACCCTGCCCAGCGACAAACGAAGGCCCTCGCGCACGATCAGCGTGATTTCCTCGCGGCCGGTGATTTTCCAATCCACTTCGGCATCCGCATGGCCCTCCTTGAGCAGAATGCGGCGCAGGATGAATGCCGCGTCGTCCGCGAGCGGAGCGGAGGCCGGCGAGGCGCGCACGTGGGCGAGCCTGCCGCCCATCAGATCGAGCGTCTGCGCCTCGCTCATGCGCCGCAGGCCGGTGATGCGCACGCGTGTCTCCGCAGCGGCCGTGATCGCCACGAGTAGCAGGGCGAAGATGATGCGAAGCGCGGTCATCAGTGAAACGAGAGACGCCAGATGGCAAGGAAGCGCGAATCGCCATCCTCGCCCATGCCGGCGGAGAGGAACCAGCGGTCGGTGATGGCCAGCGTGGCGGTGGAAAACGATTCGTTCGAATAGGGATCCGCCTCGGCGATGCTGAAGTCCACGTTGTCCAACAAACCAAGCAGCGGCCGGAGCTGTCTGCCGACGGCGAAGCGGCCGCGCCGGAGTTCCTCGATGAGGAGTTGCATGGCGCGGGAGGAAGCCGCCTGCGGGTCCTCCAGCCCGCTGGTGGTGGTGCCGGTGGCCAGCAGGGTGATGATTTCATTTTCCGGCAGAGGCGGCGAGGAGGTGAGCACCATCTGCGGATCGGAGGCCCGGCCATAGACATAGCCGTTCACGCGATAGGGCCGCGGCTCGGAGGTGCCGCGGATTTCAAGGAGCGGATCGAACCCGGCATCCGGGGTGAAGCGCAAGGTCCCGGATTTGACGTTGAGTGTGCTGAATGGCAGCGCGGCCCGCAGACCCGCGATGCGCAGCTCGCCGTCCGGCGCGGGTTTTCCGAGCGTGCCGCCGATCCTCACATTTCCCGTCACGCTGCCGGTGGCGAAGTTGCCGCGGATGAGGAAGGGGTTCACCGTGCGGACGCGCACGTCGAGCGCCCAGCCATTGAAAGGCTCCGGCATCGCCGCGGCGGGATTCGACGGGCGGTCGAGCCGCGGCAGCGCCGCCGCGGAGGGCGTGGTGAACGGCATGCCGATGGGCAACAACTCGATGTCCCGGTAGAACAGGCTGTCCACGATCCCCACATCTCCTGTTAGAGAAACCTGCGGCAGTTCGCCGGCCAGCCGCAGGCCGGCATTGGCGCGCACGATCACCGAGTCGTTCCGCAACAAGGGCAGGTGGTCCGCCGTCAGCCGGAGATCCACCCTGGATGGCCGGCCCTTGACGATGTCGAGCGTGCCGCCACCGCGCAGCGTGCCGCCGGCGATGGTCGCGCGCAGATCGCGCAGCGTGATGCGGTCGAGCGCGAGATCCAGCGAGGCGGCGCCTGCGGTGAGCGGCGGCAGGTCCGGTTTCTCCATCACCAGGCCGACATTCGTGAGGTCGATCCGCCCCCGCACGGCCGGTTTGGCCAA
>JALOUA010000262.1 GCA_025457625.1 Akkermansiaceae bacterium
CGAAGGGGGCCAATTGAAGGGATTTTCAAGCGGGGCATTGGCCGGGCATTCAAATCCTTTGAAATCATGCGCATGGACCGGTGAGAGTGACCGCGCGATGCTTCTGCGTTTTTTCTGTTTGCTTCTGTGAGATTCTTTTGAGGCAGTTCCGCTGAAGGGTGCGGATTTTGGAGGAGGGTTGAAACGCCAAGACGCCAAGAACGCCAAGGGAAGAGGGGTTTTGAATTTTTTTACAGAAGGAAACGAAGGGGGCCAATTGAAGGGATTTTCAAGCGGGTCATTGGCTGGGCATTCGTCGTTTCGGGCTGGAACAGGTTGTTCCAGCCACGGTTGCGGATTTTGGATTTTTTGGCAGGAGGAAACGGAGGGGGAATTGCAGACATCCTGACCCGGTCGGAAATTGCTTTGGAGCGTTTTGGATCGGGCTTTGAGCCCTCGAAACCACGGACTGCGGGAAACCCAGCCCGTTGGGCTGGGCTGGTATGATGTCGGACCGTTGGTCCTATAGCGGGCCAATTTTCAGATGTCGGACCGTTAGTCCTACAGCTGAGCCAAACCTTTTTCCGGCCCGGCTGCGCGAATTCAAGGCTTCGCCATTCGCGGATCAGGATGTCTGAGTTTGGAGAATCAACAGGTTTGTTTCTCTCGTAATTTTACGCCGCCTCACTCGGCCTGTGCGCCAGCGCCGCCGGGATTCATCAGGCGGGCGGCGAGTTCCTTGAGATCCTCCACCGGGATGGCGAAGCTTTCGGCGCGGTTGGCGCGGGCGATGTTCATGCCGATGCAACGGCCATCGAGGTCGATCAAGGGTCCGCCGGTGACGCGGCTGCTGCCGAGGATGTCATGCTGCATCACGCGCGGGAAGCCGCTGCGGCGTTTGGAGAAATCGCCGCTCATCAGGTCGTTGCGGTTCATGGTGTCGGCAAACATCTCGCCTTTGGCGAAGAGCCGGACCTGGGCGATGAACTCTTTGTCGCCGCGGCGGCAGACGACCTCCACCGTGCTGCCGGCCTTGCGGTCCTGGAGGGCTGCGGAAACATCCTCGATGCGCGTGATCTTCTCGCCGGCGATGCTCAGGATCACGTCGCCCTTCTCCAATCCGGCCTCCTGCGCGCCGCTGCCATCGACGATTTCCTGAATCGTCAGGGATTTCTTGGCGGGGGCCAGGACGACGCCGAGCGCGATGCCGCCGGCGGCGGGGATCTCGCGGATTTTGGCGCTGACGATGCCCGCCAGCGCGCGGCGGGCGAAGCGCGAGGTCGCGCCATTGGCCACCACCCAGGTGCCTTGCGGCACATCGCTGGTCGGCGCGTAGACGACCGGCACCAGCCCCGTGGCGTCGATTTTCAAGAGGGCCACGTCCCACTCGGTGTCGGTGGCGAGCGTGGTCACGTGCTTGTAGTTCGTGCGGTCCACGGTGACCGAAAGATTTTCCACGCCTTCGAGTTCGCTGGCCTTGGTGAGGATGTGGCCGTCGGCGGAAACCACCACGCCGTAGCCGATCTCGCGGCGGCCGTCGAGAATGACGGCGCTGGAGGATTGCAGGATGGCGCGCTGCGGTTCGAAGACGGCGGTCACCGCCGGCCCGGTGGTGCGGAAGTCCGATTCGAGACTCTGCTGCCCGGGCAGGAAGCCGGGCAGCGCGCAGACGATGAGAATGGCCAGCCGTTCAGCGTTCACCGAGTTCGAAGATGAGGGTTTCACGTTTGCCGCCGCGTTCGATTTCAAACGACACCTCGTCGCCGGGTGCCAGTTCCTTGAGCAGTTCCCGCATCTGATCGCGGCTTTCCAGGGGCGTGTCGTTGAGCGAGTGGAGGATGTCGCCGACCTTGACGCCGGCGGACTTCGCGGGCGTGTTTTGACCCACCTTGGACACCCGGAGTCCGCCCTCGGGATGGGTCTCGGCGGCCAGGCCGAGAAAGCCCTTGCCCTTTTCCGCCTGTTGGGCGTAGGGGCCCTCGCCGATGAACTGCGAATCGGCCATGCCCTGCCAGTTGTCCAGAAACACCCGCATCGGCACATGCATGTTCACCTGCAACTGCTGGCCGACACGCGAGTGGATGCCCGCCAGCTTTCCTGTTAGATCAAACAACGGGCCGCCCGAGTCGCCGCCGATCAGGATGCAGTCGGACTGAAAGGTCTGGTTGGCGATGCGCACCAGGCGGCCGAGCCGCACCACCGAGCCGCGTGACTGGTCAAAGCCGCCGGAATGACCCAGCGAGAACACCCAGTCGCCAAGGCGGGCGGAGTCGGTGCGGTCGATTTCGACAAACGGGAAACGGCCCTCATCGGTGATCTGGATCATCGCCGCATCGGCATCCGCCACCAGTCCGAGCGTGCGCGCGGGATGGCGGGTGCCATCCTCCATGACGACGGTGACTTTTTTGTTCACGCCGGTGCTGACGTGTGCGGCGGTTAGAACGAGTCCCTCGGGCGAGACGATCACGCCGCTGCCGGAGCCCTCCTTGAGTTCGATGCAGACGGTGGCGGCGCGCGCCTGCGGCAGGGCCGCGACCAGCGCGGACTGGATGGCCTCGACGTCCTTGCGATTCTCGGGGGCCCTCTTGTCATTCACGTAGGGCCGGCCGCCGGCGTGCGAGACGCAGGCCATCAGCACGGCGAGGAGAAATGTCGGAAAGCGGTTCATTTCGTCAAGGGAGCGGCACGCTAGCCGCATCCCGTCTGCCGGGCAACCCGCGCATGCGGAAGTTTGCGGAAAATCCCGATCCACTCCTTGCCCTCGCGGCCGGGGTAGGCGCGCTGCGGCACCCAGCCGTCCAGCCGCTCGAACCATGGGGCGAAGGTTTCATCCAGTTCCGCGATCGAAACGGCGAATGGCGGACCTTCCTGATCCTCGCCCGGATCATGCGGCGTCAGGTAAAACACGCCGGCGAGGATCCCGCCCGCCGGCAGCAGTGCGGCGGCGGCCTCCGCGTATGCGGCGCGGTGGTCCGGCGGGATCGCGCAAAAACACGTGTGCTCCCAGATCGCGGCAAAACTCCTGCCCTCGCGCCATGCCGGATCGAGGAAATCCCCGTGCTCGTAGGATGCAGGGCCGCTGCACGGGATGGCGCGGGCTTTCGCCACGGCGGATTCCGCGATGTCGAGGCCGTGCGCCGGCACACCCGATTCCGCGATGGCCCGCACGTCGTGGCCGGTGCCGCAGCCCGGCACCAGCACCGGTCCCCCACCCCACCAGCGCGGGCCGTGGCGTCCGGTCATTTCCAGCAAGGGCGGCGCGGCGCCTCCGCGATCCCACGGCGTGTCGCCGGCCTTGTAGTGTGCTTCCCAGTCCCTCATGCGCGGATGAAACAAAACGGACATCCCGCGCGTGAAGCAGAAAAAAACCGGGCCGACGCCTCGAAATTTCCTTTTGAATCACGGAAAATCAAAACGCAGAGGCGCGGCGAACGCCGGGGTTTTCGCCGAGAATCGCGGATGTGCCTCAACGCGTGACGGTTTGCCGCCCAATACCAGCGCCTGCCCCGGCGAACACCGCTGCCCTGCGCTTGGCCGGCATCATGATTTGTCCCACCTGGCCGATGGGATCCGGGATTCCATCCGAACGGATCAGCGGAATCATGAATCCCGCCGGTTCCACGCCACCAGTTCGTCATAACGGACACCCTTGCCGCCGAAGAGATCCAGCGCGCTGCCGACGGTGACATCCACCCTGCCCTGCCCGGCGCTCTCGACGAGCCGCACGTCGTCCATCGTCGCCGCGCCGCCGGCATAGGTGACGGGGATTTCCCGCCGGTTGCCTAACAGGGAAACGAGATCCGCATCGATGCCGCGGCAGAGGCCTTCGACATCGGCGGCGTGAATGAGGAACTCGGCGCAAAACGGCGCGAGGCGGTCGAGCGTGGCATGTGTGAGATCGAGATCCGTGAGTGTCTGCCAGCGGTTCATCGCCACGGTCCAGCCGCTGGAAGTGCGGCGGCAGGAGAGGTCGATGACGAGCTTGTCCGCGCCGATGGTTTTCACCAGCGCGGCGAGGACCTGCGGCTGGAATTTTCCGGTCGCATCAAACAAGGCGGAAGTGACGATCACATGGCTGGCCCCGGCATCGAGCCACTCGCGGGCGTTTTCCGCAGTGATTCCGCCGCCGATTTGCAGGCCGCCGGGCCATGCGGCGAGCGCCTCGCGGGCCGCCGCGTCGTTGCCAGGGCCGAGCTTGATGACGTGGCCGCCGGTGAGCGCGTCGCGCCGGAAAGTCTCCGCAAACCAGGCCGGCGGCTTGTCGGAAACGAAGTTTTCCACCGGTCCCGCGCCTTCGTCGCGAAGGCTGCCGCCGACGATTTGTTTCACCTTTCCCTGGTGGAGGTCGATGCACGGACGGAAGCGGGTCATGCGCGGCAGAATGACGGCGGAGGACGGTCGAGCCAAGACCAAGATTTTTTCGGCGTGACCCGGCCCGCGGGGCAGACAATCTTCCAACCACATACACCATGGGAAACTTCACCGCCTTCGAACAGAAAATGACCGCCGCCGGCATGGGCGACGCCGCGATCCGCGCCTTCCGCCGCAATTATGAATCCCTGCTGCGCAATGAAAGCGGCATGATCGCTGAAGACAGCATCTCTGCGGCGGAAAACCTGACGACTCTCGATGATCTCTCGTCCACCGCCCCGGCGGACGCGGCGCTGCTGGCGCAGGCGGTGGTCATCAAGCTCAACGGCGGCCTCGGCACCGGCATGGGTTTGCAGGGCCCCAAGAGCCTGCTCGCCGTGCGCGAGGGCGTGAACTTCCTCGACCTGATGGCGCGCCAGATCCTCGACCTGCGGAAAACCAGCGGCGCGCCTGT
>JALOUA010000263.1 GCA_025457625.1 Akkermansiaceae bacterium
GCGTCGCCCACCGGGGTTGCCCCCCGCGCTTGACCCATCGGAGACCGGACCTAGGATTGCCTTCCTGCACATTTTGTCATGCATTCTTCATCGCTCGCCAAATACCGCCCGTTCCCGCCCGTCCGCCTGCCGGACCGCACATGGCCGGACCGGGTGCTCGACCACGCGCCCGAGTGGTGCTCGGTGGACCTGCGCGATGGCAACCAGGCGCTGCCGCAGCCGATGTCGGTGGAGGAGAAACTGGAGTTTTTCGATCTCTTGTGCCGCGTCGGTTTCAAGCAGATTGAAATCGGCTTCCCGTCCGCTGCGGACACCGAGTTCAACTTCTGCCGACGCCTGATCGAGGAAAACCGCATCCCGCACGACGTGACGATCCAGGTCCTGGTGCAGACGCGCGACCACCTGATCCGCCGGACCTTTGAAGCGGTCGCCGGAGCGCGGCGGGCCATCGTGCATATCTATAACTCCACCTCGCCGCTGCAACGCCGCGTGACCTTCGGCGACGCCTCGCGCGAATCGATCCGCGACATCGCCGTGGAGGGCGCGAAGCTGGTGAAGGAGCTGGTGCCGACGCTTCCCGACACGGAGGTGGTGCTCCAGTATTCGCCGGAATCGTTTTCGGACACCGAACTCGATTTCTCGCTGGAATGCTGCCATGCGGTGATGGACGTCTGGCAGCCGACGCCGGAGAAACGAATCATCCTCAACCTGCCGGCCACCGTCGAATGGGCCACGCCCAACGTGCATGCCGACCAGATCGAGTGGATGTGCCGCAATCTAACCAACCGCGGGTCGGCCATCATTTCCCTGCACACCCACAACGACCGCGGCACCGGCGTGGCCGCCACCGAACTCGGCCTGCTCGCCGGGGCGGACCGGGTGGAAGGCACACTGTTCGGCAATGGAGAGCGCACCGGCAACCTCGACATCGTCACCGTGGCGCTCAACCTCAACAGCCACGGCATCGCCACCGGTCTGGATTTCTCCGACCTGCCGACACTGCGCGCGGTCTATGAGCGCGTGACGCGGCTCAACGTGCCCGAGCGCCAGCCCTATGCCGGCGAGTTGGTGTTCACCGCGTTTTCCGGATCGCACCAGGACGCCATCAAAAAAGGCCTCGACCGCCGGCTCAAGGAGCAGGAAAACCAGCCGGACGTCCCTTGGGGAGTGCCTTATCTTTCCATCGATCCTCAGGACATCGGCCGCAGCTACGAGGCGATCATCCGCATCAACTCGCAGTCCGGCAAAGGCGGCGTCGCCTATGTGCTCGACCGCGAGCACGGCTTCGATCTGCCGAAAACCATGCACCCGCAGGTCGGCAAGCGCATCTATGATCTGGCCGACGAACACGGCCGCGAACTCACCGCCGATGAAATCCGCGACGCCTTCTTCCGCGAGTTTGTGAATGTTGCCAGCCCGCTGGATGTGATCGACTACGAGCTGATCCACCAGGTGGGCGAGCGCGGCCGGGTGAAATGCCAGGCCGCCATCCTCAACCACGGTGAGGAACAACGCATTGAGGGCTACGGCAACGGCCCGATCAACGCGTTTGTCCACGCCTTGGAGGGCATCGGGCTGAAGGACTTCAAGGTCACCGACTACCGCTCGCACGCCGTGCGCGGCGGTTCGGATGCGAGCGCCGCGGCCTACGTGCAGGTCCAGCACGAGGACGGCCGCCTGTTGTGGGGTGCGGGTGTCGATCCATCGATCGAAATGGCCGGCCTCAAGGCGCTCGTCACCGCGTGGAATCTGCTCCGGCCGTGAACCCGGAATGAGTTTGAAACAGCAGGGAGCTGGTCTGTCTCCCGGCGGTTGCCGTTGATGGATTGTCAGGATTTACCGGTTTTCACATAGACACGGGCCTCATCCGCAAAGGCGGCGAAGCGGAACTTCCCTTCCACGCGGTGCTCCTTTACCGAAAGCTTCACCTTATAGTCGCTGAAGACATCATCACCTATCGGCTGCTTCTCCCGGCCCACGAGTTTGCGTTCCGTCACGGCACCTGTGCCATCCGGCAGCTTGAAGGTGTGGATCGGTTCCGGCGCGTCTGCGAACAATCCGTCGGAATGCTGGTTGTTGACCCATTTGCCGAGGTCCTCCTCCGGGGTCTTGGAATCAAAGAGCTGAACCGTTCCGGAAACCGGCATGGCGGCGTTCGCGTTGTCGATGCGCAGCACCAGTACCGCCTTCTGCGCGACGAAAGTGTAGAACAGAAGCGTGTCGCGCATTCCGATCATCGAGTGGCGGACTTGTTTCTTCTCCGCTTCCTTAATGACAAGGACGCGCTCCGGGCTGGCCGCGGGGGAGGCAGGATCGGCTGCAAACAATGTGCCGCAGAAGATGGTGGCGAGGGCGGAGATTCGGAGGTTCATGGTGTTGCAGGTCCGGGACTTACGACATCCGCGACGGATAGCGCTGGTCTTCCGGCAGATCGAGGAAGGCGGCGGCGCGTTTTTCGTCGATGGGTCCGGGCTTGAAAATGGGCGTGCAGGATTGGGCGATGGTTTTGAGGGAATCCAGATCCGCGGGACGGATCGGCCGGTATTGGCGCGCGGCGGCCACCGTTTTGTCGAAGACATCGAAGTAACTGGTCGGCAGCGTGGAAACCATGCCGGGGAGCGAGAGCACCCAGTCCATCGCGAGTTGGTATTCGTTCTCCTCCTCGAGCGGGCGATACCACCAGTTATAGGTTTTGTTGACGCCCTCGGGCCAGAGTCCGCGGGAAACGGGCTTGATGGAGATGAGTGAAACGCCTTTCTCCAGGGCGCGGTCGGCCACCTCGCGGCCGAAGCCGGTCTTGAACCACTCGACGAAGTTGATGGGAAACATGCAGGAGTCGAAGTCGAAGCCGTCCATGGCGGCCAGCGCGGCTTCGCTGGTGTGGGCGGAGAAGCCGATGTGGCGGACTTTTCCCTCCTCCTTTGCCTTGAGGATCATTTCGAGCACGCCGCCGGGGCCGAGCGCCTGTTTGACCTCGTCCTCGCGCTGGAGGCAGTGGAGTTGATAGAGATCGAAGTGGTCGGTGT
Source organism: Akkermansiaceae bacterium (assembly GCA_025457625.1). Taxonomy (GTDB): domain Bacteria; phylum Verrucomicrobiota; class Verrucomicrobiia; order Verrucomicrobiales; family Akkermansiaceae; genus Luteolibacter. The sequence goes on from JALOUA010000263.1 coordinate 3,027, forward strand.
TGAGGCGTTTGAGCGAGCGCTCGAGTTCGATGCGGCCCTCTTTGGCGTCGTCTTCCTTGGTCTTGCAGGCGATGAAATATTTTTCGCGCGGCACGCCCTTGAGTCCTTCGCCGGTCTTGATTTCACATTCGCCGTCCTTGCCGTAAGAGGGGGCGACGTCGAAGTAATCGACGCCGATGTCCAAGGCCCTGCGGAGTTGTTCCGTGGCGGTTTTCTGGTCGCCGTTTTTCAGCGCGAGGCAGGGATAGCCGACGATCGGCAGCGTGCGCCCGGTTTTCCCGAGCGGGCGGCGTGCAATGGGGGCGATGCCGGTGGAAACGATGTCGGTGGCTCCGGCGATGGCTCCGACGGTTCCGCCAACGCCCGCAAGGAAGGTTCTGCGTTTCATGGTTGCGCATTATCGCGAATGGAAGGCCTCGCACAAGCAGGAATGAGGAAGGTGTGATGGACATCGGCGGGTTTGCCTTGGTTGACTGGTTTCGATTTTCCATTCGAAGGTGAAATGGAACTTGCCTCAGCGTCCGCGCCGAACTTGCCTTCCAGCGCGATGGAGGAAATGAAACCACGCATCCGGGTGAATCCTGTGGGGATCGAGGGGATGGCACCCGTCGAGGTGGCGGCGTGCCTGCGCCATCTGCCGGGACTCGTTTTCTTCGATACCGCCGGAAACCTGCCATCCTCCGCCGCGCGGCCGGTCTCGGTGATTGCCGCGCGACCCACCCGCATCCTGCGCGGTTCGATCCATTCGGCGGCGGATTGCTCCACACTGTGCGCCGCGCTGGCGGATGCGCCGCCGGCATCCGGCGACCATGGGTTCCCGCTCGGCGGATTGTGCGGCTGGATCGATTACGAGGGCGCGTTTGTGTTCGGGGATTTTCCCGAAATGCTGGTCTTCAGCCACCACGACCAGACGTGGTGGGAAACCGGCGGTCTCTCCGCCTGCCTGCGGGAAATGGCGGATGAACCGGTGGAGATAGGTCCGTTTGCGGCCATCACACAACGGCAGGATTTTCTAACAGGTGTCGGCAGGATCAAGGAATGGATCGTCGCCGGGGATATCTATCAGGTGAACCTTTCGCAGGCGTTCGTGGCGGAAGTGCGCGGCGGTTCGTTGTTCGCATTGTATGAAACCCTGCGCGAAGCCTCACCCGCGCCGATGGCCGCGTGGCTCTCGCTCGACGGCCGCGAGGTGCTTTGTTCGTCACCGGAAACGTTTCTCAGGATCTCCGGCCGCGGCATCGAAACCCGGCCGATCAAGGGCACACGCCCTCGTTTCGCGGATCCGGATGAAGACCGGCGCTCGGCCTATGAACTCCAGACCTCGGCCAAGGAAATCGCCGAACTCGTCATGATCACCGACCTGCTGCGCAACGACCTGGGACAGGTCTGCGAGTTCGGCAGCGTGGAGGTTGCCGAAATGCTCCGGCTCGAATCACTCGCACAGGTGCACCACCTCGTTTCCACGGTCACCGGCACCCTGCGTTCCGATACCGACGCCATCGCCGCACTGGCCGCCTGTTTCCCCGGCGGCAGCATCACCGGCGCGCCGAAGAAGCGTGCCACGGAAATCATCCGTGAGCTGGAAAAAAAGCCGCGCGGCATCTATTGCGGTGCCATTGGCTGGCTCGGCTACCATGGCGAAAGCTCTTTCAACATCGCCATCCGCACGCTCGTCCGCGACGGCCAGCGCCTCACTTATCATGTCGGCGCGGGCATCGTCGCCGATTCCGACCCCGCGGGCGAGTATGAGGAAACCCTCCACAAGGCCGCCGG
>JALOUA010000264.1 GCA_025457625.1 Akkermansiaceae bacterium
CGCGCCGCCGCCGATCTGGGCCGCGCGCTCGGCTACGACAAGGAGGCCAAAGACTACGACCAACAGGCGGACGCTCTGGCGAAAGCGATCGAGAAATACTTCGGCTCGAAGGTCGAAGGCTTCGACACCTACCGCTACTACGCGGGCAACGAAGTACTCCGCTCCTGGATCTGCCTGCCGCTTTGCATGGACATCATGGACCGCCGCGATGGCACCGTCGCCGCCCTGTTTTCCCCGCGGCTCTGGACCGCGGACGGACTCGCCTCGCAGGCGGGCGACCTCGCCTTCTGGGACCGCTCCACGCTCTACGGGCTGCGTGGCGTGCTGCAGGCCGGTGAGACAAAGACCGGCATACGCTATCTAACAGACTATACCAAGCGCCGGTTGTTAGGCGATCACGTCCCCTACCCCGTCGAAGCCTGGCCGGAGGGCGACCAGCGCCATCTTTCCTCCGAAAGCGCGCTCTACTGCCGGATTTTCACCGAAGGGCTGTTCGGCATCCGTCCAAGCGGACTGGACCGCTTCCGCTGCACCCCGCGGCTGCCCGATGGCTGGCCGCGCATGGCGCTGCGCTCGGTGCGGGCCTTTGACCGCACCTTCGACGTGGTGGTGGAACGCCGCGGGGAAGGCCTGCGCCTGACCGTGAGCCAGGAAGGCAAAACCGTGGCCGAGAAGGAGTTGAAAACCGGAGACTCCGCCGAAATCCGGCTTCCCTAGAGGTCCACCATGAATGGGTTCATGTCTCGCATTTCATCATCCACTCTTCTCCCACTCCTCAAAATCCCCTTTGCCCCCTCACCGCGTGAGCTCCGGCGGCAGCGAAGTGATCGGCACATTGAAGGATTGCCGAGCAACCGGTTCGAATTCATGGACTCCCACCCTTTGATTGTTTCCAGCTCATGAAAGATTCCCCGACTCTCCTGCATCTCCTTGTCCCTCTCGTCCTCCTTCCACTTGCCGGCCTGCAAGCCGGGCACGATGGCTTGGCCCGATTCAAAGAGACGACCCGGAACTTGAGGCAGCGGGCGCTGACTCCTGTCTTCAATGAACGGGTGGATCTCGCCTTCGCGCCCGATGATTCCCGGCTCATTCATACCGTTGAATCAGCGGAGGGACGTACGATCCTCGTGCTCGATCCATCGACCAACCAACAGCTCGCAACCCTGAAACCCGGCTTTGCGTGGAAGACCATGGCCGTCGGTGATCAAGGCAATCCTCTCTTGGAAACCCGCAATGGCTGGCGTCAATGGGATGGCACGACATGGGTGGACGGAGGCGCTCCGAAGCGTGGATCCAAACAGAAGCATACCGGAGCCCGTCACACCGGGTGGGAATCGAAGGACGGCCGATTCAAAGTATCGGTCGGCGACGGGCAACTGGTTCTACACAAAGGGGACGACCCGCCGCGGGTCCTGATCCGTCGCGAGGAGGGGTTTGTGTTCCGTGACGCCCCGGTATGGTCACCGGATGGCACACGATTTGCCATCTGGAGGACGAAGGATGTCGAGGAACGGACCGTGCAACTGGTCGAATCCTCGCCCAAGGACCAAGTCCAGCCCAAGCGTTCCACCTACGTCTATCCCAAACCAGGCGATGAGATCGACACCCGGGCGCCATGGGTCTGCTTCGTCGACGATCGCGAACCGCTCGCGCCCGAGCTGTCGCTGATTCCCCATCCGTATTCCTGCGACAAACTGGCATGGCGCAAGGACGGCCACCGCCTGACCTACGAATGGATCGAGCGCGGGTTCGGCAAATACCATGTGATCGAAGTGAACAGCGAGACGCGGCAGCAACGCATCCTCGTCGCCGAGGAAAGCGATGCGTTCATCTTCGTTTACGAAAACACCTTCCGCCACGACCTCGACGACGGGCGGGAGATCCTCTGGATGTCCGAACGCGATGGATGGCGGCATCTGTATCTGCTGGATGGGACCGATGGCTCGGTCAAACGCCAGCTCACCAAAGGGCCATGGGTGGTGCGGGAGGTGGTGGACGTGGATGAGCGGAACCGCCAGGTGCTGATTCAGGCGGGCGGCTATCACGAAGGACAGGACCCCTATCTGATCCATTACCTCCGCGTCGGCATCGACGATGGCAGCGTGGTGCCACTCACCGAATCCAACGGAACCCACGACCGGTTCGAGCGCTCGCCCGGCGGGAATTACTACACGTGCCGGTGGTCGCGCGTGGATCATGCGCCCGTCACCGAACTGCGCCGCTGGAGCGATGGGAAGCGGATCCGGGTTCTCGCCGAGGCCGATGCGTCCAACCTGCTCAAGAATTGGAAACTGCCCTCCCCTCTGGTGGCGAAAGACCGGGATGGGAAAGACGACATCCATGGGTTCGTCATCCTGCCCCGGGATTTCGACGAGACCAAAAAATACCCGGTGCTGGAAATGATCTATGCCGGGCCGCAGGGAGCTTTCGTTCCCAAGAAGTGGGGACCATGGATGGGGTCGATGCACCAGTATGCCGCACAGGGGTTCATCGTCGTGCAGATCGATGGCCGGGGCACCAACTACCGCAGTCGCGAGTTCCATCAAGTTGCCTACAAGAACCTCAAGGACGCCGGCATCCCCGACCGGATCGCCTGGATGAAGGAAGCCGCGAAGACCTACCCGCAAATGGACCTCGAACGGGTCGGGATCTACGGAGGATCGGCTGGCGGACAGAATGCGATGGCGGCACTGCTTTTCCATGGCGACTTCTACAAGGCGGCCGCGGCGGATTGCGGGTGCCACGACAACCGGATGGACAAGCTGTGGTGGAACGAACAGTGGATGGATTGGCCCGTGGACGAATCCTACGGCGCCAACTCCAACGTGGCGCACGCCCACCAACTCAAGGGCGCGCTTTTCCTCAGCGTCGGGGAACTCGACAACAATGTGGATCCCTCCTCGACCTACCAGGTCGTCAATGCATTGGTCGAGGCCGGCAAGGACTTCGAATTCCTGATGTTGCCCGGCAAGGGGCATGGTTCGGGAGAATTACCCTACGGCAGCATGCGCCGTCTCCGGTTCTTCCAACGCCATCTGGGCGGACCGGAGTAACATGACAGAGGGACATCATGACAGAGGGAGACCTGCCTCCGGCGAGACGAAGAGAATTTTCTTCAACTGCTCCACCGAACGTGCATGATTTTCGCCATGGAGCATGAAATCACTGGTCGCCAGCTTTTGTGGGAGACGATTCAACAAACGGAAAACTATCCCATTTTCCGGCTTACCTATGTGAGCTGTGCGGTCGAGTTGCTCACAGAAGCCGACTTGGATGACATCGAGAGCAAATCCCTGGTCGCCAATGACGCGCGCGATGTCACGGGTCTGTTGATCGTGAACGGAAGGCGGATCCTGCAGATTCTCGAGGGACGCGAATCCGCCGTTCTTGAACTCTACGAGAAAATCAGGAAAGACCCCCGCCACGTCATCGCCAAATTGGTTTCCACAGTGGAAGATGAAGGGCGCATGCTCCTCACTTGGAACATGGTGGTGCGCGATGTGAATTCGATTCCAGCGGATGTGCTCAGACAACATAACGAACTCTACGATGAGCTTCTGAACGCCAAAGAGCCACGCATCATCACTGTCGACGATGTGGATTTCCTGAAATCGGTGGCTCTATTCAGCGCTTTGCCAGCTTAGTGAACAGGGACGGAGTACACTGATGAACATGAATCCGAACTGGAGAACTCTGAGCCCATTCATTGGAAAAAAACGCGGACGATGATCCGGATGGCGATGACACCGGCGCTGTCGAGGAGGATTCCGGAGCGGATCATGCGGGGCGGCGGGACGAGACGGGTGGCGTAGGCTAGGGTGTTTGGGCCTGTGGATAACGGCAACATGAAGCCGAAGCTGCAAGCCAGGCCGGTGGCGAGGGCCACAGGAAGGACGGGCAAACCGGGCTGTCGGGCGACCGCAATCATCAGCGGAACCAACACATTCGCGGAATCGCTGTTCGATGTGGCTTCGCTGAGGTCCTGGCTCATGCCGATGCCGGCGGCCACGAGCAGCCACAGTCCCGGCTGGTCTAACAGTGAGACCATCCCATCGCCCATCGCAGCGGCGAGGGCTGATCCGGCAACGAAGCGGAGTGAAAAACCGCTGGGTCGCCGAGCGTCTGGCCACGGGTAACGAAGGTAACGTGACCCCGGCCATCCGCCGGTTGGACTCAAAATGACATTGGAAATCGGGCGATTCGACATTGGGGACTGCGTTTCTGGAGCAGATCCATCCACTCACGGTCCTTGCCCCTGCGGTCTGATCGAGACAGCGCCGCCTGCTGCCATCCGCCGAATTCTCCACCCTGCCCCCGTTGGCCGGGCAGTGTGCCGAAGTGCGGCCGGGCAAGGCTCGAAAATGACGCAAAAAGAATCTTGCCGGTGTCGTGCTTGTTCCATAAAAACGCGCTTGTCGATATTTCGACACTTCACGGCACACCGCCGCCGCATGATTTTCCAGGAACGATACCCCATTGCGCAACAAACCGGTCGCCCGCACCGGTGGTCACTTGCCGTATGCTTGCCATGATTTGGCGTAAGCACCATTGTTCCAGCCCCTTCTTCGCACCGGTTCCGCGCACCGGCCTTGGCCAGCCGCGTGCCTGTGCGTCGCATCCACCCAACGGAGGACATCGCCATCGCTAAGCCATCAAGAGACCAAAACAGGGGTCGTTACCGCGACATGACGCGGATCAACGACCGAATCCGCGCCCCGAAAGTCCGTGTTGTCCTCGCCACCGGCGAGCAGCTCGGCGTCATGAGTTCCCGCGAGGCGCTCGCCCGCGCCCAG
>JALOUA010000265.1 GCA_025457625.1 Akkermansiaceae bacterium
AATGGCGATTCGATCATTCTCAACACCGGAGGCGTCAATGCCGAAGGACGAAACCTGACCTTGGTGGCGGCCACGCTGAATGGCGGCAGTCTCTACGGGTTAGGCACTCTGCATGTCGGAAGCCTCGCCCTCTCGGGAGCCGCGCTCACCGCCGCATCGCTGGTGTTGGATGGCAACTCCACCTGGGCGGGTGGCGCATTCTACACCCCGGTTCTGGTGCCTGCGGGTGTGACGGTTTCGATCACCGCGGGAGTCACCCGGATCGGCCAGGACGTCCAACTGACCAATCAGGGGACGGTGCGAATGACCGGCGGAAGAATCGAAGGCTACCAGAATTCCGTGATTCAAAACGAGGGCACGTGGGAGCTTCAGGGCCATGAGCAGCCGTTCACAAGCTACTACGGTGGCAATGTCTTCCGCAATCTCGGCTTGCTGAACAAAACCGGCGGCGCGGACCCCACCACCCTGAATGCGGTGTGGACTTATGAACTGAATGCCGAGACCCGCAGCAGCGCGGGCGAGTTGCGTTTGGGTTCCACCACCGTGCTGCCGGCCGGCGCGCGGTTGACGGGCGGTGGAACGATCCGGTTTTTGTCCACCACGCAGCTCAATGGAGGCGTCACGGAAACCATCGCCAACCTCATCCTCGACGGGGGGACCCTGGTGAGCGCCGCAAGCGGTGCCATCCAAGGCAGCCTCGAATGGGCATCCGGATACATTCAGGGAACCCTGAGCATCCCGGCCGGCTCCTCGCTGGTGGCGACGGGTGACGGTTTCCGGCGAATCAATGATTCCGCCACCATCGACAACCACGGCACCCTGCGCTGGCAGGCGACCAGTCCGATCCAGGCCTATTGGAAGAACACGGTCCACAATCACCCCACCGGGGTGGTGGATCTTGCCGGAGACGGTGATCCTTTCAACAATTACTATGGCGAAAACCTGCTGCACAACGAAGGCATTGTTAGAAAATCCGCGGGATCCGGCGAGCTCCTGATCAACGAATGGTCCTTCCGCAATGACGGCCTCCTCGAGGTGCAATCCGGCGCGGTCGAATGCCAGAGTTACACCGAACTCCGTGGCGGCTCCTCGATCAGCGGCAGCGGCGAGCTGCGGTTCAACGGCGACATCCGCCTATCCGGCACCGTCACGGAATCCATCGCCAGCCTGCGCATGACCGGCGGCGGCCTTGGCGGCACCGCGCCGTGCATGATCAGCGGCAGCCTGACGTGGGAGGCTGGCACCGTTTCCGGCACCTTGGACGTGCCCGCGGGATCCACTCTGCAAGTGCAGGGAGCCGCGGCAAAGCAATTGGCACACAGTGCGGTTTTAAACATCGCCGGCACCTATCGCTGGAGCGGCCCGGCTGCGGTCCAGGGGTATGAAAACTGCCGGATCAACATCCTCGCGGGCGGCTTGTTCAATCTCGCCGCCGATGGCGACCCGCTGAACAACTATTATGGTGGCAACGAATTGATCAACGCGGGCCTGATGGTGAAGTCCGGCGGCGCGGGTGGCTCGACCGTCTGCAACGACTGGACCTACCGCCAGCGCGGCGAACTGCGCTGTGAGGCATCCACGCTGGAATTCGCCAGCACGCTGGTGTTTGAAAACTCCTCCACCGTCACCGGCGCGGGAACCGTGTTGATCTATGGTTCAACGCAATTGCCCGGTTCTGTGACCTTCAGCGCGCCGACGACCTGGAGCGGCGGCACCTGGACCGGCAGCGGCGGCAGCATCGCCGGCACCTTGGTCTGGAGCGGCGGAAACAGCGCCGGCCCGTGGCAGGTCGCGGCAGCGGGAACCTTGCAAGTCATTGATGGCGCGGGCACGCTCAAACAGGTCAACAACTCATCCGAGATCGGGGTTGCCGGTTTGTTGAAAATCAGCTCCGGAACGGTCCGCGGATATGATGAGTTTTCACGCATCCGGATCCTCAACGGAGGCAGGCTGCGTGCCGCAGGCATCGCCGTGATGAATGAATATTATGATGGCGGGCGGATCGTCGTGGAGGCGGGCGGAACCATCGACTCGCTCGCCGGCGCGGATCTCCGGATCGACTGGGCGGTGGACAATCACGGCTCAGTAGCGATTTCCCAAGGGCTGGTGAAATGCAACGGCGGCGGCGCGAGCAGCGGCTCATTTCAAGCCAGCGGCAGTGGCGCGCTTCACTTCACCGCCGGCGTGCAATCGCTCTCCGCGGGTGCCGTGGTCAGCGGCCCGGGTGAGGTCGTCTTGTCCGGGGGCACGCTTGAAGCGCTCGCCGGCGTGAACTGCCTTGTCCACGTCGCGGGCGGCAACGCCCAGGGCACTCTGCCGAACGGCGAATTCCGCTTCACCGATGGCAGCAAATGGACCGGCGGCACCCTCAGCGGCACCTGCCGGGTGGCAAACGGTGCCACGCTCGCCGTCTCCAGCGGCGATTTCAAACGGATGAATCCCGCCGCCACGCTCGCGGTTGCCGGGCGCTTGCTGTGGCAGGGCGGTGGTTCGATCCAGTTCTATCAGGACTGCGCGGTCACGGTGGACACGTCCGGCGTGTTCGAGATGTCCGGTGACGGCGCGCCGTTCTCGCTCAATTACGGTGGCAACTCACTGACCAACCATGGCACGATCCGCAGGTCCACGAATGCGGGTGATGTCACGCTCAACTCCGCGGCTTATGCAAGCGATGGAGTGATATCCGTGGAGACAGGCCGCCTGTTGGTTTCCGCGCCGTTGCAACTCGGCCAGGGTGGCTCGGTGACCGGTGGTGCGAGGCTGGTCCTCGCCAGCAACCGCACCACACTGGTGGGAACGACGCAGATCAATTCCGCGGTCGTCGAACTCGCCGGCGCCGAACTTTTTGCCGAAGCTGCCAGTGACGGGCGCCTGACCGGATCGTCCTTCCAGTGGAGTTCCGGCAGCATCACCGGCCAGGTGACGCTGGCCGGCGTGGCGGCCACCACGGGCGACGGCTTCCGCAGGATCAACCACAGCGCGGAGCTGCGCAACGCGGGCGTCCTGACGCTTGGCGGAACAGGCGTGATCGAGAGTTATCAAAACGCGGCCCTGCGGAACCTGGCCGGCGCCACTCTCAAAGCCACCGGCGGCATCACGCTTACCCAGTATTATGGCGGCAACCATTTCAGCAACGAAGGCACGCTGGCCATCGGCAGCTCACCCGGCCGGATGACCGTCAACTATCCCTTCGTGCAAACATCGACCGGCCGCCTCGAAGTGGGAGTGGCGGGCAGCAATCCGGCGACGCCACAGTTTGACATCCTCAAGGTGAACTCCAGCGCCACCCTCGCCGGAACCCTGGTGGCGTTCGCGGAAGGCGGCTATCTGCCGCCTGTCGGAACCACCTATGAAATCCTCACCTCGCAGACGCGCATCGGCACGTTCAGTGCGGTGGTCTCCGTGAATTTCGACGCGACCTACCCAACCACCGGCACTCCGCCGGTCTCGCTCAACAACGTCGTGCTGGTGGCCAAGGAGGCGTCGTCCGGATTGGACTTCGACACCTGGGCGGAAATGAATGATCTCCACGGCGCGGACGCGGCCAGCAGTGCCGACAAGGATCGGGACGGTTGCTGCAACATGGTGGAATACGCGCTCAACATGGACCCGCGTTGCGCCGACATGCCGCCGATGCAATGCACCCGCGAGGATGTCGGCGGAGTCTCATGGCTGATGATCCGCTACCGCCGCTGGAACGACCGGATCAGCGCCGGCCTCGTCTACGAGGCAGAGTGGTCGGAAAACCTCTCAACCTGGAGCAAGGTTGGAATCATCGACGAAACGGACACGGCTGCCCCGCTGGTGGCCGGCTCCGCGGCGCGGATCTGCCGCATACAGGCGGATGTTCCCAAAAAGTTCCTGAGACTTGGTTTTCGTTAGATAACGCCGCCTTGCCGCGGCTTCTTCGCGGCCTCCTCGCGCAGCCCGCCGATGAAAAGCAGCACCGCCGCAATGCAGATGCAGGAGTCGGCCACGTTGAAGGCCGGCCACCAGCCTCCGCTGGAGGGGATCAGCTTGTCATAAAACGGCAGCCTCACCAACACGAAGTCCACCACATAGCCCTCGGACAAACGGCCCCAGAACGTCGCGTCCTTGAAGTCCTCTAACAGAAAACCCTGCACCAGCCGGTCGGTGAGGTTGCCGAAGATGCCGCACAGCAACAAGGCCACCGCGATCATCGAAAACGGGTGGTTGAAGACGCCTTTTTTCCAGAAAATCCGGATCATCGTCAGCGCGATCACCGGCACGATCATGAACACCACCGGCGCCCAGGCCGTGCCGTTGCCGAAACCGAACGCCACCCCCTGGTTGTGCACCCGCACCAGATGGAACCAGCCATCGATCACCGGGATGTGCGCCCCCGGCGCGTGCCATGGCGGCGGAAACGTCGCGGTGGTCCAGAACTTCGTGATCTGGTCGAGCACGTAGAGCGGGAGCGTGAGGAAGAGCAGGAGTTTTGGGAGTGTCATCGGTTGGGAACTGTAGCGGCGGTCTGTGACCGTCGCATTTCACATCTCATCGGCCCCGGCGGTCATGGACCGCCGCTACATACATCATCGCACCTCGCGCACAATCCGCTCTCCACCAGCGGCTCGTGCCGCCGGCAGCGCGGGCAGAGCAGGTGGCCGGTTTTTTTCGCAGTGGCGTGAAGCACCGCTCCCGCCTCTGCCTTGAGTCCGGCGATGATGAAGAACTCGGTGGCGAAGTCGCGGTCGTTGAGCAAAGGCAGCAGCGCGGAGTCGCTTTCCGGAACGGCCGGTGGTGAAAGGCGCGTGCTCCCAGGCCTCGTCGGCGGTGAAGGCAAGGATCGGCGCGAGCAGTTTGGAAATCGCCTGGAAGATCTCAAACATCGCGCACTGCGAGGCCAAACGGCGCGGCGAATCCCCGGCATCGCAATACATGCGGTCCTTGGTCGC
>JALOUA010000266.1 GCA_025457625.1 Akkermansiaceae bacterium
GCGTCAACTTCGCATCCGCATTGCCCCAGTTTGCGATCACGAATGCGGGATTGAGCACGGGGGAATGGTTGCCGCCCGCGAGTTCAAACGTCAGCGCGGCCGGCGTGGCGGACGGCAGGCGGTTCAACAGGTAAGCGCGCTGGTTTTTGTCATAGCCTTCACTGGTGAATCCCCCGCCCTGCAATGTCAGCCTGGCGGGCTGGTTCCAGGAGCACCCCAGCACGGCAAGGTGGCCTGGATCCTTGTCGGTGAGGCCATAGAGGTTCCGCACGTATTGCAGCACCCCTTCCCCCTTGTGTCTGACGGGATGGAGAGTGCCAAGGCAGGCGGAGCTTGGCCGGTCGGGCGCGGGGGCGATCCTGCCATCATTCGGAAGTTGTGCCACGGGCCAATGGTTCCAGTTGGGTATGTTGGAATAACCCTCAAAGGCGCCGAATTTGAACGGTTTCCAGACGGAGCCTGTTTCCCCGATGACATAGTGCCGGTTGCTTGACTTGAGGTTGGTGATTTGGATCGGCCCGCTGATTTCCCTCTCCGCCGGCAGGAGCCTTCCATATGGGACATCCCATGAATACGTGTTCACGTTGCCATCCAGATCCATGACGGTGATCGCATGGGTTTCAACGTTGTCCTGAGGTTTGGTGCCGGCCTGGCAGAGGACCTCGGATTGCTGGAACTCGTGGATATTGGCGGACCAAGCGCGCTGATGGCGCACGCACACGCCGTCGGGGTAGATATAATAGTATTCGTCTCCCCAGGGACCCCAGCCCGTCTGCGGATCGATGTCGGTGGTTTCATAACCGACATCCGGCAATGCCGTCCGCCAGTGAACAAGAATCCTGGCGGGGGTGCTCTCGAGTATGCGCACATGGCTGAAGCGGCATTGCTTGTCGGACATGTGCTCGTAGCACCTGCCTTTGAAAATCTCCGGCCCCTGGTCACTGACCCATCGATCATTCTCCGTGACCCATGCCGGGGAATAGCCGGTGCCGCGCCAGAAAACGATCTTGGTCGGGGATTCATCGAATCGCACCACGACATCGGGATGATCGGACGTCCGCCACAGACGATCCCATTCGTCACAATATTTCAACCGCGTGTAATAGGCCCCGAAGGGGACGGGCTGGTCCGGGCCGGAGGGCATCCTGCGATATCTCAGCGGCTCTGGATTTTCAGGTGTCGCGCTTTGGAATGCGGCCATGACGGCATCGGATCCAAGCGCCTGATTGTAGAGTTTCACTTCATCCATCAGTCCATCGAAGACCATGGGAACGGGCGTCTTGCTGACCTCCCGTTCCGTCAGGGCGGGCCATTGATTGGTGTGTGACGTGCCGATCCAAAGTTCCTGCCGGGCGGTTGAGGGATTTCCGGTCACGTTCCGGCTGCCGGCAAGTCGCCCGTTGATGAACACGCTTGTTTTTCCGGCCGGATCATAGGTGACCGCCGCATGGCTCCATTTCAACAACGGGATGGATTGGGTGGAGACCACGGTCTGCCATTTGCCGTCAAGCGCCAGTGCCAGCCCCACTTGTCCGATGTGATTGATGCCGAAAGAGAAGCCTTCCTGATGATTCGTTTCCTGATCCACGATGCCGGTCCAATTCCACGAATAGGTCTGGGGCGCGATCCAGGCTTCGACTGTGAATCCGTTGGCCATGGTTGTGAGCAAACCGGCGTCGTGGGTGACGCGCGAGGTGAAGCCATCGAATTTGAGCGCGGCGCCCCGCACGCCCGCAACCCGCTCCGTGAAACCCGCGATCCCGGCCTTGCCACCGCTTATCGCCTCGGCGGCGAATTTCCTGTCATCGCCGTCGAAGGACCACCACGCCACCGGCCTGGCATCCTGTGCCGCAGCGTGCGGGGGAATCCACCCGCCCGTCGCCAGCACGGCCACGGAAACGAATCGCCGCGCGGCGCTCCATCGGTCAGGGAAGAGGGCGGGGTTGGCGGAATCTGGAGATTTCACGACCATTTTTCGTTCGCTTCAAACGTAGTTCTGCAGGCTGCTTTTCCAAGAATTGTTTCGGCTGTGGCGATATGGCGGGCGGGCTGGAAACAAAACAACCGCGGCCCTTGCGGAGCGCGGTTGTCGTGAAAACAGTTGGACGGGTCCCGGATCAGGCTCCGGCAGTGCGGGCCTTGCGGATCATGCTCTTGACCGTGTCGGACGGCTTGGCACCGACGGCGAGCCACTTGTCGGCGAGCGCGAGATCGATGGTGAAGTTGGTGCCTTCCTTGAGCGGGTCGTAGGTGCCGAGTTGCTCGATGTAGCGGCCGTCGCGGCGCTTGCGGCTGTCCACGGCGACGATTTTGTAGTAGGGGCGGTCCTTGGTGCCCTTGCGGTTGAGACGGATGGAGACGGACATGATGAGGCTCGTTGGATGAGTCGTGCCCGGAAGCGGGCGGGCGCGGAAAGTGGAAGATCCCGGCAGCCTTGCCAAGCAGAATCTTGGCGAAATTTGCCGGTAAAACGGTTCCTGGAGGATGGAATCCCGGCAAGCCGCGCTTGAAATCGTTCACAACACGGCATTGGAAACGGTTTTCAGAGCCATTCCGGAGCTTGGCGCGCATGGGCGCAGACCGCAAACCGTTGAAAGAACCGCCATGCACGGGGCTTATCGTTTTTTGATGAGAACCTCATTTCTGATTCTGGCCTTGCCCTGCCTGTTCGTCATGCGCACCAGCGGCGCGGGCGTTGCGTCGGAAAAACCCAACATCCTCTACATCATGGCCGATGACATGGGCTACGCGGATGCCGGTTTCAACGGCGGCAAGGACATCCGCACGCCGAATCTCGACAAGATCGCCAAAGGCGGTGCCGTCCTGACTTCGTTTTACGTCCAACCGGTCTGCTCCCCTACCCGCTCGACGCTGATGACGGGACGCTACCCGTCCCGCACCGGAGTCTATACCGTCGTGCGGCCCCACGCGGAGTGGGGTCTGAAACTCGGGGAGCGCACTCTCGCGCAAGCGCTGCGCGAGGCGGGATACGAGACGGCGATTGCCGGCAAATGGCATCTCGGCGAGTTTGAGGAAGCCTACCGGCCGACCCGGCGCGGCTTCGACCATCAATACGGCCACTGGTTTGGCGCGATCGACTATTTCACCCATCTGCGCGAGGGCGTGCCCGATTGGCACCGGGACGATCAACCTTGCGAGGACGAGGGCTATTCCACCCATCTCATCGCCAGGGAAGCGTGCCGCATCATCCGCGCGAGGAATCCGGACAAGCCGCTATTCCTCTACCTGCCTTTCAATGCGGTGCATAGTCCGCATCAGGTTCCCGAAAGCTACTGCGAAGCCTACCCGGATCTGAAAGGCGTCCGCCGCACCTACGCCGGCATGCTCGCCGCCATGGATGAAGCCGTCGGCCAGGTGCTGGCAGCGCTGGACGACATGAAAATGCGCGAGAACACGCTCATCATCTTTTCCAGCGACAACGGCGGTCCCAGTCCGGGCAAGGTGACCGACAACGGTCCGCTGCGCGCCGGCAAGGGCACCATCTACGAAGGCGGCATCCGGGTCTGCGCCTGCGTCAGTTGGCCCGGCAAAATCCCCGCCGGAAAAACCATCGACGAGCCTTTGCACGCCGTGGATTGGTATCCGACGCTCGTCAAACTCGCCGGAGCGGACCCCGCGCAGGGACTCCCGCTCGACGGCCGCGACATCCTGCCGGTGCTCACCCAGGGCGCGAAGTCTCCCCACGACGCGTTGATCCTCTGTGGCATGAAGCCGGGACAGGCGGCCGTCCGCATGGGTGACTGGAAACTGCTCGTCGGTGCCAATGGCAACACGCGGGAGACCGGTCAACTCTACCATCTCGCCAAGGACATCGGAGAGAAGCACGACCTCGCGGCCGAACATCCTGACAAGCTCAGGGAACTCCGGACCCGCTACGACGGGATGATGAAAACCGCGGTTCCTTGCGGCTCAGGCTCCGCGGATGACCGCTCGAAAAAACGCGGCAACCGGCGCGCGATCCCGAAATCCTGACGACGGACGCCCCATGTGAATCCTGATCCATCCCGCGGGATCGACGCATCGGGCATCCTTGCATTTCCGCCAGCCATCCCGCAGCCTCCGCGCGAGGTGCAACGCACATTGACGATCTGGCGCATCAGCGACGGCAAACCCGGTCACGACAACCAATCCCTGGGATTGGCGGAGGCGTTGCTGCGTCGCGTGCCCGGCGGCGAACATTGCATTTCCCTTGCGCAAGCCGGCGGATTTTTCGCGCGTCTGCGCATGGCGAAAAAGGCGGCGGCGGACTTGCCCGCGCCGGATCTGATCCTCGGTGCGGGCCACGCCACGCATCCGGTGCTGTTGAGGCTGGCGCGCAGATACCGGGCCAAAAGCGTCGTCCTGATGAAGCCCAGCCTGCCGCTTTCATGGTTCGACCTGTGCATCGCACCGGAGCATGATTTTCCGACCCGACGCGAGAGTCCCAACCTCATTCTCACCCGCGGCGCGCTCAACCGCGTGACCCCCGGCACGGGCGAGAAATCGGGCAAGCTGATCCTCCTCGGCGGGCCCTCGAAAACCCACGGCTGGGATGGCGCGGCCATCCTCGCCATGCTCGCGAAAGCCACCGACCGCGGCGGCTGGGATCTGACCGACTCGCGCCGCACGCCGGAGGGATTTCTCGATCAAATCCATGAAAAACTCCCCGGCATCGTCACGCATTGCCACAGGGAAACCCCGCCCGGCTGGGTGCCGGAAAAACTGCGCGCGGCGAAG
>JALOUA010000267.1 GCA_025457625.1 Akkermansiaceae bacterium
GCTGATCCCGCCGCCGCTGGTCACCGGCAAGGATCTCATCAAGCTCGGTCTCCAGCCCGGCCCGCGCTTCAGGGAAATCCTCGAAGCCATCCAGAACGAGCAGCTTGAGGGGAGGATTCTGGAACGGGAGGCGGCGCTGGAGTATCTCAAGCGACTGGCCCGGTAGGCGTCCCGCAGGGCGGGATGAGAATGCGGTCTTCCTGTCATCGGCGTCCCCCCCTCCTCGTTCTCACGAACGAGCCTACGATCCGAAGCGCGTGCGTTCGCGGTTGTGGATTTTCCAGAACATCGGCCAGAAGTCACTGAAGCCCGCTGTCGCGAGATCCGGATAGCCGGGCAGGAGCAATCCCGCATACGGCCACTCCCGCCAATCCTCCGCCAACCCCGCGCGTTCCGGGTTTTTGAAGATATAGATCACCGTGTCCTCGAAGGCATCCGGCCGGCGCGGAAAAACCTCGACGCAAGCCGCTGGTCCGAGCCTTCCCACAAGCCCATCCACAGGAAATGCGCGTGGTCCGGCATCAGGCAATACGCGGCGCAGTGCAGGTGGTGGCGGGACATCGTGTGCAGCAGAAGTTCGCGCACCCGCCCGTGCATCCGGTCGTCCAGCCATCCGCGCGCACGGTCGCGCATCGTCATTGTCCAATGCACCCATGCGGTACCGCGATATGCCGACTCATCGAGACGCGGGAGATGGTCTGGATGATCCATGTCCGTGTGATATGGATCCGCGTCATCGACGGCAAGCCCGTAGGCGTTCGTAGGCGCATTCGTGAGAATGCGATCTTCCCGTCAGCGGCGTCCACCCTCCTCGTTCTCACGAACGAGCCTACGTTTTCTAGCTCAGGACAAACAATTATCCCCCAAAGCGTCACTCCCGATATCCAACGATTTCAAACACCCCGAACGCCCGATAATCCCGTTCGTTGTTCGTGATGATGTGGCGGATGCCGGCACGGTGGAAAGTGGCGGCCAGCAGGGTGTCGAGCAGGCGTTTACGGCCGAGGCCCTGGAGTTGCAGCCATGAGAGAAAATCCGTCACGGCTTCGCTGTTAGGGAACACCCTCACGACCTCCGCGGCCTGCCACCAGTGGCTCGCACGTTGAATGGCTTCCGCCATGCCGAGCGGATGCGGCATGCGTTTGCCGTCCGTCACGATGTGGATGAACTCCGCCAGGGTCTGTGGCGCCACGGCCAGATCATGGCCTTTCGCCAGGAGGTCCGTGAGCAAGGCATCCGCCCGGAGGTGAAACGGATGCTCACGCACCTCCACCGCCACCAGAAAATCCGTATCAATCCCGTGTGTCATCGAGCATTTCCCCCAAGAGATTGTCCTCCGCCGTGATGGGTTGGATCGGTCCGCCTACGCTTGCAGGCCGCCGGTCACGCAACGTCGTCCGGCGTTGCATGTGCTGCTGCCGATACAACTCCATCGCTTCCCGGATCAGTTCGGATGCCTTGCGGTCCACTTTCCGGGCGTATTGCCGGAATTCGTCGTAAACCGGCTCGGATACGTTGATGGTGATGGTCTTCATATGGTTCTTGTAATGTATGAAGGCGGTTCCGTCAATGCCGCCGACGGGCACGCAGGCGTCCCGCATGGCGGGATGAGAATGCGTTGTTCCTGTATTGGACGTCCAACCCCCTCGTTCTCACGAACGAGCCTACGGTTTCAGAAGAATCCTTGCCCGCGGGCGCGCCCTTCCTTACCTAGAGCGCCTCGCCCGCAAACGATTTCCGATTTTTCCATGTCCACCACCATCCCCGTCGAACACACCGATCCGATCAACGCGCAGATCCTCGCGATTTCCGAGGACCTCGTTTCCGGCTTCCAGCGCCAGCCGTTTCACTTGATTGCGGAGAAATCCGGCGTGCCGCTCGTGACGGTGCTGGAGCGCATCCGGGCGATGCAGGAGGCGGGCATCGTCCGCCGCGTGCGCCAGACGCTGCTCTCCACCAAGCTCGCCCACGGCGCGTTGGTCGCGTGGAAGGTGCCGGAGGAAAAACTCAACGACGCCTTCGATTTCATGTCAAAAGAGGACCCGTTTTCCGGCCACGTCGTCATCCGCTCGACCGACACCGGGGTTTCCGGCTCCGGCTACCGGCTTTGGACGACTTTGAAAGTGCCGGTCGGCGAGTCGCTCGATCATCACGCCACCGCGCTGATGCGTCTAACAGGTGCAACCGAATACCTGCTGATGCCGGCCAATGGTGTGTTCGCGCTGGGTGTCGGCCACGTGCGCCGCAAGACGCTCGAACCCGGCGACAAGGCGGACGAACCGGCGAAAATGATGACCACCGCCACCGTGGATCTCACGCCCGAGGAGTGGAACGTTCTGTTAGCTTTGAAAGAGGAGCTCACGCTCGATGAGATTTGCGAAGCTCCGTGGGACCGCCGCGCGGAGGCCGCCGGGGTTTCCCTTGAGCGCTTTTTCGAAGTCGCTGAAACACTCAACTCCAAAAAAGTCATCGGCCGTTTTTCCACCTTTCTCGAACACGTCAAGCCGTCCGCCACCGGCGAGCGCGTCACGCGTTTCAACGGCCTCTTCCACTGGGCGGTGCCGAAAGGCCGCGAGATCGAGGGCGGCGCGGAAGTCGGCCGCCATTACTGCATGACCCACTGCTATTGGCGCGAGGGCGGCCCGCAGTTCGGCAACGTCAACATCATGGGCGTCGTGCACGGCACCGAGAAGGAGCGCGTGCTCGAACACAAGGCCGCCATCGACCGCCATCTTGCCTCCGTCGGCATTCCGGTTTCCTACACCAACGTCTTCTGGGGCGGCCGCTCCGAGATCAAGCCTTCGGAAATCTCGCCCAAGGTCTATCAGGAATGGCACACGAAACACATGGCATGACTCCCCAGCACTATGTCATCCAGCCTGGCGTCCTCCTCGCCGGCGAATATCCCGGCGACCGGAACGAAAAAGCCGCCCGCGCGCGCTTGTGGAGCCTGGTGGAAACGGGTGTGCGCACCTTCATCGACCTGACCAGCCCGGCGGACGACCTCACTCGCTATGAGAAGATGCTCTACGAGCTGGAGCAGGAGGCCAGCGTGCGGCTGCACCACATCCCATTGCCCGTGCCGGACATGGGCGTGCCCGATTCCGCGGACACGATGCGCGCCATTCTCGACGCGATCCGCAGTTCCATCCGCAAGCGGCCCGCCGTTTATGTGCATTGCTGGGGCGGCATCGGCCGCACCGGCACCGTCGCCGGTTGCTGGCTGCGCGAATGCGGCCTCGGCCCTGACGAGGCGCTGGCCCGCGTGCAGCACTTGTATGCCACCCACATGCCCAAGGTGCGCAGCCATCCCGAATCGCCGCAGACCGCGGCGCAGAAGGAATACATCCGGAGCTGGGCAAAGTGAGCGGAAGCCGGATTGAATCCATCGGCATCCCGGTTTCCCACGACCGCGCCACCCGGTATCCAATCACCGTGCGAGGGCGACGAGCACGGCCTTCTGCGCGTGGAGGCGGTTTTCGGCTTGTTGGAAAATGGTGTTGGCGTGGAGTTCGAGCACATCCGCGCTGATCTCCTTGCCGCGATAGGCGGGCAGGCAGTGCAGCACGATGTGGCCCGGCGCGGCGTTGGCGAGCAACCCGGCGTTCACCTCGAATCCGGCGAATTCCAGCTCCTTGTCCATCTGGTCCTCCTGGCCCATCGAGAGCCAGACGTCGGTGTTGATGACATGCGCGTCTTTGACGGCCTCGGCCGGATCGGCGGTGATCGAGACGTTCGGCGCGTCCAATGATGTTAGGAAATCCGCCGCCGGCTGGCAGGAGGCGGGCGATGCCACGGCGAGTTCGAATCCCAGCCGCTTGGCCGCCCACATCCACGAGCGCGTCATGTTGGAGAAGCCGTCACCGACGAAGGCGACTTTGCGGTCCTGCCAGCCGCCGAGTTTCTCCCGGATGGTGAGAAGATCGGCGAGAATCTGGCAGGGATGTTCGTCGTCGGTGAGCGCGTTGATGGTGGGAATGCCGGAGAACTCCGCGAAGTCCGCCACGTCCTGTTGGGCGAAAGTGCGGATGACCGCGCCGTGCACCATGCGGCCGAGCACGCGCGCCGTGTCCTTGATCGGCTCGCCGCGGCCGAGCTGGATGTCGTTTTTGGAGAGGAACATCGGAAACCCGCCGAGTTCGCGGATGCCGACCTCGAACGACACCCGCGTGCGCGTGGAGGATTTGGTGAAAATCAGCGCCCATGTCTTGCCTTCGAGTTTCCTCGCGTCCCTGCCGCGTTGGCGCTTGAGGTATTCGGCGGAGTCGAGCAGGCCGGTGATTTCCCCGGCGCCGAGTTGTTCGATGGAAAGGAGATGATTCATGAGGGTGAGGTCTGGCCCCGGGGCTTCGGGAAGGGCTGTTCTAAGCCAGCGCGCCGCCTGCCGCAACGCGGAATTCACAGCAGGCGCGCCGCCAGCTCATTTCCATGATTGCGGGTCGCGTTCGATGCGATACCAAGAGTCATGACGCACCTGCCACCCGTGGCCCTGACGATCGCCGGCTCCGATTGCTCGGCGGGGGCCGGCATTCAAGCCGATCTCAAAACGTTCCAGCACTTCCATGTCCACGGCCTCACCGCCGTGACCTGCGTGGTTTCGGAAACCGCCAACATCGTGCGCGCGGTGCATCCGGTGCCCGTCGCTATCGTCAGCGATCAGGTCTCGCTGCTGCTCGATTCCTTCCCCGTCGCCGCGGTGAAAACCGGCATGCTTTACTCCGCCGCCCATGTGCGCGCCGTGGCGGAAATCCTCGCCCGGCACCCGGGACTCGCGCTGGTGGTGGATCCCGTGATGGTCGCCTCCACCGGGGATCCGCTGCTGGAAGACGACGCGATCACCGCCTATCGCGAGCTGTTGTTGCCGCTGGCCCGTGTGATCACGCCCAACCTGCCCGAAGCAGAGGTTCTGCTGGGCGAGAAAATCCCGGACGAGGCCGCGCTGGAATCCGCCGCGCACCGGCTCGCGGAGCGTTTCGGCACGGCCGTGCTGCTCAAGGGC
>JALOUA010000268.1 GCA_025457625.1 Akkermansiaceae bacterium
ATCGGCACGCTTTTGACATAGATCGAGTTGCCTTCGATCCGCTGCTCAAGCACCTTGGCCGGTGTGCCTTGGTAGTGTCCGCCTTGGACCGGGTTCCACCTCCAATCCTTGTCACCCCATTTCGATCCGTCAGGCTTGCCGTAATAAGACTGCTGGATCAGGCGTCCGCGGTCGTAATGATTCAGCAGGTTCGGCCCGTCAGGCAAGGAACTGAGCCAGAAGACCGCGCCACCGGATCCCGCGTCGATACCGATCCGCAGGCGATCATTGGAAATGAAGCGTCCATCCGGTTCGCTGCTCCCCGCGGACAAAGCACCCGCCAGCAAAGACATCATGAGCGGCAGGCAGGCTTTCATTGTCCGGAAAACACATGGTCAAGAAGGGATTGGAAATCCGCGGTGGCCACTCCGATCGTCTGGTCCGCCGCGCCATAATAGACATAGATCGTTCCATCGACCACCACATTGCCGGTGGGGAACACCACGCCATGGGGATAGAGGCCGTTCCACTCGAAATCCTCATCCGGCTCCATGATCGGAAGGCGCGTGCGCGCGATGACACGCGTCGGATCCTCCAGATCGAGCATCACCGCACCCACGCGATAGATCCCTTTCTCATCCACCGCATGATATAACATGAACCATCCGCGTTCGGTGAGAATCGGCGGCGTTGCGCCACCGGTCTTGCGCTCCCAGTCGAACTCGTTGCGCATCAACAGCGTGCTGTCGTTCCAATCGAGCAGGTTGTCGGAAAACGAGATCCAGATCGCCGGGTAATCGGTGCCGAAATCCGGCCCCACCCACTGCATCGGGCGGTGCAGCATGACATAGCGCCCGCGCACCTTGCCGGGAAAAAGGATCACATCGCGGTCGTCCACGTCCGCCCGCGTGATGCGGCCCAAGCGGCGGAAGGTGCGGAGGTCGTCGGACAACAACAGACCGGAGGCCGTCATGTTGCGGCCGATCAGCGGCGGCAGGGAGGAGTCCTCCGGCGAGTAGGCCGCGTTGTCGGGCTGCGCCCAGTATTGGCGCGGCTTGAACGCACGATAGGCATAAGTGATGTAATAATGGCCGTCGAGCTTGACGATGCGCGGGTCCTCGATGCAGCCCGCGTCCGGGCCATCCTCGCTGGGGCCGAGCAAGGGTTGGTCGGATGCCCGTTCGAAGTGGACGCCATCGCGGCTGGTCGCCAATCCGAAGCGGATGACATGGTCGAAGTCGTCGCCGGCGGCGCGGTAGAGCATCGTGAACAGGCCGTCCTCATACCACACGCCGGGGTTGCAGACGGCGAGGTTTTCCCACGGATGGTCCGGATGGGGTTCGAGCACCGGATTGGTGGCGGCGCGTTTCAACTTGAGCGCGGGGTTCAGGGTCATTTCCATATGATGAAGAAGGCCAGGGTTGTAAGTAGCAGGATGATGGAGAGGATGCGGTAGTTGGCGAACCACGGCCGCCCGGCGAGTTCCGCGGTTTCCTCACGGAAGAACGAGGGCCGCCAGACATAGCGATTCACGGCCTCTGCGGAGGGTGCCGCGGTCGCCAGGCTCGCACCGAACAGGATCGCCAGTGAAAGCACGAACAGCACGGGGGCGACATACAGGAAATGCCAGCCACCCAGCGGTGTGAGCGCGATGAACTTGAGCAGGAACAAGGCCACCACGAAGCCGGACAGCAAAGCGGTGAAGGCCCCTGTGGCGCTCGCCCTTTTCCAGAACAAGCCGCACAGGAACACCGCCACCACAGGCGGCGCCATATAGCTCAGGAGTTGCTGGAAATACTTCACCACCGAGTCGAAGTGCTGGATCTGCGGCGCCCATGTGGCGGCAATCGTGATCAGCGTGAGACCCGCCACGTTTCCCGCGACAACCAACCGGCGGCCCTGCCAGGCGGGTTTCACTTTGGCAATCATGTCCATGGTCACCAGCGTTTGGGCGGAGTTGAGGATCGAGCTGAGCGTAGAGATCATCGCCGCCAGAAAACCAACCACTACCAGGCCGAGCACGCCTTGCGGCAGCAGTCCGAACACCAGAGTCGGATAAATCTCGCTCGGATTTTTCAACTCGGGATACAGCGCCCGCCCGGCCACGCCTGGAAGCACCATGACGAAAAACACGAGGAAATGCAGGCCTGCGGCAAACAGGTTGCCCCAACGGCCGTGGTCGATGTCGCGCGCGCTCAGGGTGCGCTGCACCATCGCCTGGCTCAAGCCCCAGAAGTAAAATCCCAGCAGCGGCACGCTGATGAAGAGCGCCGGCCATGGCACCGAGGGATCATTGGCCGGACGCAACAGATGCAGATGGCCGGCTGGCGCGGCCTGCATCACCGCGTCCCATCCGCCCGCCTTGTCGAAGGCGATCCATGTCAGCAACGTCGAGCCGAGGATCAGCACCGCGGTCTGGATCAGGTCCACCCACATCACCGACGACAAGCCGCCGATGAGCGTGTAGGAGGCGGCCAGGATTGCGATGCACCAGATCACCGTTTCCAGGCTCAGCCCTGGAAACACCATGCGCACCATCAGCGCGCCGGCATAGAGCGTCACCGCGGCATCCAGGAAGGTGTAGCCGATCACCGTGATCACCGAAAGGTAATAGCGGCTGCGCGCGTCGTAGCGCCCTTCGAGAAACTCCGGCAGCGTGTAGATCCTGTTGCGCAGGTAAAACGGCAGGAAAAACACCACGAAAAAAACGATCGGCAGGATCGCCCCGGCGATGCCGTAATTGAACACCGCGATGCCCGTGCTGTAGGCGTCTCCCGACCAACCGACCAGCGACGAACTCGACACGCACATCGCCATCATCGACATGCCGATGACCGGCCATGCCATGCCGCGACCGCCGAGGAAATAAGCCTCCGCGTTCTGCCGCCGCGCGTGGCGCAGTCCCCATCCGATGATCAGGAGCAGGTATACCGCCATGACCACGAGGTCGGTTGTCGATAGATTGACGGTGGGCATGGCGCGGACTTCGGTATGGAGAAACTTGCCGAGTGAAGCAACGATCCGCGCAACCCGCGATCATTGCGGTGCGACGTAATTTTGTGGAATTGTGACATTGCCAAACACGCGGCCGGCACGTTAATCTGGCGGGCATGAATCATTCCGGCACTCATTCACTGGCAGCTGGCCAAGGGCGCCGGCGCAACGTGCTGCTGCTGCTGGCGTGGCACTCGATGGATGTGTTCCGCGGCATCGCCCGCTTCGCCCGTGACGCGGGCTGGATCCTGGACAGCCGCTTCGAGCGCAGCGGCGAGGTTCCCGAGACATGGAGCGGCGACGGGGTTCTCGGTGTGCTCGGCGTGCATCCGGAGGTGGATCGGTTCGCCGCACGCAGCAAGGCGCCATTCGTCAACATCGGCTATTCCGACATTGGATCCGCACCGCGCGTCATGGCGGACCAGGCGCAGATTGCGAAGCTCGCGGCGGATCACTTCCGCAACCGCGGTTTCCGCCATTTCTGTTATTACCTGCGCGACCACCAGCCGGGCAACCTCGGCCGTTGCGAGGCCCTCCGCACCGAGTTGGCGAGGACCGGCAACGAGCTGATTGTCATCGACGGCCAGTTCGGTGAGGGCAGCAACGGCAGTTCGCGCATCCGCTGGCTGGCCCGGAGGCTCAAGGGACTGGCGAAACCGGCCGCCTTGCTGGCCGAGATCGATGATTACGCGATCGAGGTGGTGCAGGCCGCCGTGAGCGCCGGCATCCATGTGCCGGAGGAACTCGCCGTGCTCGGCGTGGGCAACGACGAGCTGCGCTGCCCGCTCGCACCCGTGCCGCTCTCCAGCATCAATGACAACGAGCAGGGCATCGGCCAGCAGTCCGCCGCGTTGTTAGAGCAGTTGATGAACGGCCGCCCCGCGCCGCAGCGTCCGCTCATCGTGCCGCCGCTCGGCGTGGTCACGCGCCAGAGCACCGACATCCTGGCCATCGATCACCCGATGGTCGCCCGCGCGCTCAAGGCGATCCGCGAGCAGTTCAACCAACCGCTCACCGCCGAGGGCATGATCGCCAACGTGCCGATGTCCCGCCGCCGCCTGCACGACGCGTTTGTCCGCGCGCTGGGCCGCAGCGTGGCGGAGGAGCTGACGCGCCTGCGTGTCAACCATGCCAAGCGCCTGCTTTCCGAGACACCATCCAAGCTGCATGAGATCTCCAGTGCCTGCGGCTTCAACAGCGAGGCCAGGCTGGTGATCGTGTTCACCCGCCAGACCGGCATGACGCCCGGCGAATACCGCAAGGTCTTCAACCCGGATGCGCCGAAGACCGCCAAGGTCGGCCGGCCGAGCGGCAGTCGCAAACGCGAATGAAACCTCTCACAAGCCCGGTAGCCTGCCGCCGGCATGGGCAAGCAGGCGGTTGAGGTATTCACCGCCGTGTCCGGGCGTGCCGTCCGGTTTGAGCCACCAGAACCCGCGCATCTCCTCCTCCCTGCGCAGGCGGCGGTCGGGCTTGGTGCCATCGGCCGGTTCGTTGCAATAAAGCTCCCAATGGACGATCCAGGGAATGTCCATGGCGAGGAACACACCCATCGCGCGGTCCCAGAATTCGACAATCTGCTCGCGCGGGACTCCTTTTTCGGGCTTGCCGATCTCGCCGATGTAAACCGCCTTGTCGCCGAAGGTCGGACTCGGGCGCATGTGCTTGCGGATCAATTCGACGCCGTGCCAGGTGGCCACCTCGTCGGACATGCCGTCGTAGCTCGACCAGGAAACCAGATCGACG
>JALOUA010000269.1 GCA_025457625.1 Akkermansiaceae bacterium
CGGCGTGCGGTGCAGCGCGCGCTCCTTCGGCCCGTGCGGCGTGCCGGGTTTGGCGAACCACATCACCTGCGCCTCGGGGCTGAGGCAGAATTCCACGAATTTCTGCGCCACGGCCTCGTTGGGCGCGCCTTTGAGCACGCCGATGGGATCGGCACTCAGCGTGGTGCCGCCGCGCGGCGCGATCCACACGACGCGCGGCTTTCCCGACGGGCTCTCCAGCTCGTGCGCATAGGAACGCCCGTAGAAATCAATGCACATCCCGGCCGCCGCGTTGCCCTGCCCCACGTCGTGCGGAATCTTGGACGCGCTGTCGGTGAAGTAGCGCGAATTCGCCGCCATCCGCTGGATCAATTGCAGGCCGGAAGCCCAGCCTTTTTCCAAAGCCGCCGCGCGGTCCTCCGGGTTTTCCTCCAGCGCGCGCAGGATTTCGCCCTGCACCAGCAACTCAAAGGCGCGCGCCACGGAACCGCTCTTGGTGGGATCCGCCAAGGCCAGCGTGCCGGCGTATCCCGGATCGCCGAGATCCCGCCAGGATGTGGGCGCGGGCAGTTTGAGGCGCTCCAAAACGTCCGGATTGTAACAGATCCCGAATTGTGACATGCAGGTGCCCACCCACGCGTGATCCGGCGGGAAATACCGCTCGCCGGTGAAGGTTTCCGGGATCGGCCCGCCCTCGGCAAACAAGTCCGGCTGCGTTTCGAACACCTTGAGCGGCACCAGCCGGCCTTTCTTCGCCTGGCCCGCGAAGTCCGGTTCGCCGCCGCCGAAAAACAAGTCCACACCAATGCCCTCGCGTCCGGTTTCCTCCGCCGCCTTGTATCCCGCGTCCAGCACCATCCTCAACTCCGAAGTGCCGCCGGGCGTGCGCCAGTCCACATGGATCGAACGCCCGGTCGTCTTCCGCCACCATGCCGCGAAGGCCTCGCCGAACTCGCTGCGGATCGATTCATTGTGCGGCGTCAGAATCACCAGATGATCATCCGCCTTGCGCGAGCCTTCCGTCTCGCTCTGCCGCCGCAATACCAGCGGCAGCGCCACGATCAGCGCCAACAACCCGAATATGATCAATGCCCGCGTTTTCAAATCTGCTTCTTTCTAACTTCTGACTTCTAACTTCTAACTCCTGACTCCTGACTCCTGACTTCTAACCCCCGACTTCTGACTCCCGCATCACCCTCTCACCACCACCACGTCATCATTCCGGGCGTGCAGCATGATGGCATCCTCGCCCGGCTCGTGAATGATGTGCGGGTTCATCTCCACCACCTGCTGGCGGCCGACGGCGGTTTCGATCCAATACTGGATGCGCTGGCCAAGGTAGGTGCGTTCGGCGATCCTTCCCGTCACCGGATTGTCGCCCTCCTCCTTGTGCAAACGCCATGCCTCCGGCCGGATGGACAAACGCACGCCCTCCCCCCGCGCGGGCGTCCACTCCGGATCCGTGATGCGGCCGGTGAGGGTTCCGCCGGAAGTCTCCACCATGGCGAAACCCGCCCGGCTTTCCAAAAACCCGCCTTCGATGATATTCGTTTCACCAATGAAATTCGCCACATAGGCGCTGCGAGGGTCGCGATAGATTTCGTCGGGCGTGCCGATCTGGCCGATCCTGCCGCGCGTCAGCACCGCCATCCGGTCGGCCATCGCCAACGCCTCCTCCTGATCGTGCGTCACATAGATGCCGGTGAGTCCGTTTTCCTTCACGATGCGCCGGATCTCGCGCCGCATCTCGACGCGCAACTGGGCGTCGAGGTTGGAGAGCGGCTCGTCCAGCAACAGACACTTCGGTTTCACCACCAGCGCGCGCGCCAGCGACACCCGCTGCTGCTGGCCGCCCGACATCTGGTCGATCGAGCGACCGCCGTAGCCGGGCAGCCGGACCATTTCCAGCGCCTCCTCAACGCGGCGCTTGATTTCCGCTTTGGGCACCTTCCGCTCTTCCAGCCCGAACGCGATGTTCTGCGCCACCGTCATGTGCGGCCACAGCGCGTAGCTCTGGAAAACCATCGCCGCCTCGCGCTTGTGCGGCGGCATTCTCGTCACGTCGCGGTCGCCGAAATGGATCGACCCGCCGCTCGGTGTCTCCAGCCCGGCGATGCAGCGCAGCAGCGTCGTTTTCCCGCAGCCCGAGGCCCCCAGCAGGAAAAACAGCTCGCCGGCATCAATGGTCAGGCTGATGCCGTCCAGGGCGCGGACGGTCCCGAAGTTCTTGACGATGTTCTCGGCGCGGATCGATTCCATGGTTGCGGGTGGGATCTCCATGCTTCCCGGGGAAACGCCGGAAGCAAGCCCGAACGCCGCATTCCCCATGCCACAATTTTTTCTCAAAGATTCGCTTGCCAACGCCAGTCCGCCGGGGCTAGCAAAGCCGCCCACCAAACGAATGCTCGGATGGCGGAATTGGTAGACGCGCTAGACTAAGGATCTAGTGGGGCAACCCGTGGAGGTTCGAGTCCTCTTTCGAGCACTTCCCTTTAACAATAAAGGGGATACGGCAGCGCCAACTGCCTCGGTTGACAGTTTGTCCCACCCCATGAACGGGGGTGGCGACAAATTGGCGACAAATCAGGATACGGACTCCGCAACCCGCTCAAAGACAAGGCGTTCCAAGGGCAAAAAGAAACAAGGGCCGGTGGCGAACGTGAAATGCGGCTCCGCAGCCGTGCCAATCTACCGCACGGAATCCAAAGGACGGGTCCGCTTCACCGTGAGTTTCTATCGGGACGGTCGCCGGATGCGGAAGATGTTCAACACCCTGGAGTCCGCCAAAAAGGAGGCGTTGTTCGTGGCGCAGCGAATCCAATCCGGGATGCAGCATGTGACCGACCTCAAGCCGCACGAGCGAGACAGTTTCAAAGCGGCGGAAACCCTGCTGGAAAAACTCGGGATTCCCCTCTATGCCGCCGTGGAGGATTACGTCCGCGCCCGCACCCTGGCCGGGAGTGAGTCGCTGTCCGTGATGGCCACGGAATACGGGAAGATGTTCGGCAACATTGTTCGCCGCGCCACCGTCCCGGAAGTGGTGGCCGAACTGCTCAAGATCCGCGAACAGGACGGAGCGAGCACCAAGTATCTCGGCCAGCTCCGCACCACGCTGAATCGCCTTGCTGCCAAGTTCCCCGGACCGATTCTCGAAGTGACCGGGCCGGATGTGGATGCTTGGTTGCGGTCCCTGGACATTGTGGCCACCACGCGCAATTCGATGCTGCGGTGCATCAAGGTGCTCTTCTCCTTCGCCAAGGCCCAGAACTACCTGCCGGACGAGAAAACCACGGCGGTTGAATCCATCCCTCAGGTGCGCGTGAAACTCGATGACGTGACGATCTTCACTCCCGAGGAGATGACGAGGCTGCTTCACCACGCGCCGCCCCACATCGTGCCAATTCTCGCCATCGGGGCGTTCGCCGGGATCCGCATGGCGGAACTCAACCGGCTCGACTGGAAAGCGGTGGATCTGGAGCGCCGGATCATCGAGATTCGTGCCGGCCAAGCCAAGACCGCATCCCGCCGCGTCATTCCGATCAGCGACAACCTCGCGGCCTGGCTGACTCCGCTGGAGAAGAAGGGAAAAATCGTCCGGTCACAGGAACTGCATACCCACGTGCCCGCGCTCGCCCGTGCTCTCAAAATGGAATGGCCGCGCAACGTGCTTCGCGATTCATTCATCAGCTACCGCATCGCCATCGTCCAGAGTGCCGAGCAGGTGGCCCTTGAAGCGGGCAACTCGGCGTCGATCATCTTCAAGCACTACCGGGAACTCACCACGCCCGAGGTTGCTGAGAAATGGTTCGGCATCCTGCCCAAGGACGGCCAGTGGGAAAACACCCTCACCTATGATCGCAAGAAGCGGCGGGTGATCCTCAACGGCGCGGAGGTCAAGTGATTCTGTTCAATCCGCGCGCCAACGATGCCTAACGGACGCGGAATGGTTTTGTGGGGGCTGGTCATATTGCCATCCCTTGTGCGGCCGGAACGTGCTCCTACGCGGCACCTAACGCAAAATCCGAGGCAAGGAGCGTAGCCTCCCCTCCCCGGATTCCGGCAGGACGAAAAATGGTGCCGTCGCTCAGGCCTTGAAGCTCTGGTTCGGCTGACCGTCGTCCAGCAGGTCGCCGATGCGGTTCACAGTATCCTTTAGTATCGAGGCGGCGGCGAACACGATCACCCCGACGCTCGGGTCCACGAACGGAATGACATTCAGGGCGGCGACGAAACCGGCGAGTTTCCCGACGTAGGTGAGGTATTTGAGCGCTTTCATGGCGTCCCGGGGGCGGTGTCAACGGGCCTTGGCGTTAAAGTTCCAGACTCAGGCAATTCCGTTCATCTTGCAGGTTATTCCGATGGCACACACGACGAGCGTCCTTGGGGAACTATCCCGTGAATGTTCTTGTCGTCCAACGCTGTAATCGGTACGAAGAGACGCGCTTAATCGCGTTGATTCACGCCGAGACAGATGAACATTAGAACCCCTCACTACATTAGACAATGAACATCGAGACAATCGCATGGGCGCTGAATACGTCCCGCCTCAAAGGGCCTAATAGGTTGGTGCTGATCTACCTTGCAAACTTCGCCTCCTCAGAGGGCATAAAAACAAAGCAGCTCCAAGCCATAGCGGATAAGTGTGGCTACTCGATAACGACGGTACGAAACTGTGTCATTAGCCTTGAAAAGCGTGGGCTCGTTAAAGTTGAACGCT
>JALOUA010000270.1 GCA_025457625.1 Akkermansiaceae bacterium
GGGCGGGCCGAGGAGACTCCGACTGCCCCCGAACGGAGCCATTTCCTCGCGGTTGATGTATTCATCGATTCGCACGACCAGCCGCTGGCCGCCTACCAGATTGAACTCCAGGCGCCTCCGGGCACCCGGATTGTGGGCATTGAAGGGGGTGACTCTCCGGCCTTTTCCGAGCCGCCCCATTACGATCCGAAGGCGATCCAGAATGACCGGGTGATTCTCGGCGGGTTCAGCACTCTGCCGGAACTGCAACTGCCCAAAGGCCGGACCCGCGTGGCGACGCTCCACGTCCAGAACGAGCGCGTCGCAGTACCTGAGTTCGCAGTCCAATCGGCAACCGCAGCCAATGCCAAAGGCGGCAAGGTCAAAATCCAGACATCAGTGGAAGAACGGAAAGGCGAATCGAAATGAAACCGAGAAATCACCACCCCCGCGCGGCAGGAGCCCGCAGCGTGCAGCCACGGCGAAATCGAACATGGTCGAAGGGAAGCAGTCTCCGTGTGCCTCCTCGTCGTGGCGCTGATAACGGGCGTGCTGCCCGGTTGCAGCAAGAAGCTGAGCGAGACGCCAATGCCAAACCAACCCGGCTACGTTGGGGGCATAATGAAGAGTGCGACGGCAAGCCAACCCGTCATGCCGCGATTCGAACCCGCCAGCGGACGGGGAGTTTCTTCCATCCCCAGCTTTTTGCCTTCATCCGATGAAGAACTCTGGATCATTGCGCGCGGTGAGGAACCGGCTGCCGAAACCGGCGAGGCCAAACCCGGCTGCGGGGCGATGCTGGCCGCGACCCCACAAGGCGAAGAAGTGCCCATGCCGCTCAAGCACACCGATGTCCGCGCCGACGTGCTGGGCTGCATCACCACGGTGAAGGTCACGCAGCAGTTCCAGAATCCGTTCGATTCCAAGATCGAGGCGAAGTATGTCTTCCCGCTGCCGCAGAACGCCGCGGTGAACGAGTTCATCATGACCATCGGCACCCGTCGGATTCGGGGCATCATTCGCGAACGCCATGAGGCGGAACGCCTTTACGCCGCCGCCAAACATCAAGGGTATGTGGCCTCGCTCCTCACGCAGGAACGACCCAACATCTTCACCCAGTCCGTCGCCAACATTGAGCCCGGCAAACAGATTGATGTGGAGTTGACCTACTTCAGCACGCTGGCCTGGGCGGATGGCTGGTATGAGTTTGTGTTTCCCACAGTGGTGGGACCGCGTTTCAATCCGCCGGGGTCGACCGGAGGCATCGGCGCGGTGGGCCGGGGTCAGCATGGCGTCTCCGGTCAGCCCACCGAGGTGCAGTATTTGAAACCCAAAGAACGCAGCGGACACGACATTGCCATCCGTCTGAACATCGATGCGGGTGTGGCGATCGAGGAAACGGAATGTGTCACCCACGTCACGCGCACCCATTCGTCCTCGGCCGACACGCTGGAGGTCACGCTCAGTCCCCTGGACCGGATTCCCAACAAGGACTTTGTGTTCCGTTACAAAGTGGCGGGCGACCGCATCAAGTCGGGCCTGGTCACGTTCGAAGACAAGCGCGGCGGCTTCTTCAGTCTCATGCTCTACCCGCCGCAGGATCTCAAACAGCTCGAGCGCAAGCCGCTGGAGATGGTCTTCGTCCTGGACAGTTCCGGGAGCATGAACGGACGTCCGATCTCCGAAGCCAAAAAGGCGATTGAACGCGCATTGCAACAGTTGCGGCCAGAGGACACCTTTCAATTGATCAACTTCTCCAGTCGCGCCAGCCAACTGGGATCCAGGCCGCTGTCGGCGACTCCCGAGAACGTGAAGCGCGGTCTTGCCTGCCTCAGCCGGCTGGAAGGACAGGGCGGGACCATGATGATCGAAGGGATCAAAGCGGCGCTGGATTTCCCGCATGACCCCGGGCGCATGCGCTTCGTGTGCTTCCTCACCGACGGTTACATCGACAACGAGACACAAATCCTGGCCGCGATTCAGCAGCACCTGGGGGCGACCCGCATTTTCAGTTTCGGCATTGGTTCCTCCGTGAACCGCCACCTGATGGAAAACATGGCCAAGGTGGGACGCGGCGCGGTGGCGTATCTCGGCCCCAATGACAGTGCGGCGCGCGTGATGGATGCGTTTATCGAACGCGTCAGCCATCCGGCCCTGACGGATCTGGAACTGGATTGGGGAACGCTGAAGGTGACCGGTGTCTATCCGCGAGTCGTCCCCGACCTGTTCGTGGGGCGGCCGGTGATTCTGACCGGCCGATTTACAGGCAACTCGACACCCGCCGTCCGCGTCGCGGGAAAGACCGGCGACAACACCATTGAGTGGACGATCTCCGGTTCACGCGCCGGGGAAGACGGAGCCAGTGCCCTTCCCAGCGTCTGGGCGCGCATGAAGATCGCGGATCTCTCAGAGACGGCGCTGACCGATCACTCCGACGAGCTGGCAGAGGAGATCAAACAGGTGGCATTGGATTACGGCTTGTTGTCGGCCTACACTGCGTTCGTCGCGGTGGATTCCTCCCGGGTCACCGCGGGCGAGGAAGGGACCACCGTGCCAATGGCGGTGCCGGTTCCTGAAGGCGTGAAATACCGGACCGCGGTGCAGGACCGCTGAACACCCCCGCACCTCCCCAACAACTGCAATCCGCGAACCTCCACACCTGGCCGCATCGGAGTGGTGTCCAGGACCATTTCATGTTGCATATGCAACATGAAATGGTCCGGGGTTGGCGGGAGGTCTGCAGGGCAGATGCATCAAAATGATGTGGGTTGGCGTGCCATTGGTGGGCCCTCGCGCTGCGAAGCCTCGTTGCACCGCTATTACGCGGCGCCGGTCGGCGCAGCGCACCAACCCTGCCCGTTTTAGATGCGTCTGCTGGGGGTCACGTGGCGGTTTTCCTGGGATTCCGGTTTTCGGGTCTCAGCCGAGGAACGGGGGCAGCGGGCAATCGAGGATGGAGGCAATGGCGCGGAGGAGCTCGGCTTCGCGGCTTTCGATCTTGCCGTCGGCCGCCACGGTCAGCGCGCCGGCGTGGAGGACGTTCTTCTTGATCTGCGGCGCGGCTTTGCCCAAACGCCTGAGGGAGGCGTCCACCCGATCCAAGGTGCACCGGGATTTGTCCAGCAGGACCATCGGCGCGCCGGCCGCCCGGATGATTTCGGCCGCGCCGCGCGCGAACGCGGATTGGGCATGGGCGGGGTTGGTGTGGCCAACGCCTGCCAGGGCGGAAAGCACGACCGCGATGTCCGGGATCAACGGCTTGAGCGCGTAGAACTGGATGATCTGCGGTTGCGGCGGCTCGAATTGCGGCGCGAGATGATGCATCACCACGCTTTGCAGCGCGTATTCGAACAGGTCGATGGCCCCGTCCATGCGCACCAGTTCGTCCACAGTCTGCTTGAAGGCAAAGTACTGGCTGGGGGAAAGTTCCCTCAGACCGCTCACGGCAAGGTCAATCAGGGGCAGGCGATGGTCCGCCGGCAGTTCGCCAACGTCCGGTTCCAGTTTCAACACCTCCGTCCGCGCGGGCGCCCCGAGCTTCCGCGAGACGAATTCCAGTTGCCGCTCGCGAACGGGGTGCTCGTCGCTCAACAGCAGCGCGTAGATGATCGCGCTCGCGCCGAACGCGTCGCGGGTGGCGTCCTGCAGCGACAACGACAGCGCGTCGCGGATTTCCGCCGCTTTCCGGAGATGCGCCGTGGAGGGGGTGCCGGTGTGCGGCAGCACCGACTGGGCGATCACGGGGGCTGCGGACAGACTCGTGAAACCCGCGCTTCCTCCGGGCGCGGTCCCCGGTTGGGGAAAGGGGAAAGGGAAAACGCCGCGGCGACTTCGCGCCGGGGCGCCACCCGTCCGGTCGGCCGGTTCCGGCAGCGCGACGGCCGGGTAGGATCCGTCGAAGCTCGGGTCAATGGCCTTGATGCGCTGGGTCAGGGGCGGGTGGGTGGCGAAGGCGCCGCCGAGGGAGAAGCCCAGGCCGTTGCCGAAGAACAGGTGTCCCGCCTCGGCCGCGTGGGCGCTTTTCAGCTGGGAGCCCTGCGCCAGGCCGCCGATCTTCTTCAGGGCGCCGGCGATCCCATCCGGGTTGCGCGTGAACTGGACGGCGGCGGAGTCCGCGAGGAACTCGCGTTGCCGGCTGACGGCGGCCTGGATCAATCGGCCAAAGAACACCCCGATGCCGCCGATCAGGATGAGGGCCAGGCCGATCAACGGAAGGGGATTCTGGTTCTTGCCGCCGCTGCCGCCGCGCATGTGGATCAGGATGCGGCCGATCAGCGCCAGGCACATGATGCCGAAGACGATGCCGATCAGGCGGACGTTCAGACGCATGTCGCCGTTGAGGATGTGGCTGAACTCGTGGGCGATGACCCCCTGCAGCTCGTCGCGGTCGAGCAATTGAATGCAGCCGCGGGTGACGCCGATGGCGGCATCGTTGGTGGTGTGGCCGGCGGCGAAGGCGTTGATGCCCGGCTCGTGGCGCAGCAGGTAGACGGCCGGCACCTGCATGCCCGAAGCCAGCGCCATTTCCTCCACCACATTGAGCAGCTTGCGCTCGTCCGGATCGGTGGTGTTGGGATTGAGCAGTTCCCCGCCGAGCATTTCGGCCACCGCGCTGCCGCCCCGGGCCAGCTCCGCGGTCTTGGTCAGGCTGCCGATGATGATGACGGCGAGGGTGCCCAGGGAGACCCAGAGGAGGATCTCGGGATTCCAGGGATCCTTGCGGCTGACCAGCAGGATGAACACGGCATAGACCGTGACGATGAGGAACACCACGGCGAGCGCGAAGTAGGCGACCAATCTCGCCGTGTTCCGCCGGGCCTTGTCTTGTCGTTCAAAGAAATCCATGCGCCTTGGGGGGTGCGGGGTTGGATCGTTCGAGCGTTACCCGGCTGGGGCGTGCGACCGTTGCCGCGTGGCGAGGTGAATTCCGCGCGGCTGCCGGCCTCATGACCATGTGACCTGGTGACGTTTCAACCCGGCACCGCTTTTAGAACTGCACCTTGACGACTTCCTTCTCCTCCGGCTTCTGGATTTCGAACAATTCCGCCGCGGCGAAGTTGAAGGTGTTGGCGATGATGTTGGTGGGAAACACCTCGCGCTGGGTGTTGTAGGTCATCACCGCATCGTTGTAGGCCTGGCGCGAGAAGGACACCTTGTTTTCCGTGGAGGTGAGCTCCTCCATGAGTTGA
>JALOUA010000036.1 GCA_025457625.1 Akkermansiaceae bacterium
AGTGTGCCGATGGCCATTTCGCTGCCGCGATGAGGCGTGCAGATGAAGATGGCGCGATCCACGTGGGGGTTTGCGTTAAAGAGGGTGGCGCGTTCGACGAGACTGCCGGGTTTGACGTTGGCGAAGAAGGCGTCTGCCTTTTCTTTGCCGATGGCATCCCAGTGATGGCGTTCGACCGAGGTGACCTGGGTGCGGGAGAGGATCCCGCCCATGCTGTGGCCGATGAGCACCATGTCCTTGGAATCCGGATATCGCTGTTGGACTTTTGCCAGTTCCTCGCGCAGCCGCATCGCCGAGTAGAGCGGTGGATTGCCGGTGGGATAGGCGAAGACCCAGCATTGGTAGCGTTCGCGCAGAACGGGGTCTTTTTCGAGTTCGTTGATCACGTTGCGCCACATCCGGGGGGTGGAGATCAGGCCATGGACGAAGATCAGCGGGATGCGGTCCGGATCGTAAGGTTCCAGCATGTAGAGCCCGGTGATGCCCATGTGGTTTTGGACCCGCAGCGCGCCCATCAGGCCTTCCACGAACTCGGACTTCTGCGGGTAGTAGGCGAGCGGGGCGGAGAAATCGGCATCCAGCGCGCGTTCCCTGCCTGCGATGCGGGCCTTGGTTTTCGCCGTCGGATCAATCAGCGAGAGCGTCACGTCGCCACCCTTGAAATCGAGCACCGCCGTGACCGGCGCGGTGACGCCCACGAGCGGCGAGAACGGCTCCAGCGGGCTGGTTTTGCGCACGCCAACCAGCGCGCCGCCGATGCCATCCACGCGGTTGCGGTGTTCGATGGTTTTGAGATCCAATGTGGCGGCCGGGGTGAAAGCGGTGAAGTAATCCGGATCCCAAACGCCGTCGCGGGTCCCCTTGGCGAAGCGCAACCTGTGGGAGCCGAGCGTGAGCGGGCGGTTCCACAGGCCGGCGGAGCGCAGTAGAACCGTTAGATCCGAGGCGGCCTGGTTGTAGACGACCCGGGCCGGCTCGCCGGAGTTGGGGGAATCGAGCAGGGTGGATGCCTCCCTGGCGGCATCCAAATAAAGCGCGGCGCGTTGTTCCGCCGTGGCTTTGGGTGACGACGCCTGCTCAAGGGACAGCACTGCGGGCCGATGAAAACCTTCCGCAGGCGGCAGCTTGGACGGCGCGCAGGCGGTGAATGACAGGGCGGCGAGTAAGGCGGGGTGGATGGGATTGAGATTCATGGGTGATGCATGTGGTGGGACGATGAAACAGTGCCGGGCCGGCTTGCACAAG
The DNA here is from genome assembly GCA_025457625.1 of Akkermansiaceae bacterium. Lineage (GTDB taxonomy): Bacteria > Verrucomicrobiota > Verrucomicrobiia > Verrucomicrobiales > Akkermansiaceae > Luteolibacter. The sequence continues at coordinate 1,246 of JALOUA010000036.1, forward strand.
AGCGGTGAAAATCTTCCGGGATGCGCTCTCAGGGCTCAGAAAACGGCTTTGATCATCCGGTCGAGCAATTCCTCGAGCGGGATCATGGTCAACACCAGGGGAGCGAAGGGTGCCAACGTCGCCCAGACCAGCTGGAGCAACAAGTCGCGGTTGAATGGCACGGCCCGGATTCCCGTGATCACCGCGTAGGCGTTATCGAGATCGGCGAGCGACTGGATGTCTCCGGTGCCGAGAAGCGGCGTTTCGTCGTGATCGGCGTTGCGCAACCAACGGCGGTCGAACTCGCGGGTGTATTCGGCGGCGAAGATGCCGTATTCCCGCTTGCCGCGGCGTTTGGCCAGCAGGATCTGCGGCACGAATACCGTCAGTGGCGCGAGCACGAGAAACATGCAGAAGATCACGAGGGACAGGATCTCCAGCTTGAAACCGGCAAGCGACGCTCCCTCGTGAAAAATGCGACTCGCAATCATGCCCGCGACCATTACGCTGAATGACGCCAGAAGCGGCGAGTAGGCATGGGCGCTGCCTGCGAGAAATCCGAGGCCGGCATTGCGGTCCGGATGCGTGGGGATCAGGTTGAGTTCGATCCGCGAAACTTGCCAGAGCAGGCGTGTCCAGATTGCGATGCGGTAAATCCAGCGCAGCATAAGGAACTGCACGAGCGGGTTGCTCACCCATGAGAACCAGATTCCCGGCAGGGTGAGGTTTGCACCATCGCTCCCGGCGGTCGCATACCAGGTGGAGCTTTCCAGCGCGAAAACCCGTGTGCGGACATAATATCCGAGCGGTAAAACCAGCGCGACAATCACCAACTCGGCGGGGATCGAGTTGCGCCACGCCAACGCATTGAGGATTGCCTTGCGGAAGCGCTCCATCGAGGCCTCGGGCACCAGTTTCCGTTCCACGAACTGCATCACGATGTCCCTGACCCGCTGGTGGACGAGCAGTTCGGCATAGATCATCAGCGGCACGGCCAGCAGGAAACGCGCATGGGTCTCCACATCCAGCAGGAAAGGCACGGCGATCCCGTCGAGCAGGGTCCCGGTGATCGCGCACAGCAGCAACAGCGGCAGCCAGATGATGCCGCAGACCGTGATCATGCGCTGTCTGACATGACTGGTGACGTCGTCATCGAGATGGACCCTGCGGAAAAGCTGATAGAGTGGTCCGCCGAGCACGAGCGAGAAGTTCCGGATCTCGGGAAGCGCGCCGTCCAGCGGTTCATCGCGGTGGGAAGTCGGGTAGGGGTCCATGGCGCAGACTCTGTGGAACCGGTATGGGAGGATTCCCGGGAGGAAACTATGAAAACCACCGTTGCGAGGCAATCCGCAATTGAGACACCGCCCTTGCGGGTGGCTTCCGAAGGGTGGCACGATTCGGACGCTTGTCGTCGATATCCGCGGAAACGAGGGACCCCTTCCGGCATGCCGACACTGGCGGGAGCAGGTGACCGCGCGCCATGGGATGGAACATGCCTCGGCACCCGCATGGCGGAGTGACTCCCCGGCTTCCGTGTGTCCGTCAGCTTCTTGTTCGCAATCATGGCAGGCTCCTTGTTCCATCGGATCGCCTGTAGCGGCCGCGTTTTGCGACGTCGCTGCCGGTGCGGTGAGCGAAGCTTCCCCCTGGGTTTTTCCATGGCGTCCCGGCCGGCGAGGGTGGCGGGCCGGCGCCATGGGGATGGCTGCCGCCCGATTGGCGACGATGGAATCAGTCAAAAAACGGTGTGAGTGCCTCGGCCACGGCGGCGTCGATGCGCGCGGCGCGGGTGCTCTCCGTGGCACCCTTGATCACGTCGTCCTTGGAGAAGCCGCGATAGACGAGTTTGTTGGTGCGGGTGTCCACCACGTCGATGAGGACGCCGGCCTGTTTGAAATAATCCGTGCGTTTGTTTTTCTCCACGCCGCGGGCATGGGCGATGGTGGCAATCTCGCCGGCATCGCGGCCGTAGCCGAAATATTCGCGGTAGTCCGCGGTCATGCCGGGTTCCTGATAGATGACCATGTAGGCGACGATGAGATCCGCATCGCCCTTGCCATAGGACATGCCTTTGGAGGTGAATGTTTTCTCCAGCGATTTCTGAATCATGCCGTGGACCTGTTTTTCGATGCTGGTCGAGGGCGCGGGCAAGCCCGGATCACGCTGGATGAGGCGGGCGGACGAGTAGCTCTTGCTGCTGCCTTTGGGCATGTCAACGTTCGGAACGCAGGAAACGAAGCCGAGAACGGCGACGGCGGCGGAGAGCATGCGGAGCGGGGTGTTCATTGTGGAAAAAGGGTGGCGGGCGGGCATTCAAGTGGCAACCGGAATGTTGGCCATTCCGGTCTGCCGGAGGATGGCGGGGATCGTCTGATCTGCCACCACCGGGCCGTCATGTTGCTCAAAACCGCCGCAGCGCAGCGCCTCGCGCACCACATTGTGCGTCTCGGCAAGGCGCAGCAGGATGCCGCGTTTCTCCAGGTTTGCGTGGAGTTCGATGGGAAACCCGACGCCTGCCATGTCAATCATCGGCACGGTACCCATGAAGAAGACGGCGAGCTTCACCTCGTCCGGACGCGCCGCCAGCAGCTCGAAGAAGCGGTCGTGGACTTGCCTGTCGCCGGCGTCCGGGGCGGGCAGGTGCCGGAGTCTGGCGACACGGCCATGACGGGGCAGCCGGATTCCGGGCAAGCACGGGTTGTTGCGGCATTCCTGACTTCCCGCAGGGCATGCTCTTGAGAGCCAGCGACGCTCACGGGGGAGGTTCCGGGCGTGCCATTGTCGCGTGCTCCACACTCACTCGTCCGCGGCGTTGTTGCCTTCAAGTTTCGCGCGGGCCTCGGCGAGTCGCTTCATTTTATCGTCGGATACCTTGGGATATTTCAGGCCCATGTCCTGGATGGCGGTGGTGATGAGATCCGCCACGAGGGCGCGGGCGACGTATTTGCGGTCGGCGGGAATCACATGCCATGGGGCGCGCTTGGTGCTGGTGGCGGTGAGGGCGTCCTCGAAGGCCTTGCGGTATTCCTTCCAGTGCTCGCGTTCCGCCAGATCCGCCTCGGAGAACTTCCAGTGTTTTTCCGGGTTGGTCAGCCGTTCGAGGAAGCGGCGTTTCTGCTCGTCCTTGGATACGTGGAGGAAGAACTTGAGGATGAGCGTGCCGTTTCTCGTGAGATGTTTCTCGAAGTTGTTGATGTCTTCGTAGCGCTGTTTCCAGAACTTCTCGTCCGGTTCCGCGGGCGCGCCGGGTCCGAGCCATTCGGGGTGGACTTTGACGACCAGCACGTCCTCGTAATACGAGCGGTTGAAGATGCCGATGCGGCCGCGCTCGGGCAGCGACTTCATGTATCTCCAGAGGAAATTGTGGTCGAGTTCCTCGGCGGAGGGTTTCTTGAAGCTGAAGACCTGGCAGCCCTGCGGGTTCACGCCGGCCATGACGTGGCGGATGGTGCCGTCCTTGCCGGCGGCATCCATCGCCTGGAGGATGATGAGCACCGAATGGGTGTCCGCGGCATAGAGCAGCTCCTGCGTCTCGGCGAGTTGCTTGCGGCTTTCGTCGAGGATCTCCGCGGCACGCTCCTTGATGACCTCCTTGCCGAGTTCCTTCGCCACTTCGGTCTCGGTCCAGTCGGTGACGTATTTTTTCAGATCCACTTCGCTGCCGGGCTCGACGAGGAATTGTTTGAGTAGTTTCGGATTGATCATGATTCGCGGGGGTTGTTGCCGTTGCTTTCAACCATCAGGAACATGTTGTCATGACACAGGCGCGGCAAGACAAAGGGCCGCGCGTTGCATCGGACCATGGTCCCATGCGGCATGCAGGGTCATCGGCGGTTCTTGGCGACCTCACCGCCGACGAGTCCGCCGACGGCGGCTCCCACGGCGGCACCGCCCCAGGAGTCGGAGATCAGGCCGCCGGCGACGCCGCCGATCATGGCGCCGCCCGCCTGGCCGCGCCAGACATCGGGGTCGGACGAGCATGACGGGACTGCCAGCAACGGCAGGATGAGAACCAGAATGAGGGAATGTTTCATGGCTGTGTGGGGTTGGAGGTTTTCACAGCAGGGGCGGCTCCGGAATGTTTCCGGACTTGTGCGCGGAAGGCCCTCGCTTCCGCGCGGCTGAGGCTGCCGTTGCCATCGGTGTCGATTTTGTCGAAGAGTTTGTCGAGCGAGCCTTCGCGATCGAAGGCGGCATCTGCCTCGGCGCGGCTGATGAAGCCGTCGCGGTTGGTGTCGGTCTTGCGGAATCTCGCCTGATCGACCTTCGGATTGAAGGCCTGCCATTCGCTGAGGGTGATCCTGCCGTCGGAGTTGGCGTCCACCCGGTTGAATACCTCTTGTTTCATGAATGTGTCGAACTCGGCGCGCGAACCGGCGCCATCGCGATTGGCGTCGAGTCTGGCAAACGAGTCGGTGGAGGCGCATCCGGCAAGCAGCGCGAGTGTGGCGCAGGTGCCGACGCCCGTGATGGATCGGAGGATCGGGATCATCTGTTTTCGGGGGTTGGATTTTCCGGCAGGCGGTCCGCTGAAGCATGCCGTCTTCAACCGGATGGACCACATCGCCGGCGCAGCGTGGGAAGACTCTGACAAGTCAACACATGGCTACGGATACAAACTATGACCTTGCGGAAATTTGGCAAGGGCCGATCCAGGTTCATTCGCGGCCCAGTGATCCACGTGAGGTTCCGGTGGGTTCGGGTCTCCGCACGACAAATGGCAGCGAGAAGGTGAATACCGCGCCACCGGATTGGTGGTTGGCGGCCTTGAGGGTGCCGCCGTGGGCTTCCGCGATCCGGCGGCAGATGGCCAGGCCCATGCCGAGGCCGTCAGGGCGGGTGGTGTGGAAGGGTTCGAAAATCCGGTCGAGGTGCTCCGGCGGGATGCCGTGGCCGTGGTCGCGCACATGCAGGTGGACCATGTCCTCGTCGGCGCGTGTCTGGATGAGGATGCGGCGCCGGTCCGGCGGTGTCCCGCTCATGGCATGGCTGGCATTGGCGATGAGGTTGGCGAGAAGTTGCTGGATTTCCACGCTTGCCAGTTTGATGTGGGCGGGCACATGGCCGGGGTCGAACATCAGGTCGATGCCTTCGTTGACGGGGTCGTTGGCGAACAGCGCGCATGACTCGGCCACCAGTTCGTTGAGACAGAGGAGTTCGCGCTGGGCCGGTTTGTCGCCCAGCATCTCCCTGAGGTTGCGGACCACCCCGGCGGCGCGCTTGTCGGCACGGATGATGTCATCGAGGATGGCGAGGATTTCATGGGTTTCGGCGGATCCCCGGGTGATGAAACGGCGTGCGGCCTGCGCGTTGGAGAGGATGGTGGTGAGCGGTTGGTTGATCTCGTGCGCCAGCGCGGCGGCGAGTTCGCCCAGGACGGCGGCGCGTGAGGAACGCTGGATTTCATCACGCAGTTGATCGGCGCGTTCCTCGGCGCGGCGCTTGCCGATCACGTGACTGAAGATCTGGCTGATGAGTTCCAGGCTGGCGACCTCCTCGTCCGTCCAGAGGTGTTCGTCGGTGAGCTTGGCGAAGGCCAGCGCGCCGAAGACCCTGCCGTGAGTCACCAGCGGAAACGTGACATTGGCCTTGGTGCCATATAGGCGGAAGATTTCCCGGTCCCTGTCCGCCTCCGGCGGCAGATCGGCCAGGCTTGAGAAGTTGAAGGATTTGGCCTCGCGGATTTGCCGGTCGGCCCATGGCAGGTTGCCACGGGTCACGAAGTTGCGGCGCAGCGGCGGGCTTCCCGGACGCTGCCAATAACAGGTCAGCGCCATTTCCAATCCATCATCGGAAAACAACCACAGGGTCGAGCGGTCCAGGCCTAACGTTTCGCAAATCGAGCGCTGTGCGGACTCGATGATCTCACGGGTCGCCGTTTGCGGGCTGGTGACGAAACGCGAGGAGATTTCCGTCAGCAGGCGTTGCAAGCGCAGGGCGGATGCCAGTTTGTGCTGCGCGGTGCCGCGGTGCCGGGTGGTTTTCTCCGTGTGATTCATCTGGCGGCCGGGTGGGAATGGTGATGCGTCACGTCACCGGCGGTTTCGATCAGTCTCATCAAATCCGGCACCGAAGCCACGCCGGCTTTCTTCATCACGCGCCCGCGGTGGATCTTGACGGTTTTTTCGGCGATGCCGAGGTCGGCGGCGATCTGTTTGTTGAGCATGCCGGTGATCACCCTGTGCATGACTTCGGTTTCGCGGGCGGTGAGTGAATGCAGGAGCGCGCGGGCACGCGCCTGCCGGGCATTGTTGCGACCGTGCCTGCGCGCCCGGTCGAGCGCCTGCTGCACCGCGGCTAACAGGATTTCCTCGTCCACCGGCTTGAGCAGGAAATCGGCGGCACCCGCTTTCATGCCCTTGGCGCACATCGGCACATCGCCATGCCCGGTGAGGAAGACGATCTCCTCGCATCGGCCGGCCAGCACCTGTTGGAGGCCGAAGCCGTCCATCCCGGGCATGCTCACATCGAGTACCAGGCAAACCGGGCCGGCATGCATCCGGCGTGCCAGATAAGCCGTGGCGGATGCGTAGGTTTCCACGTTGAAACACGCGGAGCGCAGCAGACGTTCCAGGCAGTCCCGCACGGCCTTGTCATCATCCACCACGCAAACCAGCGCGTCGGGTTGCGCCGGCATGGTCGGGGCGGAGACGGCGGGAAATTCGGAAATCATCGCATTCGCAGGTTGTGGCAATGATTTCCTCCGGACAGGGCGCGGTCAAGTGCCCATACGGCATGGAAACGGAGGCATGGCGCATCCCTGGGAGTGGCCCTGATCTTCATCCACATCGGGATGGATGCCACGGCAGGGATGCTTCTCCGAAACGTCCGGGCGAATGAATTGAGAATGTTCAGACCCAAATGGCATTTCATTCGCCCATCATTCTGGCGGACCGCTCGGAGATCGGACCCTGCCAAATGGTTCGGATACCATGCGGCAAAGGATCCGTGTAACGCCCAGAGAGTGCCCCCGGGCGTGTCAGGGAGAATTCTTTTTCGCCGGGTCGTTTTCCAACAGCCATGCCTTGCGGGCGGCCAGGTTTTCCTTGAGCCCCGCGAGATACGCCCGTCCGCGGACGAACTGGTCGTATGAGCGGAACAGCCTGGCGGCGTCCTCGCGCAAATCCGCGCGGGCATCCTTGATCATGTTGTCGATGTCTTGCGCCTGATCGAGTCCGATGGCCCGGCCGCCTGCCGCGCCGCCGGCGGCGAGAACGTCGCCCTGCAGGGACTGGAGGTGTGCCTCATAAGCGTCGATCTGGCCGAGTTCGGTGGTGTAGAGGGTCTTGGCGGCATCTGTGAGTCCGCCTTCCGCGAGCTGGCTCTTGAGCGACCTGCGGCGCTCTTCAAGCCGCTTCATGGCTTTCTCCAGCGCATCCGCGGTTTGCTTGCGTTGCAAGTCGGAAGCCGAGGAGTCGCGGCGGTTCTGCTTCCACTCTTCGCTCACCCGGCCGCCGTCGTAATAGCCGTTCCAATAGGAACCGCCGTCGTATTCGTATTTCTCCACATCCTCATGGGCGGGGATGGACTTGGTGAGCTCCGCGATCTGATCGATGCGCTTGATGATGTGTTCATCGATCTTGCCCAGGTCGCCGAGCGCTTCGTCGCCGCCGGTGCGCACCATCTCGCGGATTTCCTTGCGCTTGCTCTTGTAGCGCTCGATGCCCTGCCGGAGTCCCTCGATGGCCTCCTTCTTGATCTGCGTGACCTTTCTGCGCGAGTCCTGGGAGTCCCGCAGACCTGCCAGAAGCGTGACGAGTCCGTCCACGCGCTTCTCGATGCGTGCGTTGAGATCGACGATGTCCTTGCCCCACTCGGCGAGGCGTTGCTCGCGCTGGGCGATGTGGGTTTCGAGATCCACCACCGACTGTCTGCGCGCCTCGATGTCGGCGACGGACGCCGCGGCGGGTGCGGCTTCCTGTGCGATGAGTCCGGTGACAGGAATGACGGCCGCCAATCCTCCAACAAGCAGGTTTCGAATCATGTGCAAGATATGGATACGGCCGGATCATCCGACAAGCGCGGAATGCGGGGGGCAATCCGTCCGTTCGTCGGACCATGGTCTTATGGACGGCTCCCGACGATCCTGATTTATTGAAACTGTATTCGTTTCATAACACTTCAGATGCCATGAAAACCCTACTCACCTGCCTGTCATTGGCCGTGCTGACGGCCGTTTCCGCCCGAGGCCAGGAGGCGGCCACGCAAGCCGAAATGCCCGCGGGCATGAAAGCCGTTCTGGCCCAGGCGAAGGCCTACGAGGAAGCCTACGCCAAAGGCGATGTCGCGGCGCTTGCCGCCTTCTTCACGGAGGACGCCGAATACACCTCCGACGCCGGCGTCACATACAGCGGCCGGCCCGCCATCGAGTCCTGCCTGCGCGACGCCTTCCGCATCAACAAGGGTGCGAAACTCAACATCCACGTGGATTCCGTGAAAACCCTCACGCCGGATGTGGCCGTGGAAAAAGGCTCGACCGTCACGCTCATGAAAAACGGCGATGAAGTCGAGGCGCGCTACACCGCCGTGCATGTCAAAAAAGACGACAAGTGGAAAATCAGCCAGCTCATCGAGACACCGATGCCGGAAATCACGCCGGCCGAGCGCCTCGCGGAGCTTTCATGGCTGGTCGGCAGTTGGCAGGAGACCGACAAGGAGGCCGGCCTCTCCATTCGCAGCAATTATGAATGGGCGCGCGGCGGCAGTTTCATCACCCGCAACGTGACGGTGAAACGCGGCGACGAACCGGTCATGGAAGGCTGGCAGATCATCGGCTGGGACCCGGTGGAGGAGGGCATCCGCTCTTGGACCTTCGACGACCAGGGCGGCTATTCCGAAGGCCGCTGGACGCGCGAGGGCCAGCGCTGGCTGGACCGCGAGACCGGCTATGCCGCGGATGGCAGCCGCACCAGCGCCGACAACACCCTCACCAAGGTGAAAGACGACATGTTCTTCTGGGAATCCGGCAACCGCACGCTCGACGGCGATCCGCAGCCCGGCATCGGCCGCATCGAAATCAAACGCGCGAAAGGAGAATAAGGCCATGAAAGCCCGTTTCAAAATCCATCTAACCGTCATGGCGCTGCTCGCCATGCTGATCCAAACCACGCCCGTCGCGGAAGCCCGCGGCGGCGGCCGTGGGGGCGGCGGCGGAGCCCGCGGCGGCGGGGGAGGTGGCGGCAGTTTTTCACGCAGCGGTGGTTCCTCCCGCAGCAGCAGCTATTCGCGCAGCAGCAGCTATTCCCGCCCGTCCAGCGGGAATTACAGCCGCCCGTCCAGCGGCAGCTACAACCGCCCCTCCAGTGGCAGCTACTCCCGACCCTCGACGGGCGCGGTATCCAGGCCCTCGACAGGTGCGCTCACCAAGCCTTCCGGCGGACGTGTGCCATCATCACCCTCCACGCTGCCATCCGGTGTCAGCCGCCCTTCCCTGGGCAACAGCGCGTCGCAGCTGCCCTCGGGCGCCCGCCCTGGTGCCGGATCCGTCAACCGCCCCTCGCAACTGCCTTCCAGCCGTCCCAGTGGCAAGGACGTGGGGAATTTCCTAGGCGTCAGTGGAGGTGCGGCGGCGGGTGGGGCGCTGGCCAACCGCGCCTCGCAATTGCCCGCGAACCGTCCGGGCGCAGGCGACCGCGCCAGCCTCGGCGACCGTCCGAGAGCGGGCACGCGCCCTGCGGAACGTCCGCAGGACCGCGGCAACTGGAGTGACCGCTCGCAGGGCCGCGACCAGAAATGGAACGAACGCGTCGATAACCGCAGCGAATCATGGGACAAACGCCGGGAAAACCGTGGCGACCGCCGTGATGATTTCCAACAGAACCGCGAGGACCGCTGGGACAAACTGCAGGGCAACCGCGAGGACCGCCAGCAGAACCGCGAGGAAAGGTGGGACTACCGCTACGACCGCGCCGACGAAGTCTGGGACAACTGCCGTGATTACTACGACGATTGCTTCGACGACCGCTGGTGGGGTGCATGTGGCTGGGGCTACGTCGGCCATTACCCTGCCAATCCCTGGTGGTGGTGGGCTCCCGTCACCTGGGCCGCGCTTACGAACTTCGTTTATGTCACGTCGCCGCCGCAGCCTGTATATATCGATTACGGCACGAACGTGGTTTACGAGAAGGATACCGTCTATGTGGACGACAAGCCGGTGCCGGCGGAACAATACAACGAACCGCTCAAGGAACTCGCCACCACCGTCGAGCAACCGCCGCCGCCGATGCCGCCGGGGGAAGGCAAGGATGCCGAGTGGTTGCCGCTCGGAGTGTTCGCTCTCGCCCAGGAAAAACAGGGCGATCCGGTGATGTTCTTCCAGCTTTCCCTCAGCCGCGATGGCAAAATCAGCGGTGGTTTTGAAAGCACCCTCACGGGCGACCGCAAACCCGTCGCCGGCCAGGTGGACAAGGAAACGCAGAACGTGGCATGGCGCGTGGGTGAGAACACCGAAACGGTCTTCGCCACCAGCCTCGCCAACCTGACCATGGATGTGAGCACGATTGCCGTGCACTTCGGCAGCGATCGCGTGCAGGAATGGCTGCTGGTGCGCATGCCGGAACCGCCGCCCGCCGACGCGCCGCCGAAGGCACCCGAAATCAAGCGCGAGGTGCCGCCCGCCACGCCGATCCCGGTGAAAACCCAACCATGATCGTGCTTGTCATCACCGCACACGAAACAGTTCACTCGCCCCATGTCAACCAACCTCAGCTACGATCCCGCCACCCAACTCGCGGAACTCCACATCAGCGGCATTCTCCAACGCACCGACATGGAGGCTTTTGAAAAGGAAATCGCGCAACACATGGATGCCGGCGAACGCCCGCGCGTGCTGGTCCTGCTCGAAGACTTCGGCGGCTGGCAGAAGGGCGAGGACTGGAACAACTTCGACTTCATGTTCTCCTACGGCGACAAGATCGCCAAAATCGCCATCTGCGGCGCGGGTGACCGGCAATCCGAGGTCAAGGCCTTCACCGGTGCCGGTCTCCGCCCCACGCCGGTGATGTTTTTCGCTGCGGAGGAAACCGCGGCCGCACGCGCCTGGTTGTTGGAATAAGCCCTTCACATGCTGCCCGCCGTATTCATCGGTCTGCTCTTCGCCTACAGTCTTGTATCGGCCAGGCTTGCGAAGACCGTCGTCACGGCACCGATTGTTTTCACGCTGGCGGGTCTCGGGATGTTTTTCATCGCGCAGCCCGCGGACGGGCGGATGCATGCCGGCGCTTTTCTGACGCTGGCGGAAATCGGGCTGGTGTTGCTGCTTTTCACCGATGCCAGCCGAACCGACCTCCGGATCCTGCGCAACATCCGCGAGCTGCCCGCACGCCTGTTGAGCGTCGGCATGCTTCTCACCATCCTGTTAGGCGCGCTGGCCGCCAAGCTGGTCTTCCCGCAACTCTCGTGGTGGGAGGCGGGGATTCTCTCCGCCATCCTCGCGCCCACCGATGCCGGGCTCGGCCAGATCATCGTCAACAGCCCGCTGGTGCCGATGCGCGTGCGTCAGGCGCTCAACGTGGAGGCCGGCCTCAATGACGGGCTGTCCGTGCCATTTCTCCTGTTCTTCATTGCCATGGCGGGGGCAGGGGAGGGCGGTGCGGGTTTCGCCCGTTTCATCGGTGAACAACTCGGGCTGGGCGCGCTGGTCGGCGCGGGCATCGGCTTGACCGGCGGCTGGTTGTTGAATGCCGCGCGGCGGGCGCAGTGGATGGCGGAATCCTTCCTGCAACTCGCGGTGGTTGCGCTGCCGGTATTCTGCCTGCTTTTCTCGGAACCTTTGGGCGCCAGCCCGTTCATCGCCGCGTTTGTCGCCGGGCTGTTCGTGCAGGTGAGATTCAAACACGCCGGCAAACACAGCGTCGAGTTCACCGAGGAATGGGGACAGATTTTCAACCTCGCGGTGTTTTTCCTTTTCGGCATGATCATCGCGCGCGAGTCGGGCGGCTTCGCCATCGCACCCATCATCTACGCGCTGCTCAGCCTGACGGTCGTGCGCATGCTGCCGGTGGCCGTCTCGCTGATCGGAAGCGGCCTAGATAAAACCACCATCGCCTTCATGGGCTGGTTCGGCCCGCGCGGGCTGGCCTCCATCGTGCTCGGACTGGTCTATCTGGAGCAGGAAAAACACCTGCCCGGGGAGCAGGTGACGCGCCACGCGGTGATGGCCACCGTTTTGCTCAGCATCCTCGCCCACGGACTTTCGGCGAAGCCCGGCATCCGCCTGCTCGCGCGTGAGAATTGAATCATCGCATTTTGATTGTTGCCGGCCCCATTCCCATTTTCCAAAATCCCGAAAATCCGATATCCGAAATCCGAAATCTTCAATCCACAATCAAAACCATGAGCTACGACGACTGGCCTGACAACACGATGGAGAACCGCCGCGCGGCGGTCCGCGAAACCATCCGCCGCGCGACGCTTGAGGAACTCAAGGACCTCGGCTTGAAACGTTTCCCCGTGGTCACCGATCCCTGGTGTGAGAAATTCAACGAGTTTCTCAAACAGAATGCGTCCGCATCCTTCTACCGCGCCGAATCGCCCGAGGGCGCGGAGATCGTCTATTGCCGGGACAGCGGCGAGGGCGTCTGGTTCCTGCCCGGCAGCGGCATGGGCATCATCCAGCCCAAGGGCCTCGCCATGCTCGCGGAAATCGTCGACGCGCTCTGAGGCGGATCGTGGTGCGGGCGTTTTGCCCGCCGCCATTTTTTCAAACCCGCGGCTGCCGGCCAAATGACCCACCCATTGCTGTCACGGACACCAGCGCGCGGATGGCAAAGATGATGTGTAAAGCGGCGGGCGGCATGCCCGCGCCACAATGACTCGCGGGCACCCCATCCGCACCACGTTTGGCGAGAACGCCTACGGCCTGATTCTCACGAACTTCTCCCCGCGAGCGAAACCCCGAGCCAAGATTCCATTCATGCCGCGGCAGAGTGAGGGCGGGATGAAATCGCGGGTGTCGCAGACGCGTTGCAGCTTCAAAAACGGGTTTCAGCGGAAGCACGCTCTAGTTTTCGAACAGGACCGGGCCATTTGCCGCAGCGGCCTTGGCCTCGGCGCGCGAGACCCTGTTGTCGCCGTTCGTGTCGTAGACAAGCATCGCCCGGTCGAATTGTTCCTGGGTCAGGCGGTCCGGCCCCATGGAGTTCACGCCTTTCTCAAGTTCCATGCGGGAAAGATATCCGTCGCCATCTTCATCGAACTGGTCGAACCTCTCCACCAGTAGCAGCATCTTGCGGTGAATGGGTGGGGCGTTCTCGGCTGTGGTGGCGCAGGAGACCATGCCAAGAAGGGGCAACAAGGAGAGGATGCATGCGGAATTCACAAGACCAAGGTGAGTCGATCCATGGTGAGTTCAAGTCTTTGTTGCATTGCCTGGCTGAGCCGCAAGCGGCGGTTTTCCGGCTCATCAAACCGGTTGATTTTGCGCCGCGGCGGATTCCGGATTCAATCATCCCTTGTCCGCCCCGTTTTTCTCCAACATCATCGTTCCATGATCCACGCCACCGTCTTCGACACCAAGCCATACGACCGCGAGGCGCTGGAGGGCGCGTCCGCCGGGAGCGACATCGGCTGGCGCTTCATGGATTGCCGCCTCACTGCCGAAACCGCCCATGCGGCGCAGGGATCGCAGGCAGTTTGCACCTTCGTCAACGACCGCCCGGACCGCCCGTGCCTCGAAGCGCTCGCGAAGCTCGGCGTGAAACACATCGCGCTGCGCAGTGCCGGCTTCAACAGCATCGATCTCGCCGCCGCGAAGGAACTCGGCCTCGCGGTCACCCGCGTGCCGGCCTACTCACCCTACGCGGTGGCCGAGCACGCCGTGGCGCTGTTGCTCGCGCTCAACCGCAAGATCCCGCGCGCCAACAACCGCGTGCACGACCTGAACTTCTCGCTCAACGGCCTCGTCGGATTCGATCTTCACGGCAAGACGGCCGGCATCGTGGGCACCGGGAAAATCGGCCGCATCACCGCCGGCATCCTGCGCGGCTTCGGCATGCGGGTTCTCGCCTTCGATCCCTTTCCGGCACCCGGCTGGGCGGACGAGCATGGCGTGGAATACAGCGATCTGCGCACGATCGCGCGCGAGTGCGAGGTCATCTCGCTGCACACGCCGCTCACGCCCGAGACCCACCACATCGTCCGCGCCGAAACGCTCGCATTGCTCAAACCCGGCGCGATTCTCATCAACGTCAGCCGCGGCGCGCTCATCGAGACCAAGGCGCTGATCGAGGCCCTCAAGTCCGGCCGCCTCGGCGGCGTGGCGCTCGACGTGTATGAGGAGGAGGAAGGCGTCTTCTTCGAGGATCTATCAGGCCAAATCCTGCAAGACGACGACCTCGCGCGGCTGCTGACGTTTCCCAACGTGCTCATCACCGCGCACCAGGCGTTCCTCACTCATGAAGCCCTCGGCGAAATCGCCCGCGTGACCGTCACCAACATCGACGCTTTCGCCAATGGCCGGCCCTTCCTCCCAGAAACGGCGCTGACCTGAGACCGCCAGACACGCTTATCACATTCCCATCATGTCC
>JALOUA010000037.1 GCA_025457625.1 Akkermansiaceae bacterium
GTGGCGAGCCAGTTGAGTGAAATGTTCATGAAAAAGATAAAGATTTTTTTAACCACAGATGGACGCAGATGAACGCAGATTGAAGAGATGGGATAAGAGAAGAGTGAATTTTGGATCTTCTTTATCTGTGTCCATCTGCGTTCATCTGCGGTTCATGAATTCTTATGCGAATTGTTTCAGGAAACGGACGTCGTTTTCGATGAGGAGGCGGATGTCCCTGATGCCCCAGCGGATCATGGCGAGGCGGTCGAGGCCCATGCCGAAGGCGAAGCCGGTGGTTTGTGCGGGGTCGTAGGCGTTGTCGTTGCGGGATTGGTTGATGGATTCGAACACGGCGGGATCGACCATGCCGCAGCCGGCGACTTCGATCCAGCGCGGTGCCTGGCCCTTGACGGTGAGTTTCACGTCGATCTCGAAACTCGGTTCGGTGAAGGGGAAGAAGTGCGGGCGGAAGCGGACTTCGGTTTGCGGGCCGAAGAGTTCGTGGAAGAAGTATTCGAGCGTGCCCTTGAGGTCGGGCAGGGAAACGTCCTCCGCGACGTAGAGGCCTTCGAGCTGGTTGAAGACGGAGAGGTGGGTGGCGTCGATTTCGTCGCGGCGGTAGGCGGAGCCTGGGGCGATGATGCGGACGGGCGGTTTGGCGGTTTCCATGGTGCGGATCTGCACGCTGGAGGTGTGGGTGCGCAGCAGTTTACCCGAGTCGAAATAGAAGGTGTCCTTCTCGTTGCGGGCCGGGTGGTCGGCGGGCGTGTTGAGCGCGTCGAAACAATGGAATTCGTCCTCGATTTCCGGTCCGTCGGCGAGGGCGAATCCCATGCGGCGGAGAATGCCGATGGCTTCGTCGCGGATCTGGGTGAGCGGGTGCAGTGCGCCGGTGGAAACCGGGCGGGCGGGGAGCGTGACATCGATGCCCGCGAGCGCGGCGCGGTCGGCGATTTCCTGAAGGGCGGCCTGTTTCTCCTCCAGCGCGGCGGTGATGGCGGTGCGGGAGGCGTTGAGGAGCTGGCCGACTACGGCCTTATCCTCCATCGGCAGGTCCTTCATGCCTGCGGCGGCGAGGGTGAGCGTGCCTTTTTTGCCGAGCACGCCGATGCGCACTTCTTCAAGCGTGCGCTCGTCCGAGGCTGCCGCGATCTGTGCAAGTGCTTCTGTCTGAATGGCCGGGATTTGCTCCTTCATGGGAAAGCCACGGGCCATAGCCCGAAATCCGCCGCCGGTCAAAGCCAAGCTGTGATTTGTCCGGCCCGCGCGCTGCGGGCGTGGATCATGGAATATTTTCGCCAGTCCGCACGCTTCCTGCTGTGAGTCGGGCATGACACGCGAACATGAGCGCCTTGCGGAAGACAAGGCACGCACCCACAACTGGCGGCGCTGGGGGCCGTTTCTCAGCGAGCGCCAGTGGGGCACGGTGCGCGAGGACGATTCCGACCACGGCAACAGTTGGGCGGCCTTCCCGCACGATCAGGCGCGCCGCCGCGCCTACCGCTGGGGCGAGGACGGCCTGCAGGGATGGTGCGACCGCCAGTGCCGGCTTTGTTTCGCGCCGGCGTTGTGGAACGGCCGCGACACCATTCTCAAGGAGCGGCTGTTCGGTCTCGGCGGCAACGAGGGCAATCACGGCGAGGATGTGAAGGAGTGTTATTACTATCTCGATTCCACGCCCAGCCACTCCTACACCAAGGCGCTCTACAAGTATCCGCAGCGGAAATTTCCCTACACCGAGTTGCGGGAGGAAAACCAGCGCCTCGGCCGCGGCGGCCCCGAACTGGAGCTTGCGGACATGGGCGTGTTCGAGAGCGGGCGCTACTTCGATGTCATGCAGGAGGTTGCGAAACGCTCGCCCGAGGACCTCTTGTGGCGCATCACCATCACCAACCACGGTCCCGTCGCCGCGCCCATCCACGTGCTGCCCACGCTTTGGTTCCGCAACACCTGGAGCTGGGAAAACCAGCGCGAGGCATCTGTTAGAAAACCCGTGCTCAAAGGCGACGGATCATGCGTCATTTCCAGCCACGAGTCATTGGGTGATTACCGGTTCATCGCGGACTGCCCGTCCCGCCGCAACAAGCCGAAGTGGCTGTTCACCGGGAACGAGAGCAATCTGGAAAGCCTCAGCGGCACGCCCAACAGCGTGCCGCACGTCAAGGACGCCTTCCATCGATACATCGTGAAAGGCGAGACCGGCGCCGTCTCGCCCGTGCCGCAAGGCACCAAGGCGGCCGCGTATTTCCGCTGTGTCATCGCGCCGGGCGCCTCGGTGACCATCCGCGGCCGCCTCCATGCCGTGCACGAGGACAACGGAATGGCGGACTTCGAACAGTTCGATGAAACCTTCGCCGAACGCATTGCCGAGAGCGACGCCTTCTATCAGGAAGTCATCCCCAAGAACATCACCGACGACGAGCGGCTGATCTGCCGCCAGGGATATGCCGGCCTGCTATGGACCAAGCAGTTCTTCCACTACGTCGTGGATGAATGGCTTGCCGGCGGCGCGACGCAGCCGCCATCAGGCGCGCGCCTGCGCGGGAGAAACGCCGACTGGCACCACTTCCACGCGCGCGACATCCTCTCGATGCCCGACAAGTGGGAATACCCGTGGTTCGCCGCATGGGACACCGCGTTCCACATGATCCCCTTCGCCTCGGTGGACCCGGACTTCGCCAAGCACCAGTTGCTGCTGCTGCTGCGCGAGTGGTACATGCATCCCAACGGCCAGCTTCCCGCCTACGAGTGGAATTTTTCCGACGTCAATCCGCCGGTCCACGCATGGGCCGTCTGGCGCGTCTATAAAATCTCCGATGCCAAGGGCAAACGCGACCTGCTCTTCCTTGAGCGCGCGTTCCAGAAACTCCTGCTCAACTTCACCTGGTGGGTCAACCGCAAGGACGTCGAGGGCCGCCATGTTTTCGGCGGCGGCTTCCTCGGGCTGGACAACATCGGCGTGTTCGACCGCTCGCAGGCGCTTCCCGGCGGCGGCCGCCTCCATCAGGCCGACGGCACCGCGTGGATGGCCTTCTTCTGCCTGACGATGCTCTCGATCTCACTCGAACTCGCGCTTGAGAAACCCGCCTACGAGGACATCGCCTCCAAGTTCTTCGAACACTTCGTCAACATCTGCGGCGCCATCAACTCGCTGGGCGGCTCCGGCCTGTGGGATGAGGAGGACGGCTTCTACTACGACCAGCTGATCATCGACCATGACAAGCCCATTCCGCTGCGCATCCGTTCGCTCGTCGGCCTGCTGCCGCTATGCGCCGTCACCGTGCTCAAGCAGAAGACCATCGACGCGCTGCCCGGCTTCCGCAAACGCATGGACTGGTTCCTCGTCAACCGCCCGGACGTGCTCAAATACATCACCACCCGCCGCATGAAGGGCGAGAAAAACCCCGGCCGCTGCCTGCTGGCCATCCCCTCCGAGGAGCGGCTGCGCAAGTGCCTCGCCTACATGTTCGACTCCGCGGAGTTCCTCTCCGGCTTCGGCGTGCGCTCGCTCAGCAAGGCGCACGGGGCGACGCCCTTCGTCTTCGAGCACCACGGCCAGCGCCACGAGGTGTGTTACACGCCCGGCGAGTCCACCAGCGACATGTTCGGCGGCAACTCCAACTGGCGCGGACCCATCTGGTTCCCCACCAACTATCTCATCATCGAGGCGCTCGAGAGATATTATTACTTTTACGGCGACGCCTTCCGCATCGAATACCCGACCGGCTCCGGGAAAACGGCAACCCTGCGTGAGATCGCCGCCGATCTCTGCGAGCGGCTGCTCTCGCTGCTGTTGCCGGACAAGGACGGCCACCGCCCGTGTTTCGGCGACGCCCGCCGCTACGCCGAGTGCGACGACTGGCGCGGCTTGCTGTTGTTTCACGAATACTTCCAGGCGGAGACCGGCGAAGGGCTCGGCGCGTCGCACCAGACCGGCTGGACCTCGCTGGCCGTGCGCCTTGTGCGCGAGCGCCGGGAAATCCTCAAGTGGCTTGCCTGAGCCGTTGTTCTAACAACTCAGGTCGCGCAGGTCCGCATGCTGCGCATGTCCGCCGCCGCCCGCCTGATCGCGGATTTGCCATGCGCCGTCCGCGCCGATTTCCAGGATGTGGTCGTATGGCAGCGACACCTCGCCGTTTTTGGCGAAGACCACCACGCCGATGCCCCGTTCGGTGAGCAGGTCGAGAATGATGGCGACCTGTTGTTTGGGCAGCGCGCTGCCGGGCCGGTCGAGAAACACGAAAGCCGGACATGCCAGCAGGATCCGGGCGATCGACAGCAGGTGCTGCTCGCCGATGGAGAACACATCGTCCCAGTCCTTGTTCGCATCCAGTCCGCCGGCCGCAATCACGGCATCATGCACGCCCAGTCCGTAGAGCACGGCGTGGATTTCCGGATCCTTCATCACCGACTCCAGCGAGGTCCTCAGCAGCACGTCGCGCAGGGTGCCGGGCGGAAGATACGGCCGCTCCGGCAGGAACAAGACCTCGTCCAGCCCGGGACGGCTGATCGATCCGGCCCCGCATTCCCAGATGCCGGCGGTGGCGCGGAACAGGGCCACCCGCGCCGCGTCGTCCGGTCCGCTCACCAGCCAGCGGCTGCCCTGGCGGATTTCCGCCGTGAGTTTGTCCACCAGCACGCGCACGCCGCCTTCCGACATCAGCGTCACGCCCTGATAGGAGACCCGGTCCTCCGCCCCCTCCAGCGCGATGCGGCATGGCTGGAGCGTGTGCGCTTTTTCGATGGCCTCGCTGAGCGAATGCAGCCGCGCGGTGACCGCCGTGAACGCGGAGATCGACTGGAACTGTGTGACGATGAGCGAGAAGGCGCCCAACAAGGTGGCGAAGGCCATTGTGGACTGCGTGATCACCCCGAACTCGACATCGCCGTACATGAACATCGGCGCGATGATCAGCGCGGGGATGATCTGGATGAAATAGTTGTAGCCGTTGGTGAAGAACCCGAGGTTGCGGTTGATGCGGATCAGGCGGCGGAAGTTGGAGGTGAGCGCGTCGAGCCTGGATTTGAGGCGGGTCGTGAAACGGCCCTCGCGGTGCGACAAGGCGATGGACTCGGAGTTTTCGCGCACGTGGATGAGGTCCGCGCGGAAGTTCGCCTCCATGTCGAGCTGGTTGTAGTTGAGGCGGATGAGCGGCCGGCCGAGGACCAGGGTGATGGCGGTGCCGCACACCGCGTAAACCACCGCCACGATGAAGAGGAAGGGGCTGATCGACCACAAGACGCCGGAGAACAGCACTGCGGTGAGCGTGCCGTTGAGAATGAGCAGCAGGAACGAGAGCGTGGTGGTGGTGAAGGCGCGCACGTCCTCGCTGATCCGCTGGTCGGGATTGGCGATGCCGGTGGCGGAGTCCAGGCGGTAATACGTGCGCTCGCTCAGATAGGCTTCCGTGAGCCGCCAGGTGAGCTGCTCGCGCCACAGGATGCCGAGCCGCTCCTCGGTGAAGCGGTAAAACACCGCCACCACCGTGGAGACGATGAACACCACGGCGTAGAGCAGCGCCATCGACTTGAACATGTCCGGGTTCTTGTTCTCGATGGCCGACATGAAATCGCGGCCGACATAGCTGTTGACCACGTTGAGGCCGTTGATGACGAGCATCAGCGCCACCAAAGTGCCTGCGAACAGCACGGCCCGCGGGCCCTGCTCGGATTTCACCAGCATCCGGATGGCGCCGCGAAACCGCTTCCAGGTGAGACGAATGACTTGCTTTCGGTCGGTGCGCATCCGGATGGACAAGAGGACGCGGGATACCCGCGATCGCCCGTATTCAGCGTCCTCCGGGCGAGGCCATCGCAAAAATCACCCGCATTGGCAAAGACAATCCTCGCGACATTCTCAGCCGCCGGTGCGCGGCGGGCGCTTTTTCCTGTCGGGCGGGGTGACGTCGCGCATGCCGCCGGTGGCGCCGCCCTGCTGGCGGGCTTTCTGGAGTTTCTGCATTTCGGCCTGTTTTTCGGCCATGCGCTGGACCCATGACTTGCCGGCGCCCTTGACGGGTTTGAGCTCGGGTTCGGGCACCTTGTTCATCAGCCAGGTCTGGCCGATGGAGAAGATGTTCTGGGTGGTCCAGTAGAGCGCGAGGGCGGAGGCGAAGTTATAACAGAAGAAGAAGAACATGAAGGGCATGAACATGATGATGCGCTGCTGCATCTTGTCGCCCGTCATGGGGGTCATCCTGATCTGCAGGAAGCTGGTGATGGCCATGACCACGGGCAGCAGGTTGATGGGGATGCCGGCGACGTGGGCGAGCGTGTCGGGCTGCGAGAGGTCGTTGACCCACAGGAAGCCCTGGCCGCGGAGTTCGACGGCGTATTGCAGCATGCGGTAGAAGCCGAAGAAGATCGGGATCTGGATGAACATCGGCAGGCAGCCGCCGAGCGGGTTGATGCCGAATTTCCGATAGAGGCCCATCATCTCGGTGTTGAGCTTGTTGGGGTCGTCGGGATATTTCTCCTTCAGCTTGTCCATCTCGGGCTTGAGCTTGGCCATGCGCTTCATGGTGTGGGTGGACTTGGCGTGAAGCGGCCAGATGACGGTGCGCACGGTGATGGTGAGCAGGATGATGGCGAGGCCCCACGACCAATTGCGGGCGATGCCGTCGATCCAGTTGTGGTAGGTGTTGAGCAGGAAGTTGAGCGGGCGCGAGACGAACCAGAACCAGCCGTATTGCATCACGTCGCCCCAGCCATCGCCCCAGTGGCGCTCCATGCGGCGCAGCAGGATGTTGTGCTTGGGGCCGATGAAGATGCGGTATTGGTGTTTTTTGCTTTCGGCGGGCTGGAGCCCGTATTCGGGCAAGCGCAGTCCGGCGCGCACCGAGGTGACGGGCGCGCCGCTGCCGGGCAACGCGACCTGCGAGGACTTCGCCCACATGCTGGTGGACATCGGCTCGAGCGGCCGCAGGACGGTGGCGAAAAACTGGTTGGTGACGCCGGCGAACTGGATCATCTCGCCCGGCGGGCTGTTGACGATGGATTTGGCGCTGGAGAACCAGCCGCCCTTGAAGGTGCCGCCGTTGGTGAAATGGATGGAGCCGTCCTCGCGATGGAAGAAGCCGGTTTGCTGCGGCCACTCGTTGCGATAGAGCGGCGCGGCCTCGCCGAGGAACACGCTCCACTGGCCGAGTTGGAGCGCGGCGGCGGTGGCGTTTTCGATTTGCAGGTCGAAGTTGACCAGGTAGGGCGCGCCGGGTTCGTCGCCCTGGTTGAGGGTGAAGGTTTTCTTGGCGACCAGTCCGGAAGCGAGTTTGGCGATGTAAACGGCTTTTTTGCCTTCGATGGATTCGTCGGCCTTGTAGGCGTAGGGGATGTTGTCGAGCGTTTCGCCGGAGCCGGCGATGGCGCCGATGGGGCCGGTGCCGAAGCGGTTGGCGCGCACCCGGCTGGTCCTGCTGCCGACATCGAACTCATGCTGGAACTCGGCGAACTTGATGCCGCCGCCGATGTTGGTGAGCGTGTAAACCACCCGGTCGTTGCGGAGTTCCACCAGTTCCTCCTCGGTGGGCGGCGGCGGCGTCTCGATGGTCAGCTCGGCCTTGGTGGTGACGACGGGTTTGTCCTCAACGGCGGCGTTGGCCTGTCGCAATTCCTGCGCGCGCTGTTGCTCCGCGGCCTTGGCGCGCTGGGTCTGGGCGGAGAAGTAGAGATTGGCGGCCAGAAGGCCCCCGCAAACGATGAGGACTATCCAGGTTTTGCGATCGTACATGAATCAGGTGGATGAGGGTGAAATCAATGCGGCCCGTGCGGGTGGTGGTGATGGTGTGGCACTTCGCCCGCGCCCTTGGCCGGCGGGACGGGGTCATAACCGCAGCCGCCCCACGGATGACAGCGGAAAATCCGGCAAATTCCATGCCATGAGCCGCGCAGCGGGCCGTGCCGCTCGACGGCCTGCAGGAAGTAGTTCGAGCACGAGGGGGTGAAACGGCAGCCGGCGGCCGGACCGGCGGCGAATTTGAGCATCGGGCCGAGCACCCGCTGATAGAAACGGACCAGCAATCGGATGACGGCGGTGGGGATGCGCGCGATCACGGCGATGGCATGGTGTTGGATAACAGCCCGAGCCGGCGGGCCTGGCGCAGCCAGTCGGCTTCGAGTTCGGCGAAGGTCGCCGCCGCCGCACCCGGCCGGGCGATGGTCACCAGGTAGCGCCGGGTATCCGGAAACGAGGCGGCGTGCGCGCGGACGAACTCGCGGAAGCGGCGGCGGAGCAAATTGCGCTCGTGCGCCCTGCCGCAGCGCCGGGTGGTGATGAAACCGGTTTTCAAATGCGCCAGTGCGGGATCCTCCAACGTGCTCAAAATGACGAACCGGCCGGCTTTCGCCTGACCGGTTTTCTTGACGCGCGCGAATTCCGCACGCTGCTTGATGCTGCATTTCCGCGGGAGGCGCATGACGGGAGACGCGCGCGGCGTCCGTTGCGGCGCGGCGGCCGGCGATCAACCGT
The DNA here is from genome assembly GCA_025457625.1 of Akkermansiaceae bacterium. Classification (GTDB taxonomy): domain Bacteria; phylum Verrucomicrobiota; class Verrucomicrobiia; order Verrucomicrobiales; family Akkermansiaceae; genus Luteolibacter. Next base: position 8,447 of record JALOUA010000037.1, read on the forward strand.
GTTGCACGGTGTGGCGCTTGAAGGGGATCTCCACGCCTTTGGGAACCAGGCGCTTGCGACCCTTCTGGCGGCGGCGGCGCAGGATGTCGCGGCCGGCTTTGGACGCCATGCGGGCACGGAAACCGAATTGTTGTTTCCGCGTGCGTTTCGAAGGTTGGTAAGTGCGTTTGCTCATGGCGTGGGGCCTTGTGGAAGGTGATGATCCCCGGCTGGTTCGGCTCGGGGGGCGAGAAACTAGCGGGCCGCGGCGGCTTGTCAATCCGGCAATGGAGAAAATTCCAAGCCGCGAAAAATGACCCGCGCGGCATTTTGCGGTGGCGCGGGACGGCTCCCATCCCCTACCACGCTGCTTGTGGAAGCCACCGACTACAAAGTCCGCCTCGAAATCTTCGAAGGCCCGCTCGACCTGCTGCTCTACCTCATCAAGCGCGATGAGGTGGACATCCAGTCGATTTCCATCGAGCGCATCACGCGCCAGTATCTCGACTACATCAACACCTTCAAGCTGCTCAACATCGATCTTGCGTCCGAGTTCATCGTGATGGCGGCCAACCTGATGTATCTCAAAAGCCGCACGCTGCTGCCGCGGGTGGACCAGCCGCCCGAGGAGGACGCCGAGGAGGATGATCCGCGCTGGGAGCTGATCCGCCAGCTCATCGAATACAAGAAATTCAAGGATGCGGCGGGTTTTCTCTCGTTGCGCGAAATGGAGCAGGAAGGGCGCTTCGCCCACCAACCGGACGCCGCCGACCTGCCGGAAGAGGAACCTCCGTCGCTGGCCGAGGTTTCCATTTTCGACCTGATCCGCGCGTTCCAGAACGTGCTCAAACGCTTCGAGGAATCCCATGATTTCGGCGACATCATCGACGACCGCTTCACGGTCTCGGACAAGATCGAGATGCTGATGGACCACTTCCAGCCGGGCGAGGCGCGGCGTTTCGACGAGTTGTTCCAAAGCGCGACCACCAAGTCGGAGGTGATCGTCACCTTCCTCGCGCTGTTGGAGTTGATGAAGCTCAACCAGTTCGTGGTGAGGCAGAGCGACCTGCTGGGTGAGATCGTCATCGAGCGGCGCACATTGCACGCGGCGGCCGAGGCCTCCGCGGCGATCGCATGAGCGTCACGGCATGCGGCGCGTGAGGCTGATGGCGGCGGCGAACTTGCGGGAGATTTCCTGCAGCCCGGTGTCCTCGCGGATCTGGCGCACCGTGTATGGCACGCGGAACCGCCAGTTGTTGCCGCCGCGGGTGCCGGGTTCGTTGATGCGCGTGTCGATGTCCAGCAACTCGGTGACCATCAGCAGGGCGTAGCGCGAGTTCGAGGCGAGCAGCGATTTGATGAGGCGCAGGCGGATGCCCTCGGTGAGCGGCGGCCACGGGCCGTGGGACGGGATCGGAATGCCGGCGAATTCGGACAGGATGCGCAGCGTGTTGTGCGCGCCGTGGGCCTGCCACGCGGGCACCGCATCCGGGTTTTCCTGATGCCTGCGGATCACGTTGAGGCAGCCGCGCCAGATGCCGTTCACCGGGTCGTGATCGTGGGTGGAATATGTGGCGAGCGAATTTTCCGGGAAACAATTTCCCGGCGTCGGATGACCGAACTCGTTGCAATCCCAGTGCGGGATGCGGAAGCCGGTGATGTCGAGATCCGTGAGATGCGGGCGCACGTATTCGGGGACCCAGCCGAGGTCCTCGGCGATGACTTCCGCGCCCTCGGCCGCTTCGAGGATCGCGCGCAGCCGCACATCGCCATCGGCGCGGTTGGCGGCCTTGTTTTCCACCGTGTCGTCCGGCCGCAGGAACCAGCGCGGCAGGCGGCCGCCGGTGATTTCCGCCGCTTGCTCGTGCGACAATCCGAGAAACTCGTGATTGCTCTCAGGCCGCCACGGGAAGGCGTAAATCCGATAGAACCCCAGGATGTGATCCAGCCGGAACATGCGGAAAATCCGCGTCAGCCGCGCGATCCGGGTTTTCCACCAGCGGAAACCATTGGCCTCCATGTGATCCCAGCGATAGAGCGGAATCCCCCAGTTCTGGCCCCATTGTTGGAAGAAGGGATCACTCTGGCCCATGCCCTCCGGCGGCGAACCGCCGCACCAATCCAGATGGAATTCGTCGCGTTGGAAAAACACATCGCACGAGTGCCAGCTCACGCCGATCGGCACGTCGCCCATCAGTTTCACGCCGCGGCGGTCGGCATGCTCGCGCAAGGCCTGCCACTGGCGGTGGCACAGCCATTGGACGAAGGCATAATAACCCAAGCGGTAATCCACGGCCTCGCGGTCGCCGCGCCGCAGTTTCTCCAGATATGCGGCGGCCTTTTCCGGCGTGCGGCAGATTTCCGGCCACTTGTCCCAGGTGAGCGTCTCGCCGTGATGCTCCATCAGGAAACGGAACAAACTGTAATCCCCCAGCCAATCGTCCTCCTGTCTGCGAAAACGCGCGAACTCCTTCGCCAGCGCCGCGCCCGCCTCATCGAACTTCGACCACGCGAGCTCCAGCAAATCGCGTTTCACCGCCCTCACCGCCGGGTAATCCACCCGGTCCGCCGCCGCCGCCGCGCCGGCCCGCCCGCCGATGCGCGCGATTTCATCCGCCGCCAGCCAGGGGATCCGCTCCTCATCGAGCGTCAGGTAAATCGGGTCCAACGCGGCGGACGAAATCGCGCTGTATGGGCTCTCCTCCGGGCCGTTTTCATTGACCGGCAGAAGCTGGATGAACGCCACGCCGTGATCCGCGGCCCAGTCCACCCATTCGCGGAGCGCCTGCGTGTCGCCGATGCCGAGGTCGCCCTCGCGGCGCGCCGAGAACGCGGGAACGAGAATGCCTGCCTGGCGTTTTCCGGGTGGGTGCACGAGCCGAGTCTGCCAGCAAGAGCAGTGCCGACAATCCGGAATTTTCCCGCCTAACAGATTGTTTGCTGCTTGGCACGGCGCGCGGCGCGCCTAAACCAAGCGCATGCTGCTCGGCATTCTCGGCTCAGGTTCCGGATCCAACATGCAGGCGATCCTCGACGCGATCGACGCCGGCACGCTCGACGCGCGCATCGCCCTCGTGCTCTCCGACAACCCGCAGGCCTTCATCCTCGAACGCGCGCGCCGGCGCGGCATCGACACCGGCATCATCGACTGCCGCGGTTTCCGCACGAAGTTTCCCGAGGAGGCGCAACAGGAAACCGCCGAGCGCCTGCTGGCCGCGGGCGTCGATCTCGTCTGCCTCGCCGGGTTCCTGCGGTTGGTGAAGCGCCCGCTGCTCGACGCTTTCCCGCAGCGCATTCTCAACATCCACCCCGCGCTGTTGCCGGCCTTTCCCGGGCTGGAGGCATGGAAACAGGCGCTCGACGCCGGAGTTCCGGAAACCGGCGCCACCGTCCACTTCGTCGATGAAGGCATGGACACCGGCCCGGTCATCCTCCAGCAGCGCGTGCCCGTCCTGCCCGGCGACACCGCGGAATCCCTGCACGCCCGCATCCAGATCGCCGAGCACCGGCTTTATCCGGAAGCCATCGCGCGGGTCGCGGCGGGGCCCGCCCATGGCGGCGCGTGATTTTTGTTAGAAAAACCCGGGATGCCCGCCTTCAGGTTCCGCGCACGATGATTTTCTCGCCGCGCAGCCAGCGGCGGATCACCGAGGGGTCTGCGGTGAGATTGCCGAGCATGCGCCAGTTCGAGCGTTGCAGCACCACCGCCTCGCTTGGGCTTTCGTCCACCACGCACCACGGCTTCGAGCCCGAGGCATGGATGAAACGGAAGCCGCCATCCGCGCCGGTCACGATGAAGGCGACATGGGTGTCGAGCCCCACCAGATGGATGCCGGGCTCCGCCGCGGCGAGTTCCGCCGCGAAGGTTTCATAGTTTTTCCCCACACTCAGCGTGCAGGACTCCTTTGTTAGAAACGAGCGCAGGATGTTTTCCGATGGCTGCTGGGCCAGTCGGTAGCGGTCCACCTGGAAACCGGCGTCCATGAGGACCGTGGCGACGTAATACCCGCAGGCGATCGCGCCGCCGCCGGGTTTGGCCGCCGTGCCGTTGAAATCCCACGGCGTGCCGAGCCAGCAGCGCATCATTTCCGGCAACACCTGCTCGAGCAACACGCGCGCATCCCGCTCCACCGCCGCGCGGGCCTCGTCGCCGCGCGCCGCGCGATGACGCGCCGCAAGATCCTTCCGCCAGCGCTGCAACTCGGCCGCCAGCACCGCATACTTTTCCGGGTCCGGCTGCGGCGCGGCACGCACCACAATCTCCATGTCCCGATACGCGGAACGCCAGGCCGCCATCAACGGAGCCCTGAACCACCACGCCGCCGCTCCGGCCAGAGCCGTGACGACCAGCAACAGGAGCAGGAGTTTCCGCATGGCCCAACCTAATTCCACCGCCCCCGTGCCACAAGCGCGCAGGCAGACACTCGACAAACCGCCACGCACTCCCTCTTAATCCGCGCCGTTGAAACGATTTCTCCAGTCCGAAGTCGGTGCCGCACTGCTGTGGGTGCTGGGTGCCATCCTGCTGGCGGCGGTGATCACGCCGTGGCTTTACCAAGGCGGCAAGTGGCTGGCCGCCACCGCCGAGGCGCGCGAATTGCCGGCGCTCATCGAATCCGTGGCCGGTTCCTGCGGCAGGGCGCGGATCGACCGCTTCTACGATCGCGCGCTGCTGTTGTCCGCGCTTCTGCTGCTGCCTCTCCTCCGGCGGCGGATCAAACGTCTGAGGCATGAGACACACACCGGACCGGACCGCAGGAAACGCTACCCGTGGCGCTTGATCGTGGCGCAAATCCTCGTCGGCTGCGCCATCGCGGGTGGCTTGCTGTGGGCAATGGGTTTGTGGCTCGAAACCATCGGCGCCTACGCCACCAAACCCACCCCGCCGCCGTTCGGGAAAATCCTCTCCAAAGTCCTCATCCCCGCCATCGCCGCGCCGCTGCTCGAAGAATGGCTGTTCCGCGGGATCCTGCTCGGCCTCTGGCTGCGCTTTGCCAAACCCATCACCGCCTGCATCGGCACTTCGCTCGTCTTCGCTTTCGTCCATTTCCTCGAACCCGCCGACGGCACGGTGATCGCCGATCCGGCCCACCCGCTTGCTGGATTTCAACTGGTCGGTAAAATCCTGGCACACTTCACGGATCCCTTGTTTTTCAGCACGGAATTCGTGGTTTTGTTCGGGGTTGGGTGGATTCTGGCCTGGGCCCGGGTGCGGACGGGAGCGCTGTGGTTTTCGATCGGCCTGCACGCGGGCTGGGTGGCGGCTTTCAAGGGCTTCAACCTGTTCCATGTCGCGGTGGCGGACCACCCGCTGCGTCCGTGGGGCATCGGCAGCGGATTGAGTTCCGGGTTAATGCCGCTACTGATGCTGGCGATCACCGTCGGCGTATGCCATTTCGCGATGCGGTGCTTTCCGGCAAACGGGCTCAGCCACGCATCACGCTGACCACGCTGACGCGCTGGAATCCGGCGCGACGCAGGGTTTTGGCGCACTCGTTGACGGTGGAGCCGGTCGTCAGGACGTCATCGACGAGCACGGCGCCTTGGGGTGACGCGTGGATCCAGCGATGGCCGCGGTGAGTGACGTCGAAGGCCCCGCGGAGATTTTCCATGCGCTGGCGGCGGCTGAGCATCGTCTGGGTCTCGGTGTCGCGGGTGCGGCGCAGCGCGTGCAGCACCGGCAGTCCGGTGAGCCGCGAGAGGGCGCGGGCGATTTCCGCCGCCTGATTGAAATGGCGCTCCCTCTGGCGCTTGCGGTGCAGCGGGACGGGCACCAACGGCCATCCCATGTCCAAGGCGGGCCCCAGCCGGGAATCGGCGAACGCACCCGCCGCCAGCCGGCCGAGTTCCTCCGCGAGGTGGAGTTCGCGGTTGTATTTCAGCCGGTGCACCAGTTCGAGCGTGCGCTTGTCGCGGATCGTGGCCGGCCGGGCGAAGTCGAAGGCATAGCGCAGGTCGTGGCAGTTCGGGCAGGAAAACGCGCGGTCGATCACCCCCGCAAACGCCTCGCCGCAGGATTTGCAGAAAGGCTCCACCAGGCGGGGCAGCCCGGCGTCGCATTCCCCGCAGAGCGACCGGCCATCGCGGGTCGACGTTCCGCAAAGCGCGCATCGCGGCGGGTAAAAACCATCCAACATGCGCAGGAACGCCCGTTTCCATGCGGGAATCTCAGGATCGGGTGGCATCCGGATTGGCGGGATTCGCGGTCAGGTAATGCGCCAAGGCCGCGGTGCCTATCAGCGCGGCGAGCGGCAGCAGCAGGTGTTGCACCATCTCCGCATGAAGAAACGATCCCCCCGCACTGCCGGCGGCGCTCATTCCGGCCAGCAGGGATTTGGCCGCCAGCCAGCCGGCGTGCATGCCGATCGGCAGCCACAACGAGGCCGTCCGCCAGCGCGCATAGGCGAGCACCAGTCCCAGCGCGAGCAGGGGCACGAAGTTTGCCATCACGGCGGAGCCATCCGCAAAGCGCAGGGCCAACAGGCGCAGCAGCTCGAAACCCGCGCCGCGCGCTTCCGGATCCGCCACCAGCAGACCGGCCGGTGGGACCAGCGAGGCCACCAGCGCGAAAAACGCCGCCGACATGCCAAGTGCCGCCGCCGGCCGCATCGCCCGCAGGAAAACCCCCATCACAATGCCGCGGAACAGGACCTCCGCCACCAGCGCCGTCGCCAGCGCCAGAATGACCGTGCGCATCAAGTACCTCGTCAACCCGACATCGGCCGGCAGTTGCAACTTGAACCATCCGGCCGCCACCAGCGCGACTCCCATCGGCAGCAACAGCCCCGCCATCAGCAGGAATCCGGCACACAATTGCCACGGGCCGTGCGGATTTTTCCCCAGGCGCTGGCCACGCGTGGAGATCCGCGCTCCATCGGGCAGCCGCAGCCGCCATGGACCCGGCACCACCGCGGCACCGCGTCGCGCATGCAGCCACTCCATCCACGGGAAAAACAGCAATGCCGCCGCCAGCAGCATGGATGCCGTGAAAAAAGCGGAAAACTCCGCCCGCCCGCACTGACCGGCCAACCACTCGAGCGGGCCGTTGGTCATCTTGCCTTGCGAAACCTCCGCCAGCGCCTTGCCCGCATTGTAGAGCAGCGGCGAGCACCACGCGCCCAGCCAGACCGAGGCCGCCGCATAGAGCCAGACCTTCAGCACGTCACTGTGGGCCTCGTTTCGCATG
>JALOUA010000038.1 GCA_025457625.1 Akkermansiaceae bacterium
CCGTAGCGCATTTCCGCGATCGTCACCGAACTGATGAAACTGTCCGCCTCGTTTTTGCGCAGCCATGCCTTGAACTTGGCGGGCAGGTGTTTCTTGTGGCAGGGCTAAATCAGGTTGGTATCGATCAGGAAGCTCATTTGAAGGGCATGGTGTGGCGTTCCACCTTGGGAAAGGCGACGGCCTGGTCTTCCAGATGCGCGAGCAAAACCAACGCGCCGCGCCGTTTTCGGGGGCGCGGCGTGATCAGCAGGCTTTGCCGCCCGTCATCCATCACGCGGACATCGCAGGGGCCGCCGCGCATCAAGCCCGCTTGCTTGCGCCAACTGGCCGGGAATTGGGCCTGCCCTTTCTCGGTGATGGTCAGGGTGTCGAAGTCTTTCATGCGGTGATGGTTCATTACTTGTTTGCGGAACCCAAACGGTTTCGGCCCGCAGGCTCCCCCTCCTTTCTGTCCACCAGACAGCCGGGAAGGAACGGAACGACGAACCATACCAGGGCGGTGGTTGCGGCGTGGATCCATGCGGGATTTCTCAAAGCCTCTGAGGTTCCGGAGTGCCAGCCTCACCGGATCACCCGGTGCCTCCGATCTCTTCACTGACTTGCCCGTGAGGATCGCGCATCGTCATCACGCAGGATGCGCACTCCCGTGCGGACATATTCCACGGCGGACCACACGGTGAATGCGGACGCCACCACACAAGGCCACAGCGGCGGGATATCCGTGAACTTGAGCATCACCCAGCCGAGCGCGAACATCTGCGCGACGGTGGTCAGTTTGCCGCTCCAGTGAGGGGAGATTTTCACGCTTTTCCCATTCATATAAAGGATCTTGATGCCGCCGAGGATGATGCAGTCGCGCAGCACCACGATCGCGGCGAACCACAAGGGCAGCCGCCAGCCGTCCGCGCCCCAATCCACCAGCGAGAGCGTGATGACGCCGGTAAGCAGCAGTGCCTTGTCGGCGATGGGATCGATGAACGCGCCGAATGCGGAGCATTGGTTGAAACGCCGCGCCACCCAGCCATCGATGCCGTCGCTGCCCGCTGCGGCGATGAACACGCCGAGCGCCCACCAGCGCAGTGCCTCGGCCGGTGCGCCGGCGCGCACCGAAAATCCATAGGCCGCGGCCAGCGCCGCAAACACCGGCACCAGCAGAATGCGGCCGATGGTGATCTTGCTGGCGAAGGTCATGGCGGCAGTGAATCAAATCATGACTCCGTGAGAAACCCGAAACTGCAAGGGCTTGCCACGGCCGGGCGTCGATGGTGGATTGGCTCGGTGAGCCGGACGTTCGACAGCATGGCGGTGGTGGGTGCCGGAGCGGTCGGCCTTTATTACGGGGGAAGGCTCGCCAACGCGGGCCATGATGTGCGGTTTCTCGTGCGCTCGGATTATGAAGCGCTTTCGCGGCATGGCCTGCGGGTCGGGAGTGTGCATGGCGATTTCGGGATTCCGCACCCGCAGGTGTTCCGTTCGGCGGAGGAGATCGGCCCGGTCGATCTGGTCATCGTGATATGGAAAGCCACGTCGAATGGCCATCTCGCGGAGGTCTTGCCGCCGCTGCTCCATCCGGAAACCCAGGTGCTGACCTTGCAGAACGGCTTGGGAAACTGCGAACGCATCGCGGAAATCGCCGGTCCGCAACGGGTGCTCGGCGGCCAGTGTTTTGTCTGCATCAACCGCATTTCACCGGGCATCGTCAGACACACCGCCGGCGGGCGCGTCACCATCGGCGAATGGCGCCTCGGCATTCCAGGACGGGCGGATGACATCGCGCGGCGCTTCCAGGACGCCGGCATCCATTGCACGGCGGTGGCGGATCTCGAGCGCGCCCAGTGGGAGAAACTCGTCTGGAACATCCCTTTCAACGGTCTCTCGGTCGCGGAGGGCGGCGTGACCACCGATGTGCTGCTGGCCTCCGCCGAATCGGAAAACGAACTCCGCGCGCTGATGGCCGAGGTGCTGGCCGCCGCACGCGCGCTCGGCCACGGGCTGGACGATGGCCTCATCGATTTCCAGATCGAGCGCACCCGCCCGATGGGGCCATACCGGACGTCGAGCATGATCGACTTCGTCGAGGGCCGCGAGGTGGAGGTGGATGCCATCTGGCGCGAACCGCTGCGGCGCGCGCGGGCCGCCGGTCTCGCCATGCCGCATCTGACAAGGCTGTTGGAGCGCATCGGGGAACGCACGCTGCGGGCCTGAATCCCGGGAAAAAAACCAGCGCCTCTCAGGTCGCTGCCAGCCGCGACCTCAGCAGACGCCGATTTCGGCGAGGATGCCCTCGCAGCCGTCTTCGAGCAGGTCGATGACGTGGTCGAAGCCGCGCTGGCCGCCGTAGTAGGGATCCGGCACGCGCGGATCGCTGTGGCGGCGGCAAAAACTCATGAAGGGGCGGATTTTATCCGAATACTCGTCACAAGGATCGAGCCCGCGCACGTCGGCGAGGTTCGACTCGTCCATGGTGACGATGAGGTCGAAGTCGCGCAGGTCGTGACGGTGGATTTTGCGCGCCTTCCCGGCAACGTGGTAGCCACGTCCCTGCAGGGCGGCGGCCATGCACGGGTCGGGCGGCGAGTCGGTGTGGTGGCCGATGATGCCGGCGGAGTCGATTTCGAAATCATCCGCCATGCCGGCGAGTGACGCCTGGTGACGGAAGATGATCTCGGCGGCCGGCGAGCGGCAGATGTTTCCGAGGCAGACGAACAGGATTCGGTAGTGAGCGCGGGGGGAACGCATGGCCAATGAATGGCTGGAAGCGCGCGGGCTGACAATTCGAAATCGCACCGCGATCACGTGGGGTGGTTTCGTGGTGGCAAGGCGGCGGCGGGACGTCATAGCCTGCGCGCATGACGCGGCGCGTGCTGTTGATGGGACTGCTGGGGCTCGGGGTGCTGGTGGCGGCGCTGGGCGTCGGCCGGCTGCGGTTTGACCCGGACATCCTCGGGATGTTGCCGCCGGATGCGCCGGAAGTGCGCGGATTGCGGGCGTTTCACCAAGGGTTTGCCAAATCCGACGAGCTCGTGATGCTGATCGAGGGTGAAGCGGAAAACGAGGGACGAATGCCGGAGTTGGCGCAATCGCTGGCCACGGCGCTGGAGGCCTCCGGCGTGGCGAAACGCGCGCGCTGGCAACCGCGCTGGACGGAGGAAGGCGAGGGGATGGCGGAATTGCTGGCATACTTCTGGCTCAACGGTCCGCGGGATGTCGTAACGGAAAAATCCGCGGCACTCGCGCCGGACCGCGCCCGCGCCACGCTCGACCGGGCGCTTGCCGAGGTGGCCACCGCGCTGGAGGGCGGGGATCTGGCGATGCGCGCGCACGACCCGTTCGGTTTCCTGCGGCATCCGGCGCTCGAACCGCTGCTGGCCGGTGCGGCGGATGGTGTGGACGGATATGAAAGCGCCGACGGGCGGGCGCATCTGATGTTCGTGGAAGCGCCGCGGCCGGTGCCCGGATACCGCAACGCGGGCGCATGGATCAATGAAGTGCGCGCCGTGACGGAGGACTGGCGGAAATCCACTGATGCGGACATCACCATCCATCTCACGGGCGAGCCGGCGTTCGCCTCCGAGATCGGCGGCGCGATGGAAAACGACATGCGCGGCACGGTGGGCATCACCGCGGGCCTGATCGCGCTGTTGTTCTGGCTGATGCAACGGCGGCTGGTTCTGTTAGGCGGGCTGGCGGTGGTGTTGGCGATGGTTTTCCTCACCGCGCTCGGGTTGGCGGGCTGGATCTACGGCGAGCTGAGTATCATGGCGGCGGGTTTTGCGGCGATCCTGATCGGGCTGGCGGTGGACTACGGCGTGTTGATCTGCCAGGAGGGCAAGGTGGCCGGGCGTGGAAGCCAGGCCTTGTGGCGCGCCACCGCGATGACGGTGATGTGGGCCGCGTTCACCACGGCGGTGGTGTTTCTGGCGCTCAACCGCAGCGGTTTGCCGGGCATCGCGCAACTCGGCACGGTGGTGGCCTGCGGGATCGTGGCGGGTGCGGCGCTGATGCTGGGATATTATCTTCCGTTCGTGGCGTGGGCCGGAGCCGGCCGCGGCAACCTCACCGGCGGTCATGGCATGCTGCCGCGGCGCTCCACGGCGCTGGTGCTGGCCGGGTTGCTGGCGCTCGCGGCGCTCGGCAGCCTGCTGTGGCGCGGCATGCCCGGCGTGGACTTCGACGAGCGGATGCTGCGCCCGCGCGACAGCCGGGCGATGGCGGCCTTCGACAAGGTCCGCGAGGTGTTTCCGCAGTGGGGAACCGACGCGTTGCGTCTGGTGGTGGAGGCTCAGGATGATGATTCGATGCGGGGTCTGCTGGCCGAGGCGCAACGCAGGATCGGCGGAAATCCGCTCATCGACTCGGCGGTGATGCCGGTTGGGTGGTGGCCGGATGCCTCGCGCCAACAGGCCAACCGCGCGGATTTGCGCGGCTTGGCGGAGCGCTCCGGGTTTCTAACGGAAACGGCGGATGCGGCCGGTTTTTCCGGGGAAGGCATCGCGCTCGGCCGCGGCGTGCTGGAGCAGCTGCGGATCGCGACGGACGCGCCGGAATGGTATTACCCGTCATCCCCGGCGGCGCATGACATCCTGCGGATGTTTGTCTCCCGCAACGCGGCGGGCGGCGGTTGTTTTGCCGGAGTGGTGAAACCCGGCGCGCAGGCCGAACCGGCGGGGCGCGACTACGACGCGCTGCGCAGCCTGAGCGGCGGCGGCATCTGGCTGGCGGGCTGGGATTTGCTCAAGCCGGCGGTGGTGCCGCTGGTGCGCCGCGATGTGACGGATGTGTTCCTGCCGATGGCCGCGCTCATGGTGGTGATGCTGGCGGTGATCTTCCGCTCGCTGCGGGTCGTTGCGCTCTGTCTGGCGGCGATGGCGCTGAGCGGGCTGGTCCTGTTGGCTGCGATGTCGTGGCTGGGCATCGGTTGGAATTTCCTCAACATCGCCGCGACGCCGCTGCTGTTGGGAACCGGCATCGACTATGGCATTCACGTCGGCCTGGCCCTGCGGCGCAACGGCGGGGATCTTGCGGCAATGTGGCACGGCACCGGCAAGGCGGTGATGTTTTGCGGTGTTTCCACGGCAGTGGGCTTCGGCTCGCTTTGTTTCGCCTCCAACGATGCCATGACCAGCCTCGGCGTGGTGGCGTTGATCGGCATCCTCACCACCATGGCGGTGAGTGTCTTCCTGCTGGCACCGCTGATTGCCCCGGCATGCCCGCGCAGGGAGCCGTGATAAGGATTTGAAATCCGCCGGCTGAAAGGCGACTGTTTCCACAAATGAAAAGCATCCCTCCGATCGTTGCCGGTATTGATTTCTCGTCCTCCTCGGCCCAGGTGCTGGCGCACGCCGCAAAAATCTCGGCCGCGTCCGGTGCCAGTCTGGTAGCCGCGCATGTCGTTCCGGCCGGTGCCATCAAACACTGGGAAGACACCATGGGAAACGAGCTGTCCACCAGCGGACGGGTGGAGGAAATGACCCGCCGGCTGGAGGAATTCGTGGCGGAAAACGTTTCCGGCGCGCCCGCCGCCATCGAAGTCTGCATTGGCGATCCATACAAGGTGCTCGCCGGGATCATCCGCCACCATGCGGCGGACCTGCTGGTGCTGGGCGCGCACGATGTTTCCAAAAAAAGGCTCGGCTCGGTGGCGGCCCGCTGCGCGCGCACCGCACCGGCGGACGTCCTCCTGCTGCGCGACTGGCAGGGGCGGTTTTTCCGCAGGGTGGCCGCCTGTGTGGATTTCTCCCGCTCGTCCGCCGCCGTGGTCGAGCGGGCGATCGCAGTCGCGGCCGCACACCAAGCCACCCTCGAAATCATCCATGTGATTTTCCCGCCCACCCGTGATCCGTGGGGGGAGGTGATGGACCAGCCGATGGATTGCGACACGCCCTACGAGACGCTGGTGAGGGAGCGCGCCCGCAGGCGGATGGATGATTTGCTCGCGCCCCTCGCGGGAAGTTTGTCCGCCATTCGGACGAGCGTCGTGTTTCTTGAGTCCGAATCACCGGCAGCGGCGATCACCGCCCATGCGGATGCCGCGCAGGTCGATCTCACGGTGACCGGTTCGCGCGAGGGCTCGTGGGTCGCCGATTTCGTGCTGGGTAGCAATACCGAGCGGCTGCTGCATGATTCGTCCTCCTCGGTGCTGATCGTCCGGGGTTAGTGTGGCAGCTCCGTCACATTGCAAATGGCCGCTTGCAGCGCGCCAGCCACACGCCGTAGCCTGTCGGTGGAATTTCTCCCAAACGATCATGCCCCAACACATCGGGATTCTAACAAGCGGCGGCGACTGCCCCGGACTCAACGCCGCGATCCGCGGTCTCGGCAAGGCGGCGCGCGATCACTACGGCATGAGGGTCACCGGATTCCTCAACGGTTTCCGGGGACTCGCCAATGACCAGACCGTGGAACTCGACGGCGCGATGCTCTCCGGCATCCTCACCGACGGCGGCACCATCCTCGGAACCAGCCGCGACAAACCCCACCGCATGCCCATCGGTGACAGGGTGCTCGACATGACCGACGCGGTGCTTGCCACCTATCACCGCCATCATCTCGACGCGCTCGTCTGCCTGGGTGGCGGTGGCACGCAGAAAAACGCCCAACGCCTCGTCGAGGCCGGGCTCAACGTCGTCACCCTGCCCAAGACGATCGACAACGACATCGCGCTGACGGACCGCTCGTTCGGTTTCGACACCGCGTTGCAGATCGCCACCGAGGCGATCGACCGGCTGCACTCCACAGCCACCAGCCACGAGCGCATCATCGTGGTGGAAGTGATGGGCCACCGCGCCGGATGGCTGGCGCTGGAGGCCGGCATCGCCGGCGGTGCGGATGTGATCCTGCTGCCGGAAATCCCCTATGATGCGGAGAAAATCGCCGCCGCCATCCGCACGCGCACCCAGTCCGGCAAGCGGTTCAGCATCGTGGTCGTCGCCGAGGGCGCGATGTCGGTGGAGGAAGCTGCCGAAGTGGCTTCGCTGCTCAAGGCGCGCGACAAGGCGGATTCCAAAAAAGACCGCACCGCCATATCCGGGAAGCTCAGCAAGTTCCATGACGAGCACGTCGGGCATACCATCCGCTTGACGCGCAAGCTGGAAAAACTCACCAGCCAGGAAACGCGGCTGACCATTCTCGGCCACCTGCAACGCGGCGGCACGCCATCCGCCGCGGACCGGGTTTTCGCCACCTGGCTCGGCACCGAGTGCGCGGGGGTGCTCCACGCGCGGCAATACGGCGTGATGCTCGCGCTCCAGGGCAACCGCATTGTGCGGGTTCCCATCGCCGAGGTCGCCGGGCGCAAGCGGCTGGTGCCGCCGGATCACCCGCTGATCGCCGCGGGCCGCCACGTGGGAACCTCATTCGGCATCTGATTTCCCACCGGCCGGGCGGCGGAGCCTTGAGATCCACAGCACGAAAAAACCCAGCAACAGGTAGCCGAAGATCAATGTGAAGGCATTGAGGATCGCCTGCGGATAACCGATGACCTTCACATCGATGAACGGATAGGGATAGGACTGGATGATTTCACCGCGCACCATGGCATAACCCAGATAGATGAACGGATACGAGCACCAGCGCGGCGGATGCGTCCATGGCAGCGGCACCGGATGGCGCGCGATCACCCAATAGGCCAGCGCTCCGGCCGGCACGACATAATGCAGGATGATGTCCGCGATCCATTGCGCGCCGTGTGGCGCCCAAATTTCCCGCAGCAGGAAATGATAGGCGATGGCCACCAGCAGCGTGGCGGTGACGGCGCAGCCCTTCACCGAGGGCCGGCCCAGCCATGCGATGCACCGGGGTTGCACGCCGTCTGACGGCAGCGTGCAAACGAGCGCGATGAAGAGGGTGGTGAAGATGGTGAAGTATCCCGTGAAGGCGATCCATGCGGCGGAGGCCGGCATGCCGTTGTCACGCGCCATGCCGAGCAAAAGCCGGAGCTGGAACGCGACGCCGCACCATGCGGTGATCGCCACGGCGATCCTCACGCGCTCCGCGGCATGACGGGTGAATGGCATCAGGGCGAATCGCTGCGGCTCAGAATCCCCGCCAGTGTTTGGAGAGTGGCGCGCGGAACCACCCGGACGGGTCGGGCGGACATGTCATCTCCGGCTGTGCAAGCATGGTTTTTGATTAGCCGCCGGCCCTGTCAGGGCCAAGCAAAATCCTCCGCCCCGGTGCGGCCACGCCCGTGTGCGGCGGGCCGCGTCGGCGGGGTTTCCGCAAAAATTTCATGGGAATGCCGCCGGGGTCGCGTTAGAACACCATTTGCAAACCCGTATTGAAACCATGCCACGCGTCATCATCACCGTTCCCGGCAAAAGTCCGCAGCCCTATCGTTTCCAGCTCGACCGCCGGCTGGTCACCCTCGGCCGGGGCAGCAACAACGACATCGTCATCGACTGCGGCTCGGTGTCCGTATCACACGCCCAAATGTGCCGGGTGGAGGGCGGCTACGAGCTGCGGGACCTCGAATCCACCAATGGCATCAAACAGGATGGCGAGCGCCGACCGGTGATCCCGCTGCACAGCGGCATGAGCATCCATCTCGGCGATGTGGCCTTTGATTTCCAACTCAGTGACGGGGAACTCGAAAACCTGGCCCGTGAAAAACCCTTGGAGGAATCCCCGATCGTGCGGGAACCGGTGGAGGAACCCGTTGAACCGAAGCCCCCGCAATCTCCGCCACCGGCCAAAAAACACGAACCGGAGATCCTGGAGGAAGACCGGCCGGGTTGCGGCTCGTTGGTTTGGCTGCTCGTTCTCGTGATGATCGCCTTCATCGTGGGCATGGCGATCCGTTTCCAAAGGGAGACCGGCGATTCCTGGTTGGCATCGGTTTTTGAAAAACTGCGGATCTCGATGGAAGGCCCCGCCGCGCTGCCCGTGGAAAAGCCCCCGGCTCCGGCAGCGGACGAGAAGGCTGCCGGGGAATGAAAGCCGCCGCGCCACCCTGCTCGCGAACGCAATTTTCCAAATCGGGAAATCCGCTTGGAATCGGCACGGACTTTGCATAAAGCTGCCCTTCCCATGGCGAAGCAGGCACTCGGAAAAGGACTTGGAGCACTCATCAGGAAAAACACGCCCGTCGTGCCTGATGCCGTGGTGACCGCGGAAGACTTCAAGCGTGTGCGCGACGTGCCGCACGATCACGTCATCCCCAGCCCGCTGCAGCCGCGCATGCGTTTTGTGGAATCGCCGCTCGACGAACTGGTGGAATCCATCCGCCAGCACGGCATCATCCAGCCGCTCATCGTGCGGCCGGTGAATGGCAAACTCGAACTCATCGCCGGCGAACGCCGCTGGCGCGCCTCCGGCAAACTCGGGCTGCCTACCGTGCCGGTCATCGAACGCGAGGCCAGCGACCGCGACGTGCTCGAAATGGCGCTCATCGAGAACCTCCAGCGCGAGGATCTCAACCCGATGGAAGAGGCCGCCGGATACGTGCGGCTCGCCAAGGAGTTCGCCATGAAACAGGACGAGATCGCCGGGCGCGTCGGCAAGTCCCGCGCCAGCGTGGCCAACGCGATGCGCCTGCTCGACCTGCATCCCGACGTGCAGCTGATGGTGGCGCAGGGCCAGATCACCGTCGGCCATGCCAAGGCGATTCTCTCGATCAAGGATCACGCCAGCCAGTTGCTTGCCTCCGAGCAGGTGATCCGCCGCCAGCTCACCGTGCGCGCCACCGAGAAACTCGCGCAGGGTTTGGCCAACGGCGACATGCGGACAACCCCATCCGGCGCCAAAGCCTCCGCCAGGGACCGCGATGTGGACGTGCACCTGCGCTCCATCTCCAACAAGCTGCGCGAACATCTCGCCACCCACGTTGCCATCCACCACGGCGCCAGGAAGGGCCGCATCGAAATCGAATACTACGGCGACGACGACCTCCAGCGCCTGCTCGATCTCATCGGACTGAAAACCGACTGACTGCCGCGGCTTGCGGCCCGCCACAAGCGTCAGCCGCGTGGCCCGTGCCCGCCCTGGGGGTCTTCCTCGAGTTCAATGCCCATTTTCCGCGCCCGCTCGCGCCACAGGTTGCGGGCATGAAGCTGAAGATCGGCCACCTTGTCCTTCTCATCGAGAATTTCAAAACCGAAGATGGTTTCAATGATGTCCTCGAAGGTGATCAAGCCGACGGTGGTCCCGAATTCATCCACGATGAGCATGATCTGGTGGCGCTCCGAGATGAAGCGCTCGAACAACACATCCACGTGGAAATGTTCCGCCGCGACGGCGATCGGACGCTTCACGTCGGCGAGCGTCATTTTCCCATCCACATCCTTGAGGTGGGCCAGCAGCGCCACATCGCGGATCGCGAATCCGGTGATGTCATCACCGGTGTTCTTGTAGAGGGGGATGCGGCTGAAAGGCTTGTCCTCGATGGCTTTGACGAATTCACCCAGCGGCATCGATTCCGGCAGCGCGAAGATGACCGGCCGCGGTGTCATGATGTCCCATGCGCGCATGGAGTGCAGCTGCATCAGGTTCATGACAAACTGGCTCTCGCGCTCGCGCAGGTGGCCGGACTCCGCGCCCATGCGCGTCATCGCCAGCAATTCCTCCCGGTGCATGTGCGCGTCCGGTCGGCCGCCCGGCGTGATGAGCTTCGTGAGTTGCCGCGAAAACCACACCAGCGGCGCGAGAACCCGGATCATCACCGACAGGATGGAAGTGGTCGCACCCGCGAGTTGCACGGCATAGCGCGATCCCACGGTTTTGGGAATGATCTCGGTGAATACCAGAATGGCCAGCGTGAGCAGGCCTGCGAACACCGCCTCACCGGCGTTGCCGAACACCCGCGCATACTCCGCGCCGGCACCTGCGGCACCCATCGTGTGCGCCACCGTGTTGAGCGTCAGAATGGCGGATAGCGGACGATCGATGTCCGCCTTGTACGATTCCATCCTGACCGCCCAGCGCTTGTTCCGCTGCTTGGCGCTGTTGATCGCCGAGGGCGTGATGGTCAGCAGGCAGGCTTCAAGCAACGAGCAGAGAAACGAGACGAGCAGGGCGATCAGGATATAGGTGACGAGCAGGGTCATGAGGAGCGGATTGCCGTAAAAAACCCCCTACTAGACGTGCTTTCATTTCAATGTCAACAGCCTGAAGAATCAAGAGTCCTTTGACTTGTGTTTCATGGGTGGCATCGGGCACAGTCGTCTTGCAGGAATCCAACCGGCAAGATCCCGATCATCATGCATGTCAACACCCACGCCGTCACCGATTGCGTCATCGTCATCAATTGCGGCAGCTCATCCCTCAAGTTCGCACTGCTGCCGATGGCCGGCGAATCCATCCACCTCAAAGGGCTGGCGGAGCGCCTTGGGACTCCTGAAGCCGTACTGCACACCGAACATGACGGCATCAAACGGCAAAACCGGATTCCTCATGCAACCCACCGCGAGGCCCTGCAGGCCGCCGCCGGCATGATGGAGGGTTTGCGGCCCCGCGCCATCGGCCACCGCGTGGTGCATGGCGGCGAGCGGTTCACCGGAGCGGTGCGGATCGACGATGAGGTGATGGCCGCCATCGGCCAATGTGCCAGCCTGGCGCCGCTGCACAATCCCGCCAACCTCACCGGTGTGAAAACCGCGCGCGAATTGTTTCCGGATCTGCCGCAGGTGGCGGTGTTCGACACCGCGTTCCACCAGACGCTGCCGGAGAAGGCCTGGCTCTATGCCATCCCGCGGAGTTATTATGAAAAGCTCGGGGTGCGGCGTTATGGTTTCCATGGCACCAGCCATCATTATGTGGCGCTGGAATCCGCACGCCTGCTTGGCAAACCGCTTGAGCAAACCAACATCATCACCATGCACCTCGGCAACGGCTGCAGCGCCTGTGCGGTCCGCAACGGCCGGAGCGTGGACACCACCATGGGGCTCACCCCCAGCGAGGGTCTCGTCATGGGCACCCGCAGCGGCGATGTGGACCCGGCGTTGCACCAATTCCTCCAGGACCAGACCGGCATGCGCCTCAGCGAGATCACCGCCGTGCTCAACTCGCAAAGCGGATTGCTCGGCATTTCCGGTCTGAGCAACGACATGCGCACGCTCGCCGATGCCGCGCGCGACGGCCACCAACGCGCGCGTCTCGCCATCGATGTCTTCTGCTACCGGCTCGCAAAATCCGTCTGCGGCCTGATGGCGGCGCTGGACACGATCGACGCACTGGTTTTCACCGGCGGCATCGGCGAAAACTCCGCCGGGGTCCGCAGCCTCACCATCGCCCAGATGAAGATTTACGGAGTCATCATTGATGAAACCAAAAACACCAGCCACGGCCGCAACGACCGCGGAGTCATCAGTTCGGCCGAAAGCCGCATCCCCTGCATGGTCGTCCCCACCAATGAGGAACTGATGATCGCCCGCGAAACACTGCGCCTCATTTCCTGAAGGGCATCACCCAATGAAACACACCTTCTTTCTCGCCGCCTCCGGTGCCTCCGTCGGCCTGACATCCGTCTGCCTCGGCGTCGTCCGCGCGCTCGACCGCCGCGGCATCCGCGTGGGTTTCTGCAAGCCGATCACCCAGAACCATACCGCCGCCGACGAGCCGGAACCCTCCGCTCTTTTCATCCGCACCACGATGGGCAGAACCCCGCCGGAATCCATCCCCATCCAGCAGGCGGATGATTACGTCCGCGAGGAACGCATCGACGATTTGATGGAACGTGTGGTTGAAAAAGTCAGCGAAGCCGGTGAGGATGCCGATGTGGTGATCGTCGAAGGCCTGCTGCCCGCCGAGGGCCGCACCTTCAACAACCGCCTCAACCGCCTGATGGCCAGCAGCCTCGACGCCGAGGTCATCCTCGTCACCACTCTCGGCGAGGAAAGCCCGCAGGAGTTCGAACGCAAGGTGGAGACACTCGCCGCGCTTTATGGCGGCATCGACAACCCCAAGCTCATCGGTTGCATCATCAACAAGATCGGCAGGGCGCTCGAAGAATCCAAGACCGGTCTCGTTCCCATCGTGGACTCGTCCTCGGACGATGTGGGCGCGGCAATCACCACCGGGGATGAGGCCGCGACCGCCGTGGAAATCCTGGTGGACGGTTCCACGCTCTTCAATAGCGGGCGCTTCGAGTTGCTCGGCGCCATCCCCACCAACAGCAAGCTGCAGGCCTTCCGCACTTCCGACGTGGCGCGCCATCTGAATGCCGAAATCGTCCACGCCGGTGACATGAACACCCGACGCGTGCACTCGGTGGCGCTCTGCGCGCGGACGGTCTCCCACATCCATCACGTCTTTTCCCCCGGCGCGCTGCTCATCATGCCGGCCGACCGCGATGATGTCATCCTCGGCGCGGCGCTCACCGCGCTCAATGGCGTGGCGCTGGCGGGCATCGTGCTGACCGGTGACACCGAGCTGAGCCCCGGCATGGACAGCCTGTGCAAGCGTGCTTTCGATACCGGCCTGCCGGTCCTCAAGGTGCGCAGCGGGAGTTATCAAACCGCGCTCAACATCTCGCGGGTGAGTTCCGAGGTGCCGGCCGATGACACCGAACGCATGAACCTCGTCATGGATTTCATCGCCCGCAACATCTCGGGCCAGAGGCTCGAAAACCGCTGCAAGGTCGAACTCGTCGTGCGCATGTCGCCGGCGGCATTCCGTCACAAGCTGGCGTCGCGCGCGCGCGAGCTGGACCGCCGGATCATCCTGCCCGAAGGCGATGAACCGCGCACCATCCAGGCCGCGGTGGCCTGCCACCAGCGCAAGATCGCCCGCTGCGTCCTGTTGGGAAACCCCGCGGAAATCCGCCGCGTCGCCGCCGCCAATGGCGTGACGCTTCCCGATGAAATCGAGATCCTCGATGCCGCCGCGCTGCGCCCGCGCTACGTCGCGCCGCTGGTGGAAATGCGCAGGCACAAGCATCTCAACGAACACGACGCGCTGGAGGCGCTGGAAGACAACGTCATGCTCGGCACCATGATGCTCGCCATGGCTGAGGTGGACGGCCTGGTTTCCGGCGCGGTCCACTCCTCCGCCAACACCATCCGCCCCGCCCTGCAGCTCATCAAGACCCGCCCCGGCGCGCGCGTCGTATCTTCCGTCTTCTTCATGTGCCTGCCCGAACAGGTGCTCGTCTATGGCGATTGCGCCGTGAACCCGAACCCGGATGCCGAAGCGCTCGCCGACATCGCCATCCAAAGCGCGGAAACCGCCGAGCAGTTCGGCATTCCCGCACGCGTGGCGCTCATCAGCTATTCCACCGGCGAATCCGGCACCGGCGAGGATGTCGAAAAAGTCCGCAAGGCCGCCGCCATCGCGAAATCCCTGCGGCCGGATCTTCTGTTAGACGGACCGCTGCAATACGACGCCGCCGCCATCGCCGGTGTCGCCGCCACCAAGGCCCCGGACAGCCCGGTGGCGGGGAATGCCACGGTCTTCATTTTTCCGGACCTCAACACCGGCAACACCACCTACAAGGCCGTGCAGCGCAGCGCCAACCTCATCAGCATCGGCCCCGTGCTCCAGGGGCTGCGCAAACCGGTCAACGACCTCTCGCGCGGCGCGCTGGTGGACGACATCATCTACACCATCGCCGTCACCGCCATTCAAAGCGAACGCGACGCGGGTTGACTCCGCGGCGGCTTCCATGTTCGTTTGCGCACGCGATGCACGTTCCCGATCAAGTCACGAAACCCCTGGTGATGACGCCCCACGCGGCGTTGCGCCAGTATTTCGGCTTCGGCGGTTTCCTCGACGGCCAGGAGGAGGTGATTTCAGAAATCGTTTCCGGTCGCGACGGCTTGGTGGTGATGCCCACCGGTGGCGGCAAATCGCTGTGTTTCCAGGTGCCGGCCTTGTGTTTCGGCGGTGTCACACTGGTCATCTCGCCGCTCATCGCGCTGATGAAGGATCAGGTGGACGCGCTGCTTGCCCGCGGTATCGATGCCACGGTCATCAATTCCACGCTGAGCTGGCCGGAGCAGAAGGAGCGCCTCGACGGCATGCGGCTGGGCCGCTACAAACTCGTCTACGTCGCGCCCGAGCGCTTCCGCGCCGAGAGTTTCATCCGGGCGCTCGATGGCATCGAAATCTCGCTCTTCGCCGTGGACGAGGCCCACTGCCTCAGCCAGTGGGGGCATGATTTCCGGCCGGACTATCTGCGGCTTGGACGCGCGCTGGAAAAAATCGGCCGCCCGCAATGCGTCGCGCTCACCGCCACCGCCACGCCCATCGTGCGTGATGACATCCGCAAGGTGCTCGGCCTGCGCGAGCCCTTCGAACGTGTCAGCGGATTCGCCAGGCCGAACCTCTCGCTCGCCATCACCTCCGTCGAGAAGGCCGCGCAGAAGGACGAGCGCATGAAAAGACTCATCGCCGCGCACAAGACCGGCATCATCTATTGCGCCACCCGCAAGAAGGTCGAGTCCGTTTCCGAAACGCTCGCCAGTTGGGGGCTCAGGTGCGTGGCCTACCACGGTGGCATGAGCGATCAGGAACGCGAGCGGGCGCAGGAAATTTTCATCCGCCGCGAGGCCGATGTCGCCGTCGCCACCAACGCCTTCGGCATGGGCATCGACCGCTCCGACGTGCGCTTTGTCATCCACTACGAGGTGCCCGGCAGCGTGGAGGCCTACTATCAGGAAGCCTACTATCAGGAAGCCGGCCGCGCCGGCCGCGATGGCGAGGCGGCGTTCTGCGAGTTGTTGTTCAACTATGCCGACACCCGCACCCAGGAGTTTTTCATCGAGGGCGCCAATCCCACCGCCGCGGTGATCCGCTCGATCTATCAGTATCTGCTTTCCGAGGCCGACCGCGAATACGAGGTCCATCGCACGCTTGACGAGATGGCCGTCGCCTCGGACGTGAAAAACTCGATGTCGGTGGGCAGCGCGCTCACCGTGCTCGCCCGCGCCGGCTACATCGAGCGCTTCGACATCCCCGGCAAACGCCTGCGCGGCACCCGCCTGCTCAAACCCGATGTGCTGGCGCGGCAGCTCGAGCTCGATGAGGCGGCCATCGAGGAAAAGGACCGTCGCGACCGCGAGAAGCTCAAGGCCATGGTCGAGATGTCCTATTCGCGCGTCTGCCGCCAGAAATGGATTCTCAACTACTTCGGCGAGGCGGACGCCGGTGTCTGCGGAACCTGCGACGTCTGCCGCGAGCAGGGCGCCGGAGACATGCGCGCACCCACCGGGCAGGAGGCGCTCATCGTAAAAAAAGCGCTCAGCGGCGTGGCCCGCATGTCGCGGCGCTGCGGCGACGGCTCATGGGAGCCGCGCTTCGGCCGCGGCCGCATCGTCCAGATGCTCGCAGGCAGCAAGTCCCAGGAAATCGTCTCCGCCGGGCTCGACAAGCTCAGCACCTACGGAATCCTCGCCGACAAGGGCGCGGGTTATCTCAACGGACTGATGCGCTCGTTGTCCGACGCGGGCCTGGTCCATACCATCACATCCGGCGACTATCCGCTGATGACGCTCACACCGCTGGGCGACAAGGTCATGCGCGGCGCGGCGTCGTTCCAACTCGTCTGGCCGGATCCCGCCGCCGGGCGCAAGGAAGTTGCGCTGCGCGATCACGGTCACGACGGACAACTCTACTCGATGCTGCGCGACCTCCGCATGAGCATGGCCAGACGCGAGGACGTGCCGCCTTATGTCATCTTTTCCAACAAGACCCTCGAGGCGCTCGCCCGCTACCAACCGATCAATGCCGAGGAAGCGCTGCACGTTCCGGGCATCGGTGTCGCCAAGGTCCAGCGCTACGCCGAGCCCTTCCTTGAGGCCATCCGTGTCTGGAAGAAGACCCGGTGAATGGCAGCCGGCACAGCGCATTCGGAATCATTTCCATGTCTTTGGCAGGCGAGGGCAACAAGCAATGCCTCCCTTGGCCGCCGGCTTGTGTGCCCGGCATGGGCGTGACGCAAACGGGGGGCAATTCCCCTGTGGGAAAACCAGACATGGAAATGAAGAGACTGCCAGCCGAGGCCAACTGCGGATGGGCGACCGACCGTCGGAAGCAAGGCCGTCTGCCCGCACAACCACGGGCATGGCGGTCATCGCAGCGGGCGCGATCATCCATGGGAGCTTCATTTCCTCATGCGAACGTCAAAGAGCACGCGCTGTCACCAGCGGAAGCGGGCGTCGGGACGGGAGTTGAGGATCATACTGCGGGTGACGTTTCCGACAAGGCCGCTGGTGGCGGGCCCAGCCTCGTCTTGTATGGCATTCTCCGCTTTGTGCATCAGTCATGAACTCTGCAAAGTCGGATATGCAATTAGTGATCGAACTACTGCTCAGGGAAATTCCGCCACGACTCGACCGGGAAGCCAAAATCGATCATGGTTTCGGTAAAATGGAAGATGCTGGCGGCATACACCGCGAGGAGCATACAGAATCCAAGAACCATCCACCTTCCAATCATCTTCGGAGATTGCAAGACATCGAGAATCGCAACGATCACGAAGGCACAAGCCACTAGGCAGGCGATATCGGCTATCCCCCAATCGCCTATCGCAGCGCCCCTCCAGACGGTCGCCAAGCCAGACAAAGTGGTGGTCACCGACAGATAGACCTCCAACAATCGAAGTGTCACGGCGAATCCTATTGCAGCGAGAAACAGCGGAGAGAACACCCAGATGTCGGATTCATTCGTGCTTCGCATCCGGTATCGCATTTCCATGGAAGCCTGAATTCAAGGAGGGACATTACCCGCCGTTGGATGCGCCGGCTTGCTCGACATCTACATTGGAAAACATGGCTACCCTGGCCAACAGCGAACCTCGGCAACGCTCACCGCCAGGTAAGATAAGTCACCAAACCCGGCCCAATCGATATTCCCAAGTAGATCACTATCTTGAATGAACTGACTCGGTCTTCATCGTATTCCCCTCGTAATGCGCTCAGAAGATCCGGTATGAACAAGAACTTGAGGTGGTCGATGAAATCCCTCAGGTCTTGAAAGAAGATGCGGAATAATCCGAGTAGCAACACGAATGTTATCGATGCGGAAACTATGATGTCCATGAATCTTTTCGCCCAACGTATAGGCCATCCACGGCGGGGACGGAAGCCTGAATTCAAGGAGGGACATTCAGGGTCCCTACATTAGGGATCGTTGCTTGAGCAAGTCGGCGCATCCAACGGCGGGTAATGTCCCTCCTTCAATTCACGCTTCCATCCACGAAGCGTATGGCCTATGCGTTCGACATGGAAATGCGATACCGGATGCGAAGCACGAATGAATCCGACATCTGGGTGTTCTCTCCGCTGTTTCTCGCTGCAATAGGATTCGCCGTGACACTTCGATT
>JALOUA010000271.1 GCA_025457625.1 Akkermansiaceae bacterium
TTTCCGCCTGGTTCTTCCGCCACCTCGGCGGCATCCAGATCGCGGAGGATGCCGTCGGCGCCGACCGCATCCTCATCCGGCCACAGACCGGGCACGGCCTCACATGGGTGAAATCCTCCCACCGCAGCGTGCGCGGCCCCATCGAATCCAACTGGAAAATCACGGACAACGGCACCGAGTTTGAAATCGTCATCCCGCCCGGCACCACGGCGGAAATCGAACTCCCCGCAGGCACCCTCACCGAATCCGGCAAACCCGTCGCCGAAGCCGAGGGCGTCACGGTTCTCCCATCATCCGCCAACCGCATGAAA
Source organism: Akkermansiaceae bacterium (assembly GCA_025457625.1). Classification (GTDB taxonomy): domain Bacteria; phylum Verrucomicrobiota; class Verrucomicrobiia; order Verrucomicrobiales; family Akkermansiaceae; genus Luteolibacter. Next base: position 312 of record JALOUA010000271.1, read on the forward strand.
GCCGGCGGCGGCCGATACCGTTTCCTCATTCAACCGTGAACCCGTGGCGCGGGCCTGTCACCCGCAGCCGTTCCGCTTTCTCCATGAAAAGAGCCACACTCCTCGCCCTGCTCCTCAGCAGCCACTTCGCCACCGCCGCGAAGCCGGTGAACATCCTCATGCTCTACGCGGATGACTGGCGGCACGACGTGCTCGGCGTGGCCGGCCACCCGGTGGTGAAAACCCCGAATCTCGACAAACTCTCCGCCGAGGGCGTGCGCTTCACCCACAACTGCGTGACCACCTCGATCTGCGGCGTCAGCCGCGCCAGCCTTTACACCGGCCAGTGGATGTCCCGCCATGGCAACCACGGCTTCAATGAATGGAAAACAGCATGGGAACTCAGCTACCCCGCGCTGCTCCGCCAAAACGGCTACCACACCGGACACGTCGGCAAATGGCACAACGGCGCGCCTCCGGAAGGGAAATTCGATTTCGGGCGTTTTTACATGGGCAAACATTGGTATCCCGCGCCGGACGGCGGGAAAATCCACTCCACCCAGCGCAATGAGAACGACGCGCTGGAGTTCCTCCGCTCGCGGCCGAAGGACAAGCCGTTCTACCTCAACGTCGCGTTCTTCACACCGCATGCCGAGGACAGCCACCCGGAACAGTTCCTCCCCCAGCCGGAAACCATGGCCCTCTATCAGGATGTGACGATTCCCGTGCCGGCGAACGCCACCGACGAATCATGGAAACGCCTGCCGGATTTCTTCACCGACATGAACGAGGGCCGCAACCGCTGGCGCTGGCGCTTCGACACGCCGGAGAAATACCAGAGGATGATGAAGAACTACTACCGCCTCGTCACCGGGATCGACACCACCGCCGGCCGCATCCTCGCCGAGCTGGAAAAACAGGGGGTGCTGGACCACACGCTCGTCATCTTCACCACCGACAACGGCTACTTCCACGGCGAGCACGGCCTTGCCGACAAGTGGTATCCCCACCAGGAAAGCATCCGCGTCCCGCTCATCATCCGCGACCCGCGCATGGCGGCCGGGAAAAAGGGAACCACCAACGACGACTTCACCCTCAACGTCGATCTCGCCCCCACCATTCTGACAGCCGCCGGCGTCGCGGTGCCCGCTGTCATGCAGGGCCGCGACATCGCGCCGCTCTATCTTGCCACGGAAAAACCCGAATGGCGCAGCGAGTTCTTCTACGAGCACCCGACGATCAAACGCACCGCCTTCATCCCGGCTTCCCAAGCCCTTGTCCGCAAGGACTGGAAATACTTCCATTGGCCCGAGCACAATGTCGATCAGCTCTTCGATCTGACAACCGACCCGCGCGAAGAGAACGACCTCGCGGCGGATCCCGCGCAGGCGCGGCGGCTGGCGGAAATGCGCCGCCGCTTCGCGGAACTCAAGGCGCAAGCCAGGTGAACCAAACCGATGAAGTCGCAGAGACGGGGATTTTCCATCCGCATCGGCGCCCGCCGATTCCAGCATCATGCATAATACCACCATCCCGGGTTCGCCCGCCCACCCTAACCGCCACAGGGCAGGCGTTCGCGCGCTCGTCCCGGCGCTTCTCGGCGTGATCCTCTCGGTTTGCGCCGCCGCGCCGCAAAACACGATGCCGAATCCCGATTTCACCAAAGGTGGGAAAATCCCCGCCGGGGCGAATCACGATTGGAACCTCGGCGCCACCGGTGCCCGCGGCTGGATTTACAGCCACAAGCTCGAAACCACCGAAGCCCGCCAGATCGCCGTCACCAAGGTGGATAAAGGTTCGCCGGCCGATGGCGTTCTCGAAATCGGCGACGTGATCCTCGGCGTCTCCGGCAAGCCGTTTTCATCCGACCCGCGCGTGGCCTTCGGCAGGGCGCTCACCGCCGCCGAAGCCGCTGCGGGAAATCTGACACTCACCCGCTGGCGCGATGGGAAAACGCAGGACGTCGTGGTGAAACTCCCGGTGCTCGGCAGCTACAGCGTCACCGCGCCCTATCACTGCCCGAAGTCGAAGCTCGTCTTCGAACAAGGCTGCGAGGCGCTTGCGGAACGCATGCGGGAAGCCTCCTATGTGAAAAAACAGAACCCGATCACCCGCTCGCTCAACGCGCTCGCCCTGCTCGCCAGCGGTGAAAAGAAATACCTGCCGCTCGTCAAAAACGAGGCGCAATGGGCATCCGGCTATTCCGCCAGCGCGATGCAAACATGGTGGTATGCCTACGTCATCATGCTTCTGTCGGAATATGAGATCGCCACCGGCGACGACTCCTTCCAGCCGGGTCTTGAGCGGCTCGCGCTCGAAGCCGCCAAGGGCCAGAGCATCGTCGGTTCGTGGGGCCACAAGTTCGCGGGGCCGGACGGCAGGCTCGTCGGCTACGGCATGATGAACGCGCCCGGCGTGCCGCTCACCATATCGCTGTTGTTGGCGCGCGAGGCCGGCGTCAGCGATCCCGCGCTCGACCTCGCCATCGAACGCAGCGCCAGACTGCTGCGCTTCTACATCGGCAAGGGCGCGGTTCCCTATGGCGACCACCACCCGTGGACGCAAACCCACGAGGACAACGGCAAGTGCGGCATGGCGGGAGTGATGTTCAACTTCCTCGGCGAGGAAAACGGCGCGGAATTCTTCTCGCGCATGAGCCTCGCCTCACACGGTCCGGAGCGCGACTGCGGCCACACCGGAAATTTCACCAACATGCTGTGGGCGATGCCCGGCGTGGCCCTCGCCGGCCCCCACGCCACCGGCGCGTGGATGAAGGAATTCGGCGCATGGTATTATGATCTCGCACGGACATGGGATGGCGCATTCCCCCACCAGGGACCGCCGGATATGAAGAAGGACAAGTTCGGCGGCTGGGATGCCACCGGCGCCTACCTGCTCGCCTACGCGATGCCGCTTAAAAAAATCCTCCTCACCGGGAAACAGCCCCACATCGCCCCGCAGGTCGATGCCGCCACCGCCAACAACCTCATTCTCGACGGCCGCGGCTGGTCCAACAACAACCGCTACCGCGCTTACGACTCCCTCAACCCGGACCAGCTTCTCGACCGGCTCGGCTCCTGGTCGCCCGCCGTCCGCGAACGCGCCGCCATCGCGATCCAGCGCCGCCAGGGTGAAAAGCCGCTCGCCGCGCTGGTGAAAATGCTCGACGCCCCCGAACTCGAGGCGCGCTACGGCGCATGCGAGGCGCTGATCCTGCTCAAGGGTGCCGCCGCCCCCGCCGTGCCGCAGCTCACCGCCCTGCTGGACCACGACGACCTCTGGCTGCGCGTCAAGGCCGCGGAAGCACTGGCCCACATCGGCAGGCCGGCGATGGGCACGCTGCCTGTTTTGCTGGAAAGGCTCACCATCGGTCCAACCCAGTCCGATCCCCGCGGCATGGAACAGCGCTATCTGTGCTTTTCCGTCTTCGGCGTGATGCTGAAGAATTCGCTCGACGGCGTCGACCGCGACCTCCTCGGCAAGGCGGTGACCGCCGGCTTGCAAAACCAGGACGGCCGCGCGCGCGGCAACATCGCCAATATCTATCAGCAGTTGGGTTATGATGAGATCAGGCCGCTGTTGCCCGCCATCCACCGGGCCATCGTCGAGCCCTCGCCCAGCGGCATCATGTTCGCCGATGGCATCCGCCTCAGCGGCCTCGAACTGCTCGCCAGACACCGCATTCGCGAAGGCATGGAACTCTGCCTCGACATCATGGACCTCGATCGCTGGGGCAGGAAAAACCGGGTCGAACGCTGCCTGAAAATCCTCGCCACCTACGGCGGAGCGGCCAAGCCCTTGCTGCCGCGGCTGCGCCAGCTCGAAAAGGACCTGGGCGGCCCGCCGGATGCGAAGGGCGGCAACCCGCTCGCCGTGCAATTGGCTGGATTGATCCGCAACATCGAGAGCGCCACGGACGCTCCCACACTCATCCATCTTCCCCGTTAGTGGAAATGTCGGCAACAGATGAAGCATGATACGGAATCCAAATGTGAACGCGCAAGGCCTGACCCGATTCTTGACCCCACTCACATACCCCCAAAAATGGCTGGGACTACCGGTCCCAGCCTGCCCTCCGTAGCTCAACGAGCCAAGGAGGGCCCGTCCTTGGGACATCCTGCCCCAAGCCCCCGGAAATCCACCATCCAGAAACCCGAATCTGCGCACCTTGACCGCAATAATCCCTGAAAGATCAGGGAATTCCGGCCCGACTGCGCACCGGGACCATGCTGGATATCACCGCCCCCCACAGCCCGCCTTGTACCGGTGATATCAGGATGGACTGCCCCCTGCAAAAAATTCACTTGCGCACCCGCCGATATACGCACCCGCCATAAAAAATTCC
>JALOUA010000272.1 GCA_025457625.1 Akkermansiaceae bacterium
CCTTCATTCCGCAACCGCCCGCCGCCTTTTCCACGAAGTCGCCTGCGACCAGCCGATCATCGATTACCACTGCCACCTCTCGCCCCACGAGATCGCCGCCAACCACCGCTGGGACAACCTCGCCGAGATCTGGCTCGGCGGCGATCACTACAAATGGCGCCTCCTGCGCGCCAACGGCGTGGACGAGGAGCTCATCACCGGCGAGTCCACTCCGCGCGAGAAGTTCCAGGCCTGGGCCGAGACCGTGCCCTACACCCTGCGCAACCCCATCCACCACTGGACCCACCTCGAACTGCAGCGCTACTTCGGCATCGACCTGCTGTTAGGCCCGGACACCGCCGATGAAATCTGGGACCGCGCCAATGCCAAACTCGCCGAAGCGGATTTCTGCGTCCACGGCATCCTGAAAAAATTCGACGTTCGTGTCATCGGCACCACAGACGATCCGGCCGACCCGCTCGACTGCCATTCGGCCATCGCCGCCTCGGACCTCTCCACCCTCGTCGTTCCCACCTTCCGCCCGGACAAGGCTTTCCTTGTCGATCGCCCGGAGCTCCTCAAGCCATGGCTGCAAAAACTCGAAGCCGCCAGCGGCGTTTCCATCGTCCATCTCTCCGACCTGCTCGCCGCGCTGCAGAAACGTCACGACGAATTCCACGACGCCGGCGCGCGCCTGTCCGATCACGGGCTTGTCCGCCTGCCGGCCCTGTCGTGCACCGATGCCGAGGCTGCCATGATTTTCGACAAGGCGCTCTCCGGCAAGGCCGCCACCGCGGAGGAGCGCGAGAAATTCTCGTTCTATCTGATGGTCTTCCTCGGCCAGCTTGACGCCGCGCGCGACTGGACGAAACAACTCCACCTCGGCGCCGCACGCGGCGTGAACTCGCGCATGACCAGCCTGCTAGGCCCCGACACCGGTTACGACACCATCGGCGACTACCGCCAGGGCGAGGCGCTCATGCATTACCTCGATGCGCTCGTCAGCGAGGGAGCGCTGCCCAAAATCATCCTCTACAACCTCAACCCCAGCGACAACTACCTCTTCGCCGCCCTCACCGGCGCGTTTCAGGACGGCACCTTCCCCGGCAAGATCCAGTTTGGCTCCGGTTGGTGGTTTCTCGATCAGAAAGAAGGCATGGAACTCCAACTCAACGCCCTCTCTTCCACCGGCCTGCTCTCTCGCTTCGTCGGCATGCTCACCGACTCGCGCTCGTTCCTCTCTTTCCCGCGCCACGAATACTTCCGGCGGATCCTCTGCAACCTCATCGGCACCGAGGCCGACCGCGGCGAACTCCCCGATGACTTCGACGCCCTCGCCAAACTGATCCGCGACATCTGCTTCCACAACGCCAACCGCCACTTCGGCTTCAAGGTCTGAGGCGTCATCATGCAATTGCAGAGCTGCAATGGTGGGGCGAGCGCCACGCTCGCGGCCATATTGCGCCGGTTTGATGGAATGCATCCGACGCACCATTTGGCGGATGGACGGGTCGGGAAACCCAAGGGATGACTCAAAAATGACGGCGTGCTTGACTGCCGCGCCGGGTTTCGAATGGCAGGTTGCGACTCAAGCCCCCGCGTTGGCAAACACCCAGCGGTATTCCCCGGCGATTTGTTGTTCCACCGGGCGCTGGAGTTCCGCCGGAAGCACGCCCCAGGTGTAGGTTTCGATCTCCAAATGCCGGCACGCGGCGGGATGGGCGCGGCACCACGCGAGGACATCGCGCGCGTGACCGCGGGTCGAACGCAAAGGCGCTGCGGGCTCGGCATCCAGTGGAATGTGGAAATGCACGCGGGCTTCGAGGTGGCCGGCCTGCGGATCGTGGTTTGTTAGAAAATCCGGCAGGTCGATGAAACGCGTGATGCCGCCAGCCGCGCCGCGCAGCAGGACCTGGTGGAAATACACCGGTTCGTCGAACGCGCGGATCGCCGCGATGGCCGCGGGATCGCGCGGATCAAACGCGAGCGCGCTGGAGAGATGGATCTTGGAAATCCGGATTCCGGCCCTCACCAGCGAGTTGAGGGAATCCGCCGCATCCTCATATTGGAGCGCCAGGTGGCAGGCATCGTAGTTCACCCCGATGCGGCGCCGGATGATTTCGGAGTCCGCTGCGTCGGCATGAAGGCGGGCGAAAAACGCCAGCGTTTCCGCCGTGTTTTCGAAATGCCCGAGCGGCTCGGGTTCGAGACCGAGGTGGAAATCATGGCCTGTTTCGTCAGAGAGCCCTTCCATCCAGCGCGCGAGCTCTAACAGGTTTCGGCGGATCATTGATTCATCGGCGCCAAACGTCTTGTGGGAGCCGGGCAGGGTGGAAACCGACGCGCCGGTCTCCGGTCGGGCGACCAGCGCGAGAATGCGGAACAGGTCCTTGGTGTAATCGAGCCGCGATTTCGCGGTCCAGTCCGGCTGGAACACCCGCTCCTTCACGCGGGTGCCATGGAAGCTGCCGTAGGGAAAGCCGTTGATGGTGAACACATAGGTGTTCGTTTCATCGAGCCATGACTTGAAGGCGCGCGGCCTGTCACCCACCAGCAATTCCGCGGCGGCCACTGCGGAGAGGCGCAGGCCGATGCCGAAAGGCTCGCCGCCAGCCACGAGGTCGCGCACCGCGAGCACGTGGGTTTGCAGCATGCGTTCGGTCTCCGCCCAGGTTTCCGCCGGGTGGATATTGGTGCAGTAGGAGAGATGGGAATCGAGTAATTTCAATGCCGCGACCATTGGATTGCGGCCACCGTTTGTCGAGCGCGGGAAAGCTGCGGGCTCGACATGGCCCGCATGCATGACACCATCCAGTCAGATCCCATCAAGCCTGCCCATGTCCGTGCAATTCAAAGACTACTACGCGATTCTCGGCGTGCCGCGGGATGCCGCCGCGGCGGACATCAAGAAGGCGTTCCGCAAACTGGCGCGCAAGCATCATCCGGACGTGGCCAAGGACAAGACGTCGGCCGAGGAGAAGTTCAAAGAGATCAACGAAGCCTATGAAGTGCTGGGCGACCCGGAGAAACGCGGGAAATACGACCGGCTCGGCATGGATTGGCAGCATGAGGGCGCGTTCCCGCCACCGGGCGGCGGGCGTGGTCCGCAAGCGCACGAGTTCAACTTCGGCGGTACGGGTTTCAGCGATTTCTTCGAGCAATACTTCGGTGGCGGAAGCCGTTTCGGGTTTCCAGGCGGCATGCAGGGCGCCGCGCGCGGCGGTGGAAGACAACATCGCGGCAACGACATCGAGGGCGACATCCTCGTCACGCTGGACGAGGCGATGCATGGCTCGGTGCGTCCTGTGACGCTGCAAATCACCGATCCCCATACCGGACAGACGCGCAAGCAGACCTTCCAGGTCCGCATTCCGCCGGGCGTGACCCATGGCAAGCGCATCCGCGTGCCCGGCCAGGGCGAACCCGGATCCGGTGGCGGCGAGGCCGGCGATCTCTACCTGCGCGTCCGCCATGCCGCCCACCCGGATTTCAGCACGCAGGGCAGCGATGTGTTTTACGAACTCGACATTGCGCCATGGGAAGCCGTGCTCGGCGCGGAGCTGCCGGTGCCCACGCTCGACGGCCTGATCAAACTGCGCATCCCGCCCGGCAGCGAGAACGGCCAGCACCTGCGGGTCCGCGGCCGCGGCCTGCCGAAGGGAAAAACCGGCGAACGCGGCGATTTCCACGCCGTGTTGAACGTGCGGTTGCCCGACAAGCCCTCCGACGAGGAACGCGCCCTGTGGGAGAAACTGCGCGCGGCTTCCCGCTTCAACCCGCGCAACCAGCCGTAACCATGATCCCGGACGAGGAAGACATTTACACGCTGGAGGTCATCGCCCGCATCAGCGGCGTGGATGCGGACACCATCCTGCACTATCAGGAACTGGGCTTCATCCGGCCGTTGCAGGATTCCGCAAACCGCTACGACGACGAGGCCTTGCTGACGTTGCGGCGCATTGAACACTTGCGGGAGACATGTGAAGTCAACGAAACCGGCCTGCGCCTGATCCTCGAGCTGATGGCGGATCTGGAGCGACTCCGCTCGGCGGTGAATCAGAAATGGTGACTGCCCGGGTATAATCCATCATTGATGCGGCCGCATTGGCGAAACGAAGTATCGGGAGATCTCCGCGCCCGCGTTCACACGAACGCGCCTACGGCACGAAAAAACCGCCGCCCGGATTGGCCGGACGGCGGTGATGAGGTTTGGTTTCCGTTGGGATCAGGCGCTGGCTTTGGCGGCTTTCGCCTCCAGCGCCTGCTTCGCCTGGGCGACGATGGCGGAGAAGGCGGCGGCATCGGTGATCGCGAGATCCGAGAGGATCTTGCGGTCGGCTTCGATACCGGCGGCTTTCAAGCCCTCGATGAAACGCGAGTAGGTCATGTCCTCGGCACGGACGGCGGCGTTGATACGCTGTGTCCAGAGGCGGCGGAACTGACCCTTGCGCTTCTTGCGGTCCCGATACTCATAGCTTTGCGCCTTGCGGACGGCGTCCTTGGCGTAACGGAAGAGTTTGGAGCGGAACCCGCGGAAACCCTTGGCACGGAGCAGCACGCGCTTGCGACGCTTGCGGCTGGCCGGGGAATTGGTGGCACGTGGCATGTTTTGTTTTCAGTTTGAACCAGTCGTTGTTTTCATTCCTCCCGTTGGCGGTTGCGGCGGTTTCGATCAGCGGGAGAAAGGAAGATTTTCCCTGACGTTTCTGAGGTCAGCGTCGGAAACGAGGCACGCTTGGCCCAGCCTGCGTTTCCGCTTGCTGTTCTTGCCTTGCAGCAAGTGGCGTGCGCCCTGTTTGCGACGTAGGATCTTCCCCGTTCCAGTGACTTTGAAGCGCTTGGCAACGGCTTTCCGTGTCTTTGCTTTTCCAGAGACTCTTGGCATGGGACGGGCAAACTAGATCTGTGCAAGGACGTGGCAAGGCAAAAATGGCACAAAAATCAACGCTCCGGCCACGGGCCCATTCAACGGCCATGGCCCCGGAGGCAGCTTCCGGCAGCTCAGCCGCCAAGGATTTCCATCACGGCAAGCGCCACGCCCGACAGGCTCTCGCCCGCAATCAGACCCGAGGCGAGAATGATCAGGAAGCGCGACGTCCAGTCCGGCACCCAGCGCCCGAGCACCCAGGAAACCATCGCCCCAAGGAACATCGAAATCGAATTGTAGGCGGGAATCACGAAGGCGAGCCCGAGACTCGTCGGGCTGGGGACCCAGTTCCCCGCGGACTTCGGCAGCGTTTTTTCCAGCACCGCGAGCACAATGCCGACCACGCCGCCGATGATCATTCCCTCCACCGCGCCGGCCGGCAGCGCGTTCAAACCCTGTTGGAACAGTTCCGCCACCGCCTTCCACGAGGCCACGCTGGGTGCGGGCCATTTGTCGGTCAGAAGCTCCTTGGCCGGATCCTTGATCAGGATCAGGTATCCCGCACAACCCGCCAGCGCGCCGGCGAAGGCTCCGCAAACCTGGGCGATGACCTGCGGACGCGGACGGGCGCCGAGCATGTGCCCGGTCTTGAAGTCGTGCATCAGGTCCGCGCACTGGCTCGCCGCGCCGCCGGTGACGTTGGCGGACATCAGGTTGGCCGCCGGTTGGCCGGGCGAGAGGATGGCGAAGGCGAGTTGGGTCACCTTGCCCATGGCACCCACGGGAGTGATGTTGGTTTCGCCCGAGACCCTCGCCGCGACCAGGGCTAACAGAAACGTCAGCAGCACGCCGAGCGTGGCGATGAGCGGATTGATGTCGAAGAAAAGGGTTTGCAGGATCACCGACAGGCCGGTCACCACGGTGATGGAGACGATGAACCACTTGCGGGTCAAGACCACCGCGGACGCTTCCATATCCGGCTGTCCGCCGGCACCCGGACGGAACGCCGAGACGACGGCCTTCCAGGAAAAGGCAAACGAGGTGAGCGCGGCGCTCACCATCATGGCGACACCCGGCCACAGCAGCCATTGCAGGCCGGCGTTGTACCAGCTTGTCGCCGGACCGGCGGGGCCGGGTGGCACCCATCCCGCCTCAAACGCGTGCGGGGCCAGCCAGCCCCAGGCGATGGCGGCACCGAGCATCATCGAGATGCCCACCCGCGGGCCGATCAACGCGCCCACCGCATACATCATGCTGGTCGGTTCCAGAGCGAACCCGAGATTCGCCGGGGTGTAGGAGGCCAGGCCGGCCTTTTCGACGCCGCCACCGATTTTCGCGCTGATCACACCCGGGATGGCAAGTCTTTCGAGCTTGGCGACGTGTTCGGTGATTTTGACCGCCGCCGCGACCAGCGCGGCACCGCCGAGCAGCCACAACCGCTGTGCCGCCGCTTTGCCATGGGAGTAGATTTCCAGCAGCGTGTTGCCCGTCGCGACACCGCTGGGGAAGGTCAGCTTGTCCACCACGATCAACTGCCGCCGCAGTCCGACGCCCACCACGATGCCCACGAGGCTTACCGAGAAGGTCCAGACGACCAGTTCGGTCCAGCCAAGCCGCTGGCCGGTGATCATGGTCAGCGCCGGAATCGGTGCCACCAAGCCGGCCGAGCTGATCGCCGCCGCCGATGAGGCCGCGGTCTGGTTGAGGTTGGTTTCCAGAATACCGAACGGCCGCACCCTGCCCGTGAGTTGCATCAACTGCCAGAAACCGTAGCCGATGAGTGCCGCCGTGAGCGACATGCCCATGCCCCAGCCCACCTTGAGTCCGGTGTAAAGATTGCACAGCGAGAGCACGCCGCCGATCACCATGCCGGTGAGCACCGCGCGGAGCGTGAGTTGTGGGGAATCGATGCGGGCGCGGGATTCTTCGGACATCGGGCAAACGGAGCGGATGAATCGGAAACCACAGCATGGCGGCCGGGTTGTCCACACGGAAGCGTGCGATTGCGGCCGGACGGTCCCCGGCAGGGAAATGGAAGGCGGTCACTCCTTGGTCCAGATCCGGGTGTTGAGATCAAGTTGCTCGGTGATCTGGAGCAGGAGGGCGAGCTTTTCGACAAAGTCGGCGAGCGGCTTCGAATGATCCGCCGGCAGCCCGATGTCTGGCTCGAACCAGTTTTCACGGATCGGAATGGCGAGGTGGAGCGAGGAGTCGATGAGCGCGGCGCGGATGTCTGGCGACCATTGGTTGCGGAGTTCGAGAAAGCGTTCCTGCATGTCCGGGGTGAGCAGGTAGCGCGCTTCGACGGGGTCGCTGGCGCAGACTTTGAAAGCGCGCTCGAATTCCGGGTTTTCCAGCCGGATCAGGTCGCCGGAAAACCCCTGGATCTTGCGCCCGAACCAGCCGAAGGTGGCTTCCGCGATGTCCGGTTCGATACGCACATGGCAGCGGAAGTGTTTGTGGAAGTCGGCGATGAGATAGATGCCGCGGAAGACGGTGACCCAGTTGGTTCGGGTGTGCCCTTTGGAATCTCTGGAGGTTTCCTTCCGTTCAACGTGTAGCTCGCTGAGGAGAATATCGGTGTTTCCAGCCTTGCCGTGAAAACAATCCTCGCCGCGGTAGCGGTCGATGTTCGAGCTGAATAGGTCGCCACGCTCGAAGGATGAGCGAGGCACCATGGAGGTTGGCGCGTAGTCGATGCCCGGGGCGACCAAGCGGGCGGCTTGGCGGAAGGCGGTTGATTTGAACTGCTGGCGATAGCCCGCCACCGCACCGCCGAGAATGAGATGGTGGAGCAGCAGGCAGAGCCCGATGGTGAGCGCAAAGACGAGGATGGCGGCGATTGACTGATCCCCGCCTGATCCGAGGAGAAAGAGAGCGGCGACCACGCCGAGTGCGGCGGTGCAGGCGACGACGGCCCGCGCGCGGTTGCGCTTCGCCAGCGCATCGAGCCGCATGCCTTCGAGTTGGTCGAGGACGGGACGGAGCCGGGCGATGATCCCGCCGCTATCGGGCCGCCGGTCCACTGCGGCGCCGGCAGGATTGTTAGAACCGGACATGAGGGTTGTTGCGTTCGGCGACGGCGATTTCAAAATCCGGAAGATGCCCGAAACCGAAGAGTCCGGCCACGATGGAGGATGGGAACATGTCAACGGAGTTGTGATAATCCATGATCGAAGCGTTGTAGGTGCGTCGTGCGGCGGCGATCTGCGCCTCGCACTCGGCGAGCTGGCGCTGGAGCATCACGTAATTTTCCGCGCTCTTGAGATCAGGGTAGGCTTCGGCAAGGGCGATCAGCCGGCCGACTTCCTGC
>JALOUA010000273.1 GCA_025457625.1 Akkermansiaceae bacterium
CATCGCGCCGAAAACACTCCGGCCTCCTCAGAACCAGCTACAGCCACCACATCGCGGCTTGGACGAGGTTTTTTCGGCCTAGTTTTCCACACCGATCCACCAGCGCCTGTTGCCCGGACACCGGGACGGCGGCGGACTCGATTTTTTGTTCGCGCTCGTTGGCCTCGGCCAGTTCCTGGCCGAGCGGCCCCAGCGCGACCGCCCTGGACGCCAGGAGCGCCGTCTGGAATTGCCCGATGCTGCTCCAGAAGCCGCCGTCGGTTTTCATCCGCTCGTTGTAGGCGGGCTCGCCGAGGATGCGGCTGATCCACTGTGCGCGCAGCACTTTGAGGTAGTCCGCCTCATGCGCGCGCGCCTGGGTTTCCATCAGGAACTGCGTGCCGCTGAGCGGCACCTCGTCCTTGACCCACCAACTGGCGGGGAAACCGGCGCCGAGGTTGATGACCCAGCCATCCGGCGTCCAGTGGCTCAGCGCGGCGTGCGCCTTCTGCGTCACGCCCCAGGTGGGGATGCCGAAGCTGCGCAGGATGAAACGGCCGAAGAACGCGCGGCGTCCGCACACGCCGCCGTTCCTGATGATGTTCTGGTATTGCTGGAGCGAGGGCAGGTCATACTTGACGTTTTGCGAGCCGTAGGGGACTTCCGTTCTAACAGCCGAGACATAGCGCCAGCCGTAGTCGGGATTGGAGATGTGGTCGGGCCGGTAGTTGCGGAGCATTTCGCGCCCCCATGCCAATATCCCGTCCGGCGCGTCGCTGTTGACGACGTGGCGGTATTCCCAGCTGGTGAGGTTCTTGAAAGCGGGGTCCAGCTCTCCATCAAGAAAGGCTTTTTCATAGTGCAGGTAGCGCTTGACCGGGTCCACGGTGGCGGGCGCGCCGGTCTGGTCCCTGGCATTGGACTGGCTGATGGGCATGGCGTGTTCCAGACTGACGGCAAGGGCCAGACGCCGCAGGTTGCCCCCGCCGGCCTTCGGGCCGGCCTTCCGGATCGCCTCGTAAATCTCCATCGCCCGTCCGTACTTGCCATATTTGGCACCGCCGGCGACGAGCATGTCCTTCATCAATGTTTCGTCGGCGAGGAGCTGCTCCACCAGAGTCTGACGACCGCCGCCCTGCTGCGCGAACTCCGCCAGGCCGCGCGGAGTGGCATCGGTTAGAACCACGCACCTGGCGAGCTTGGCGTCGAGTTTGTCGCTCGACAGGGTGGCATTGAGATCTGCCAGCAGCGATTTGGCCACGTCCTGTTCTGCGGCTTGGGCTTTGGCCAGCGCCGACTTGGCGGCCTCATGGGTCTTGCGCAGCTGCGGTTCGCCGGTTTTCACCTTCTCGTAGGCATCCTGGCGTTCCTTGAGCGCCTTGAGTCCTTCCTGCCTGTTGGCCTGCCACCTGGCCAATTCCGCCTTCGCCGCATCGCGCCCGGCGGCCGAGGTCGCTTCCTTGAGCGCGGCTTCCGCGGCGGCGATGCCCTTGTCCGCGCCGCGGATCCACTTGTTTTTGGCATGATCCACCAATTGCTTGGCGGCGGTGACCCTTGCCAGGTCGTTTTGTGCGGCATCCGCCTGTGCCCGCGCTTTTTTCACCGCTTCACGCACTTCCCGGACCGATTGTTTCTTGCGCGCATCCACCGGGGGCAGGGAATTGACGATCTCCGTCCGCAAAGACGCGAGCATGGCTTCATATCGCGCCTCGAGTTCCGCGCCGGCTGCGCTCAAAGGTTCGGCCGGCACCGCCGGCTTCGGCTTGGCGGAGATGGTGCCCGCTCCGAGGGCCAGGCCGATTCCCCATGAAAGAACGTGTGACGCATGTGCCATTCGCATGGGATTGGAAACGTGGAATCGTGCGGTTTTTTTCACCGAATGGCGGAAGAAACCCATTTTGTTGGGAATGCCGGGCAATGCGGGCGGATGGGTGGATGGGCGGAATTTTTTTGCTGGCGGGGGGGTTGGCAAATGTGACGATTTTGTCACAGATGTTTCTCGCCACGATTTCCACCTGGTCGGTGCTGGCCACAATCCTCCAAATCCTCGGTTCGCTGGGGGTTTTCCTATATGGAATGAAGGTCATGTCGGAGGGCGTGCAGAAGGTGGCGGGCGACCGGATGCGCGCGGCGCTTTCCGGCATGACGGGCAACCGCCTGAGCGGCATCCTGACCGGCCTTTTCACCACCACGCTGGTGCAATCCTCGTCCGCCACGTCGGTGCTCGTCGTTTCTTTCGTCAACGCAGGCCTGCTCACGCTCATCCAGGCGATCGGTGTGATCATGGGGGCGAATCTCGGAACCACGACCACCGCGTGGATCGTGGCGCTGATCGGGAAATTCGAAGTGGCGAAGGTGGCGCTTCCCCTGATCGGGCTCGGGCTGCCGGCGTTTTTCATCGGCAAGGACCGTGGCAAGAGCTGGGGCGAGACGCTGATTGGTTTCGGCCTGTTGTTTTTCGGTCTCGGCCTGCTCAAGGATTCGGTGCCGGACTTGCGCACGATGCTTGCGACGGACCCGGAAACCGCGCGTTACGTCGAGTCGATCCTCACCACGATCAACGGGCATGGTTTCGGGACCGTGGCGATGTTTCTGGTATTGGGCGTGGTGCTCACGCTGATGGTGCAATCGTCATCCGCCGCGATGGCGATCACCATCACCTGCGCCCTCAACGGCTGGCTCGGGGATGTGAACGCCACTCCGCTGGGGGTTTTCCAAAACTCCGCGGCGATCGTTCTGGGAGAGAACATCGGCACGACGGTGACGGCCTGGCTGGCGGCGCTGGGTGCCAACACCAACGCAAGGCGGGCGGCCCGGGCCCACTTTTCCTTCAACGTGATCGGCGTGATCTGGTGCCTCCTGCTGTTTTATCCTTTTTCCTCCCTGGTGTGGAAAGTGGCGAATCACCTGCCTGCCGCGTTGCGCAGCGCCAACGACAGCATGGCGCAGTCCGAGATCGCCTTCGCCACGGCCATCTTCCACTCCTTGTTCAATTTCGCCAACATCTGCGTACTCGTGTGGTTCGTGCCACAGCTCGGGCGGCTGGTGACGTGGTGGGTGAAGGACAAGGAGATGGCACCGCAATACGGGAAACTCAAATACATCGGCAGCAACCTGGTCGATATGGGCGAGTTGAGTCTCGCGGAGGCGGAGGAGTCGATCAAGCGGATGGCCCGCCTGACGTCCGACATGTTCGACGGCCTGGTGGACGTGATGGCGCGGCCCACCGAGGATCTCTCGCAGCGGGTCAAGGAACTCAAGCGCATGGAGGACACCTGTGATGAAATGCTGCATGACATCACCGCCTATCTCATCCAGTGCTCGACCCACGAGATCGGCACTGGCAACGCGCAGCGCATCACCTCCATGTTGCGCGTTGTGGCTGAATTCGAGGAGGCGACCGACCGGATCTACCGGCTCGTCAAAATCCTGGAGCGGAAATACAAGAAGAGCCGGGATTTCAGCCCGGTGCAGACCAAGGACCTGGTGGCTGTGACGATGCAGGTGCGTGCCCTGCTGGATGTGGCGTTGAACTCACTCTCTGTCGTGGATGGCGGGGTGCTGGAACAGGCCAACGCCATCGAGGACCGGGTGGATGCCCTGCGCAAGCGCAACAACAAGGCCGCCGCACTGCGCATGCAGTCCGGCTCGGTGGTGCAGACCGAGATGATCTTCATCGACATGAACAACCATCTCGAAGCCGTGGCCAACCACGCGCTCAACGTGATCCAGTCCGGCCGCAGGACCCACGCGGCGTGACACACGCATCCATGGCAGCCGGGCGTCCATGGCAACGACGCCATGGTTTCGTTGATTCCGAAGCCGCCTTGTGGCTTGCGGCGGAAGCGGCCGCTCACTTCTTGCGGATGCGCCAGATTTCGACGAGCTGGTTGCGCTCCGGGATGCGGCTGCTGAAGCGGTCGGTCTGGCCGAGATAGACGGCCTGGACGATTTGGCCGGGGCGTTTGATTTCGGAGAAGAGTTGCGCGGCGGCGGTGGCGCGGTCGGAGGAGAGCACGCGGTTGGAGTCCACATTGCCGGTTTTCGAGGCATAACCGATGGCGAGCACCAGGTCGCCGTCGGGGATTTGCTCGATGAGCGTGCGGATGGTCTCCTGGTCCCCGGTGCTCAGTTCGCTGGAGCCGGTGGCGAAGTTGAGGGTGTGGAGCACGTTGGCGCCGAGGCTCGCGCCAAGGCTGGAGTAGGCGGTGGAGATCTCGGAATCGGGTTTGCCTTCCAGCTTGCGCAGGCTGCGGAAAAGTTCGACGGCGGCCGGCAGGAGTTCGTTTTCGGAGCTGGCGAAGAGCCGGGCTTTCGAGAGTTCGGCTTCAAGTTCGCTGGCCCGGGATTCGAAGAACGACCTGGCGCGCTCGGTTTCCTCAAAGCGGCGTTGGAGGTCGGCGAATTCATCGGCGGAGGCGCCCGCGCTTTTGCCGGCGAGTTCGGCACGGACGCTGTTGAGTTCGGCGGCGAGCGCGTCGCGCTGGGCTTTCATGGCGGTGAGGTCGCGGCGCAGCAGGTCGGTTTCGGTGCCGGCGACCAGCGAGCGCTGGAGTTCGCCCTGGAGGCGGGCGCTCTCGGCGGCGAGCGTCTGGCGGAGTTGCTCGGAACGGATGAGTTCGGCGTTCTTGGCGGTG
>JALOUA010000039.1 GCA_025457625.1 Akkermansiaceae bacterium
TGGGTGGCAATGTCACCATCGGCGGCAGCGGCACGCTCGCTCCCGGCAACTCACCCGGCACCATGACGGTGGCGGGAGACGTCAACATGGGTGGTACTTACGCCTACGAGTTCAACGGCGCTTTGGATGTGGCAGATCTGGTCAACGTCGGCGGAACCCTGACGCTTACGGGTGGCTCGGTCACCTGGGACAATCTTGGAACTTATGCGCTTGGTGAGAAATTCACGCTCTTTGCCTACGACGCCCTGGTAGGCACCTTCAGCGGCTACGCCACCAGTGGCAACTACACGCTCGACGGCGGACTTTGGTTCCTCAACTACAACGATACCATGGCGGGCCTGAACGGCGGCATCAATGATGGCGGAGTAAACAGCGGTTTTGTCACCATCACCGCCATCCCCGAGCCGGGCGCGGCGCTGTTAGGCGGTCTCGGACTGCTCGCCCTGCTGCGCCGCCGCAGGTGATCAATTTCTCTCCAATATTGGGTTTTTGGAGAGAACCTGGACGACGGCTTCACGCAAGGAGGGCGTGAAGCCGTTATTCTTGAAACCGCGAATCGAACCGCTGAAACCCGTGTTGCTTCGAGTTTGTATCATGCACCATTCCCTCGTCCGAAACACGGTTTTTTCCGCACTGATCCTGCTCCAGAAGTGGGGCATGGCGGCGGAGATTCCTCCGCTCCCTGCTTTGCCCAAGGGTGGTATACCGTTGGTGATGCCTGCGGATGCGGCGTCCGTGAAGATCACCGGCGCGCCGGAGTTGAGCGTCACTTCCTCCAACTGGAAGGATGTGCCCGGTGCGATCGGGCTGCAAATCCACTCGCGGAAAGCCCATCCCAATCCATGGAACGCAGGAGTCAGCTTCCCCTTCAAGCCGGCCATCGCAGGCGGCGACGTGGGTCTGTTGTGGTTCTACGCCCGGAAATCCCCGGGCTTCACTGGAGCGCGCGCGGGCGGCTCCGTGTTGGTCGGAGGCGGGCAGGGCAAAGACTATGCCAAGGCGGTGATGCATGACTTCGAGTTAGGCACATCATGGTCGCTGGTGCTGGTGCCATTCCCGGCATTGCAGACGGTCCCGGCCGGTCAGGGCGCGGTGTCCATTCATCTCGGAGAGCGGGCCCAACAGATCGACATCGCGGGACTTTCGTTGATCAACTTCGGCAACCGGGTCCCGCTCTCCGATCTCCCGCAACCCGCTCTGACCTACCCGGGTCGCGAACCCGATGCCGACTGGCGCAAGGCCGCGCTCCAACGGATCGAATCGACCCGCAAGAGCGACTTCAGGATCACAGTGCTCGACTCTAACGGCAAAGCCGTGCCCGCTGCCTCGATCAGTGTGGATCTCCGCCGCCACGAGTTCGGCTTCGGCAGTGCGGTGACCGCTGCCTGGCTGAATCGCCCGGGGCCTGATGGCGCGATGTATCGGGAAATTGTCGATCGTTATTTCAGCCGGGTCGTGCTGGAGAGCGACCTCAAGGAAATGGGTTGGAAAAAAGGTGTCGCCATTCCCCCCGACAAGGAGTTTCTGCGGGAAAACACCCTGCGGGCGCTCGATTGGCTCGAACAACGCGACATCGAAGTCCGCGGCCACTGCCTGACCTGGGGAGTTTTCGATGAATTCACCACGCCCCTCAAGAACGATCCGGTTGCCCTCAAACAACACATGTTCGACCACATGTCGGACATCCTGCCCGCCATCGGTCACCGGGTGATCGAGTGGGATGCCATCAATCATCCGGCCAGCTGGAGTCCCACGAACCGGATCACCGCCGTCACGGGTCCGACCCTTTACCCGCAGCTCATGCGCCATGCCCGCAGCCTCAGCTCCGTGCCGATGTGGCTCAACGAA
Organism: Akkermansiaceae bacterium; assembly: GCA_025457625.1. Taxonomy (GTDB): domain Bacteria; phylum Verrucomicrobiota; class Verrucomicrobiia; order Verrucomicrobiales; family Akkermansiaceae; genus Luteolibacter. The sequence goes on from JALOUA010000039.1 coordinate 1,849, forward strand.
GACCAGGTCTTCCGGCCGGGCAGGCAGCAGGAGGATTATTATGAGGAAACCCGGGCTCTGATCGCCGCCGGCCAGGCGCCGGACGGACTCGGCATACAAGGGCATTTCCATTGTTCCTTCCTGCCCGGCCCCGAGGAAATGCTGCGCATCTCGGATCGTTTCGCAAAACTCGTGCCCAAGCTGCAAATCACCGAGTTCGACATCCTCGCCAACGGAGATGAAAAACTGCAAGCTGACTGGTTCCGTGACTGCATGATCATGGCCTTTTCCCATCCCGCCTACACCGGTTTCCAGACATGGGGCTTCACCGAGCGCACGGTGCTTCGGAAAGAAGCGATGCCGTGGAAAGCGGATTGGTCGGAACGCCCGCTGGCGGGTGTTTGGAAAACCTGGGTCGGCGATTACTGGCACAGCAAGGTGCAAGGAAAGACGGATGCTGCCGGACAATTCAAGTTCCGCGGCTACCATGGCCGCTACACGCTTGCGGTGGAGACCCCCGCAGGCAGGCGCGTCTCCGAGGTCCTGCTCAAGCCTGACCGTCTTGAAACCACCATCAATCTCCCATGAAAACCCTCTGCTGGCTACTGCTCGCCGCGCCACTGACGCTCCCCGCCGCGGAACCGCTGTTCCACAACCGCGGCACGCTCGATGGCTTCACCGGCGCCAACCAGCGGGCCAAGGTGAAGGAGAGCCGCGCCCAGGATCGCGATGGCAACGGTCGCAGCCTGGAGTGCCTGATGCTTCGCAAAGAACCGGACACGCCGAACCACGGCTGCCACGCCGAGGTACATCTGGCACGGTTCACGGACGGCTCCTCCCTCGGCCGAAACCCGGGTTTCCAAGGCACCACCGTCTATCAGGTTTACTTCGACAAGAACTGCGACGCGGCTTCGGTCGGGTTTTTCCAATACAAGAACCACGCCGGTCCGGCCCATTGGAAGTATCTCGTGGCCCTGTGGCGGGTGCCTGACAAGCACGGCGGAGAAATCCATTTCCAAGTCAATCCCACCGGCAAGAGCGAATATCACTACGCCGCGCTGTCCGCCACTCACCGCACGGCATTGGTGACTGATCGCTGGCATGAAGTGCGCGTCAACGGGAACTTCACGAATGACGCATCCGGCTGGGTGGAAATTTCGATCAACGGCAAGTTGGTCGAATGGTTCCACGACCGCGCCCGCAAGCAGCCTGCCGGCATCCGCATCCGGGGAAAGATGTTGCCGGATCTTCCCGGTTCGGAATGGCAGCTCCAGCTCGGTGGATACGGCTTTTTCAAGGATCAGCAGACCGAACGCGCCACGGTGTGGATCGATGATATCCGGGTTTGGAACAAGTTCAACGTGAGATGAAGCAAATCCTCGATCTCGCCCGGCTCAAGTGGACCTTGCGCGGCTGGCATGCCTGGAACTGGCAGCTCGCACTCGCTCGAGAAACCGGCGTCAAGCTGCTGCCCGCCGCCGGCCCGCTCCCCGTGCGCGTTCCCGGCTCGGTGCAGGGCGTGTTGCGTGACGCGGGTGTGATTCCGGACTGGAACGTGGCAACCCACTCGCTCGCCGCCGAGTGGGTGGAAAACCGCCATTGGACTTTTGAAACCCGACTGCCCGTCAAACAGTGCAATCTACCCGGACGCAAACAACTCATTTGTGACGGACTGGACGGCGCGGGTATCATTCGCTGTGGAGAAGCCGAAGTCGGCCGGTTCGCGAGCGCTTTCACGCCCCACCGGTTCGAACTCGGCGATGCGATCAGCGGATACCTCGAACAGCATCCCAAAGCGCGCTCGGTTCCCATGGAAATCGTCTTCACCGACCAGCCGCGCAACATCGGCCAGGTGAATTTCACCTCGCGTATCCGCGACGAGAAACCACGTTTCAACTACGGCTGGGACTGGATGATCCGACTGGTGCAAATCGGCATCTGGGATGCCGTGCGGCTGGAAATTTCCGAAGGCACCGAAATCGAAAGCCTGCGGATGTTCACCGAGTTCGATGCGGAGCGTGGCTCGGGACGCCTGCGCGTTTTCGCCAAAGCGCGCGCGGCCAAAGGTTGCCGCTGGCGCGTCACGCTCAAGGACGGGCGGCGCGTGATTTCACGAACCGAAGCCGCCGCCACGGCACGCGAGATCCAACTCGGCGCGGAAAAGGTGAGCGCCTGGTGGCCTGCGGGCATGGGCCCGCGGCCGCTCTATCAGGTGGACGTTGAACTGATGGACAACAGGGGGCGGTGCCTTGATGTGGCGAGACGTGACGTCGGCTTCCGCGAACTCCGCTGGAGCCCCTGCGAGGGCGCTCCGCGAGATGCGTTGCCATGGATTCTGAATGCAAACGGCAAGCCCGTGTTTCTTGCCGGGATCAACTGGACCCCGCTGCGGCCGAACTTCGCCGATGTTCCGCAAACGGATGTCCGCAAACGTTTGGAAACCTACCGCGATCTCGGGTTCAACCTCGTGCGTGTGTGGGGCGGCGCGGTGCCGGAGAAGGAGTCGTTCTATCAGGAATGCGACCGCCTCGGCCTGCTCGTCTGGCAGGACCTGCCCTACTCGTCATCCGGAATCGATAACTGGCCGCCGGAGGACCCGCAAAGCATTGCCCGCGCCGCAGCGATCGCGGAGTCGCTCATCACCCACCGCCAGCACCATCCTTCGTTGCTGATGTGGTGTGGCGGCAACGAGCTCCAGTTCGGACCCGGCGGCGTGCGCGAAGGTGGGGGACTGCCGCTGGACGGCAGCCACCCGCCGCTCGCGGCGATGGCGCGCACCGTGCGCCGGCTTGATCCCGGTCGGCGTTTCATCCCCACCAGCCCCTGCGGCCCGCGCTTTGCCGTGAGCATGCGGGACATCGGCAAGGGCCTGCACCACTGTGTCCACGGACCATGGAACCTGCCGGGAACGATGGCGGAGTGGCGCGCGTTCTGGGAAACGTCCGATGCCATGTTCCATGCCGAAGCCGGCGTGCCCGGAGCCTCGGACGCCGCATTGATCCGCCATTGCTGCGGCGAACGCGCGCTGCCCGCGGATGAATCCCATCCCGTCTGGCGGCATATGGCTTCCTGGTGGCTTCAGTGGCAATCCTATCTCGATGATGCGGGAAACCCGGAGTCGCTGGACGATTATGTGAACTGGAGCCGGCGGCGTCAGGCCGAGGCGCTTTCGATTGCCATGGTTGCCTGTCTGCGGCGTTTCCCACACTGTGGCGGCCTCATCATCTGGATGGGGCACGACGCTTTTCCCTGTCCGTGCAACACCTCGCTTCTCGATTTCCACGGGCGCTTGAAACCCGCCGCCCGCGCGCTTCATGTAATTCTATCAGATCGCACCACAACTTCACCTCCATCATGAAATCCATTGTTATCTTTTTCACATTGCTTTCGTCCGCCAGCGCCGCCGCGCCCGATGGCGGTCTGCCACTCGTTCCAGCGGAGCCCGCCGCGTTCACTTTTCTCAGCGAGGGTCCGAAGCAGGCACTGGCGCAAGTGGTGCCTGTCGCTGGCCGGCCTTTTGAAAAAGCCTGGCGGGTCAATACCCTCACCCAGCCGCCGGATCCGTGGAAAGTGCAGCTCACCACGCTCAGCACCGCGCCGGTGAAACGCGGCGACACCTTGTGGGCGCGGTTTTTCCTCCGCTGCACCGCCAGCCGCCAGGAAAGCGGCGAGGGCCGCCTGACGCTCGTGTTCGAAACCGCCGATGAAAAACATGACAAGTCGATCGATCTGACCGTGGGTGCGACCAAGGAGTGGAAGGAGTTCGCTTTTCCCTTTGTGTGCCGCCACGACCTGCCGGCGGGTGGCGCGCAGATCGCGTTGCGAGCCGGCTTCCGCCCACAGACAATCGAGATCGGCGGCGTCGAAATCCTCAACTTCGGAAACCGCCGCAAACTCTCCGAACTCCCCCGCACGCGCGCCGACTATCCCGGCAGGGAATCGGACGCGCCATGGCGCAAGGCGGCCCTCGATCGCATCGAGAAGATACGCAAGGCGGACTTCCGGGTGCAAATCAAGGACCCAGCCGGCACACCGCTCGCCGGTGCGAAAGTGAAATACGCGCTGCGCCGCCACGGCTTCGGCTTCGGCTCCGCCATCGACAGCTCGGTTTTGTCAGGCAACGGCCCTGACTCGAAACGCTACCGCGAAACCATCGACACGTATTTCTCCCGCGTGGTTTATGAAAACGAATTCAAGTGGCATACATGGGAACGCCACGGCGAAGCCGAACACGCGCGCAGTCTCGCGTCCATCGACTGGTTTGCCGGGCGCGGCATCGCCATGCGCGGCCACGTGCTCGTCTGGCCGAGCTGGCAGTATCTGCCGCAGTCCGCCCGCGACCTGCGCGAACAGCCCGATGCGCTGCGCCGCCATGTGGACCAACACATCCGTGACATGGTCGGCCGCACGCGGGGCCGCTTCACCGATTGGGACGTCATCAACGAGCCCTTCGCCCATCACGACCTGATGGACATTCTTGGCAAGGAAGTGATGGTTGAGTGGTTCAAGGCCGCCCGCGAAAGCGATCCCGATGTGAAACTTTTCCTCAACGACTACGCCGGCCTCGCCAACGAGGGGCTCGACAGTCCGCACAAGGATCATTTTGAAAAAACCGCCCGCTTTCTGCTCGAAAAGGGCGCTCCGATCGACGGCATCGGCCTGCAATGCCACTTCGGCTGGTCGGTCACGCCGCCCGAACTTGCCTTGAAGGAACTCGACCGCTGGGGGGCGCTCGGCTTGGAAGTGCAGATCACCGAGTTCGACATCGAAACCACCGACGAGGAATTGCAGGCCGACTACACCCGCGATCTTCTCACCTTGGCCTTCAGCCACCCGTCGGTCACCGCCATCATGATCTGGGGCTTCTGGGAAGGCCGGCATTGGAAACCCGATGCCGCCCTGTGGCGGCGCGACTGGTCGATCAAGCCTAACGGAAAAGTCTGGACCGATCTCACCACCCGCGAATGGCACACGGCGGGCGAGTCGGTCGCCGATGCCGACGGCTGGATTTCCTTCCGCGGCTTCCACGGCAACTATACCCTCGAAACCGAAGAAGGCGGAAAGCATCGGAAGGCCGAAGTCGAGCTCGACAAGTCCCGACCTAACAGCCTCGTGAATTTTTAACGATAACTCACAGCCGATCACTCGTAACCAACCACCATGAAACGCAGGGAATTCATCCGCAATGCCAGCGCCGGTCTCGGTGCCGCCGCCTTCACGCCATCGTTCGCCGCCTTTGCCGCAGCGGAGAATGGACCGCACCTCACCCCCGCCGCGGAGATCGAGGAGCGGGTGCGCGCCGCCCGGCCATCGCTCGGCGGGCCGATCCCGGCCGATTTCGCCAAGCGCTTCGGTGCCACCCATTACGACGGCCGCTATCATTTCACCGACAAGCCCTACCTCGTCGAAGGCGCGGAAAAAATGCACGAGCTTGGCATGGGCGTGGCCAAGTTCTGGCTGCGCGAGGACGACCTGCCGGGATACCGCTACAACAGCGACTGGGGCATCCCGCTCGACGGACCGATGGTGGATGTGCTCAAGCACAAGTATTTCCGCGAGGCTTTGGCGCTGCCCTTCTCCACCATTTTCCTCGAGGTCTTCCCACTCACCGGATCTAAAACCACGTTCTTCGATACCGAAAGCGACTATCTCAACGAAGAAAAGCAGTTCCACGAAGTCGCCGCCCATCTGCTCAAGACCTATGGCGGGCGCGAAATGACCTTCGTTCTGCAGAACTGGGAGGGCGACTGGGTGTTCCGCCACAACGACCGCAGCACCTGGGAGCAAACGCCCGCCGATGAGGTCGGGCGCCGCGCGGTGCTCTTCGCCCGATTCCTCGCCGCCCGCCAGCGCGGCGTCGAGCGCGCCCGCAAGGAGGCAGGAAAGACGAAATGCCGCGTCCTCCATTGCGCCGAAGTCAACCGCGTGCTCGACGCCACCCGTGGCATCCCCACCGTGATGACCCACGTCCTGCCGCGCGTCGCCGTGGACCTCGTTTCATGGTCCTGCTACGACGGCCTCGATAGCCCTGTGAAGCTTTGGCAAGGCATCGAAATGCTCCGACACTACATGCTTCCCAGCCCGGCGCTCGGCGGCAAACAAGTCTTCATCGGCGAGATCGGCGAACCGGAAAACATCCCTAACAAAAACGAAGCCGGCGTGGTGGACCTCTGGGACCGCTCCATGGCCGTCTGCTTCGAACTCGATATCCCGTGGATCGTCCACTGGGAACTCTTCTGCAACGAACCGAACGACGGCACCAAGCCCGACCGCCGCCTGCGCAAGATGGAGGAACTCAAGGGCTTCTGGTATGTCCGCCCCGACGGCTCGCTCGGCTGGGGCGCCAGCTACCTCGACCGCCTGCTCAAACACGCCGGTAAAACCCTGCCGGCCACAGCGCATGAATAGGCGGATGACGCATCCCCTGGCTTGCAACAGCGGATGCCAGCCCATGCGATGCATCGGCGGCCCGACGCCGCAACGGCCGCGGCGTACCTTCTTCCGCGGCGTTCAAACCGCGGCGGCGACACACCGATGCGCATCAGCAGACAACGCCTCCTTCGTCGCGCCAACCACCAATCAGGCGGCCGGCGTTTCGTGACGCAGCTGATTGACGGCACGGTCCAACTGGCGCAGCAAGTGCCACACTCCGGCCAGGCCCAGCAGCAGGCCGCTGCCGAGGCCGAGCACCAGGATGACCTCGGAGCCCGACACCAGCCAGACCAATGCGGCACCAGCGGCAACGACCGCGCTGGCCGCCAGCAGGCCGAGGCATATCAGCCAGGTTGTCGCTTCCAGCGCCCGGCGGGTCCACAGTTTCACTCGTTCGATCTTGATGGGTATCACAATGTTTTCTTTCATGGCGGACGGACCTTCGCCCACCCATGTGGCGGCCTGATGAACCTCTGGTGAATCTTCGGTGAAATCCACTGCGCCACATGTCATCGACTTGTCCGGTCCCGCGCATGCCGCCAAACGTCCGCCCGCGAATGCATCACCGTCCTCGCGGCCGGCTTGCCCTGGCGGAGTGGCGGTGGCGACAAAGGCAATCTCGATGACCACAGCCGATCCATTTCAACTCACCTCGATGACCCGCAGCCCGAATTCATCGATCAAATCACCGGACCTTTTCCCAAGCAGGCTTTGATAGAGCCTGCTGGCCGGGGTGAGCAGCGTGATTTGCTCTCCGTCCACGTGGAGAACCATGCCGCCCGCCGCCGGGACGAGCAGCAACAAGGATGCTTCACCACGAATATCCGCTTCAACCAAAGCCCCCATTCCGATGGGATCGTCCATTGTGAAATCCGGCAGCGTGAAGGTTTCAAAAACCCGCACGGCTTCCGCCAGTTCATCGACCTGACGGGCCTGGCCTGCCGCGAGATAGGAAGCCTCAAGGCTGCGCGTGTCATATTTGCCCTCCGCCTTGCTGTCCGGGTCCGTGGCGGCGGCGTGCGCGTCCATGGCGGCCTTGGCGAGCCGCTCCAGGCTGGCCTTGAGCTGCGTGCGGATGGATTCAAGCAGGGCGGATTTCATCGACGGTGCGAACAGCCTGCACGGGAGCGGGACATGTTGTCAAACGAGCCGGCTTGACGCCCACAGCACCAGCCGGAAACGGTTGCCAAGGCGGGGCCACCGGGCTGTGCCTCCACCGCCCCGCATTCCATTCCATGAGCTTTTCCCTGATTCTGACCCACCCCGGCGGTTCGCACAAAAACGAGCTCCCCGCCTGCTGCGTGCTGCTGGCTGGCAATCCGGTGCCGATCATCCGGCGCGAACCCGTGACCGGCGACTGACTGGAAGGCGAGGGTGAACAGGGCGCAGCGCGTCCGCAGCCTTGACTTCACAAGGCTCTGAGATCACTCAGGACCCATGGTTGGAATCGTTCGCGTGATTTTTTTTGCCGGATTCGCGGTGGCCTCCGCGCTGGTGATCGCAAGCTCCGCGTCTGCGGACGACAGCGCCGGGTATTCCATTTCCCGCGAGGGGGATCTCATTCAGTTGCGGGCCGGGTGCCTGACGAGAACCCTCCGGGTTTCCGGTGGCCGGGTGGCGCTTGAGGAAATCCGCGTGGACGGCGAACCCCTGGCTGCGGGCAATGGCGCTGAGGTTTCCTTCCGCCTGGCGCAGGCCATGCCGAACCGCAACCCGCTCGAGCTCCTGTCCGGCAAGGCCGCAGCGATCGAGGTGGTGGCCGGCAGCGAAGGAGGCACCGATTCGCTCGAAGTGCGCGGGAAGGCGGCAGAAGGCGCCCCGGAGGCGACGGCATGGATCAACGAACGCGACTTCGCAGGCAACACCTGGGACGATGGTTTCGACCTCGCCACGGTGGTCATCACCAGCCCGCGGCCCGGCGTGCGGCGGCTCATGATCCGCGCCCGCTCGCTCAAGGATCCGGTGCTCGCCGGTGTGAGCGTGAATCTCGTGTATGAGATCTATCAGGATCATCCGGTGATCCGGAAATGGGTGGAATTTCATAACAACAGCGCGCAGTGGCTCCGCCTGGACGATCTGACGATCGATGCGGTGGAACTGCGGCCCGCTTTCGCCAACCAGACGCCGCTCACGCCCTCGGAGCGGGGAGCCGGCAGCAGCATTGTCGGGTTCTCCAACAGCGCGCAAAGCCGCGGCGTGATCGTGGCATCCGAAATCCCCTCCGCGCTCCGCAGGATCGGGGAAACCGGCGCATCCGGCTACGCCCCGGAACATTTCGAATGGGTGCTCGGGCCGGCCGAACACTTCACCTCCGAACCGACTTTCCTCTACGGCTTCAGTGGCGAAGTGACCGAAACCCCGTCGGCCCGCTCGCTGCCGCTGGACCGGGCGGTCGAATCGGGATTCAAGCGCTTCCTGCGCGAGCACGTCGGCGTGGCCGCGGACCACACCGAAATCCCGGCCCCCCAATGGTCGAGTTGGACGAATTTCGGACCCGCTCTAACGGCGGAAATCATCCGGGAACAGGCGGATCTCGCCGCCCGCTGCGGGTTCGCGGCGATCGTCATCGACGACGGCTGGCAGCGCGGCCGCCAGGGCATCGAGCCGGACCCCGCGACCTTTCCCGACATGGACGCACTGGCCGCGCACATCCATTCGCGCGGCTTGCGGCTCGGCTTGTGGGTGTCGAGTTTCCGCCAGCGCGACGAGAAGGATTTCACCGCCCTGCCGGATGCGGCGGTGTCTCCCGAGGTCGTGCGCGGCGGCGGATTGGCGATGGGTTTTGCGGGGCCATGGAGCCGCTATTTTGCCGATGATCTGCTTTCCCTGCACGACCGCTACGGGGCCGGCTATTTCAAGCAGGATTTCACCAACATCAAGTATGGCGACCTCGGTGCCGGCAGTGCGGCCCGCACACGCAAGGAATCCATCCTGCGCGGCCTGCGCGGCTTGTTCGATGCGCAGGACTATCTGCGCCACAACGCCCCGTCGGTTTCCAACGAGATCACGCATGAAATCTACTGGGGAACCCCCGGCGTGCCGGCCGACCTTGCTGCGGTGAAACACGCCGCCGTCTATCACATCCCGCCGAATGACTACAGCGGCGCGGGCGACCCGAAACAGCGGGTCGGCTCACCCGGCTGGGAACGCCGCGACCCGGAGAAGCTGCGCCGGGAACTCCTCCAGGGGTGTTACAACGCCCGCTCCCGCCTCCATGCCCACCGCGGCCTGCCGCTGGAAGCCATCGAATATTACGGTGCCGCCACCGTGAACTGGCAGGGCAGCCTCACCCCGCAAGTCCAGGACCGCCAGGTGGCGAGCTGGCTGGCGGGTGCGCCGATGTTGTTCGCGGGCGACCTCGCCTCTCTAACAGAACAAAACATCGCGCACTACCGGCAGCGCTTCGGGATCGTCCGGCGGCTTGAGAAAGACCACGGCATTTATCGTCATTTCCAGTTCAGCGGCGTGCCCACGCCCACCGATGTGGATTGGCACTGGTGGGGCAAGCTCGATGAAGACGGTCACGGTGCGGTGGTCGTGCTGCGCGGGTCCGGCGGCGAAGGTCGGCGCGCGATCAACCTCCCATGGGTGCGGAGCGGGGAGCGCTACCGCGTCACGGCCCTGTTCGGGCAGCGGGAACTCGGCACCTTTGACGCCTCGCAGTTGCAGGCCGGTGAGCTGCTCCTCGAACTGCCCCCCATGGGACAGGAAATCCTCGAACTGTCCGCACCGTGAAATCGCATTCCAGTGGGTCGGAGTGGGATTTCGATCCATGGACCGGCTGGCAGTGCGGCGTCGATCACCCGCACTCGCCGGCCAGCACCGAAACCGGACCGAGCTGGCCGGCCGGGCGGAGCGCTTCGGTGATGTCCACCTGCCAGGGCGCGGTCCAGACGATGCCCAAGTCCCTGCCGTTGAGTCGCACCCGGCCGAGGTCGAGCCAGGTTTTCCCGCTTTTTTCAGGGTCGAGGCCGGGGGGACATCGAAGGATTTCCGATAAATGGCGACGCCGGAGTGGAAACGGATGCCGTCCTCCGGCCGCTTGGTCCAGTCGGTCAGGGAATCGAAGGTGATCCTCGTCGGCCCGCCGCGGTCCGGATCGAAGGCGATCTCCCACGAAACCGGGGCAAGCAACTTTCTGATCATGTTCATGAAGCTTTCCATTGGGGGTCTTTGATTTCAATGGCGACAAAGGTCACGCCAGAGACGCGCCATGCTTTGGATCCGGATTTTGGGGGCATCGCTCATCACGCCCTGCCCGCCAACCACCCGCAAGGAATTACCGGGGGGCGAATTCACCCCGCTTGCATTCGTTACAACCTATTGCGCTCTTTACCGCTCAATTGGAGCTCGGTGGGCTACTCTCATGCCGGTATCATCGCATACCCATTATAGCAAGGCGGACGGCACTTGCGCCGCCAAAAAGCGAATTCTAGCAGGAACGCGTGGCAATCAATGCTTGGTTCCCAATGATTTCTCAAGTTCCCCCAGAGGTATGTATGGTCCATAGGGCAACGGACCCTCGGGATCGAAATCCGGATTCGGTTGAGGCAGATAGACCGCCTTACAGTTTTCTGCCAGCCAACCGGTCAATTGCACCAGCATCTGTTGTGTCAATTCAGGCTGCGTGGCGGTGAGATTCTTCGATTCGGAAATGTCGTCTGCGATGTTGTAGAGTTCGACCTTGCCTTGATAGTCGTAGTGCAGCTTGTAATCGCCTTTGCGCAGGGTGGCCCAGGTGGCGAAATGGTGATGCCCTTTATATCCCATTTTGCCGTAAAACTGGTAGAATTCACTGCGCCCGTATTGTTTCGCCCGGTTGGCTGCATCGGAGAGCAGCGGGGTCAGCGATTCTCCATCGGTCGTCGGATCATTTTTAAAATCTTCGTAGTCAACGCCCGCGATCTCCATGAGTGTCGGGTAGATATCCGCGACATCGCAGGGCACATTGCTGGAACTGCCCGCCGCGGTATGCCCGGGCCAACGTATGATCATGGGGACGCGAATGCCGCCTTCGTATTGCATCGACTTGCCGCCTCGTAGCGGCACGCTGTTGGTCGTCTTCGGAAGGCCGCCGTTGTCGGAGAGAAAAATGACCGCTGTGTTTTCGGCAAGGCCGAGCGCGGCAAGTTTATCCAGCATTTCGCCAATACTGCGGTCCATGCCCTTGAGTAGGCCAGCATAACCCGGCGATACCCGATCGAGCCAGTCACCCTGCTTCGACTTCTGCTTGAAATAGGCCTCATCGTCGGCACGGGATTCAATGGGCGTATGTGCTGCGGGGTGTGCCACGTAAAGGAAGAAGGGCTCGCCGGCATGTTGAGTCGCCCGTTTCTCCAGAAAGATCCCGACGCGCTGCGCGATATCATCGCTGAGGTAGTCTTGCTGCGGTTCCAGTTTTTCCCCGGGCTTGATCCATCCTCCCGGCGCTTTGAAGGGCCGGTGATAGGACGAGGCCCCCCCATCATAATAAGCCAGCGTCTCATTGAAGCCATGATCCTCCGGCTGGTAGCCTGGTTTGCCGTGACTCCCAAGATGCCACTTGCCGATGAAAGCGGAGTGATAGCCCTTGAGACCTTGTGGAAGGGTCTTCACATCGTGCAGAGCGGTCGAGGCCAGGGGCACGCTCACACCTCGATCGGTCCGGCTGTATCCATACTCGTCCCAAACGTCCTGATCCTGGATGTGCGCGCCTTCCGGAACGGGTTTACGGGTGTTTTCAAAGGTCTTCCTGGTCGTGGCAAACGCGTCCCACATGCCCAGGCGATTCGGCATTTTCCCGGTCAACAGGCTCGCCCGCGTCGGCGTGCAGACGCTGTGAGCATAAAACTGGGTGAACATCATGCCATCCCGCGCCAGTTGGTCGATCCGGGGCGTTTCGCGGAAATGCCGGGCGATGGGCGTGCCGCGCAGGTGCGACGCAAACGCGTTGATATCCGCGTAACCCACGTCATCAACCAGGATGAGCAGGATGTTCGGGCGCTTCGCCTCAGCGGCAAAGCCCTGAAGGGAACCGAGGCAGCCAACCAGTATGATGAAGAAGAATCGTTTCATGGTTTTTTTCCTCGTGTGCTCATTTGTATAGCCCGACCGGCTGCCGTGTGCGGGTAGATAGCTGAACCTTGCCCAGCGCAGGTTTTGCGGTGGAGGTGGAGGTCACCTTCACTGCGAGGGTGTTGGCACCGGGCTTGAGGGCATCGGTCACATCGAGTTCAAACGGGGGCATCCAGAGCGTGTCGTAGGTGGTGCCGTTCAAGGACACCTGAGCCATCACATTCACCGGGCCGAGTTCCAGCATGATACGCTGCCCCTTGCCAAATTCGGGCGGGAGATGGAACCTTGTGTCGAACACGACGGAATACTCATGGTTTTTGCCGGCTTCCCGCAGCCCGTCGATTGCCAACTGTTGGGGTTCCTGTTTCAAATCGATCTCATGTTTCGTTCCGTTGCTGAGGGAAACCGCAAATGTTCCCGCCCGGGCGGCTTCCGCCATGAGTCTTCCGGACTCATCATAGCTGAGTTTCAGTTCCGAAGGGGGAGCCGACGCTTCCACCACCGAGGGCTGGGATGCCTCCCGACGAAAGACGATGAAGAAGGCATCAGAGAGGTCTTTCACGTCGATGGTGATCGAAGTCGTTTCTGCCCGACTCTCATAGCGGGCGAGCGTTGTCACCTCTCCGGTCACCGCATTGAACAGTTCCGGTTGTTTGCCGCTGACCCTCAGGCTGGCTTGAAACGGTCCGGTCTTTTGAAAGTTGGAGAGGAAGAACAGCTTGCCGTCTCCGAGTTGACGCTCTTTCCAGCGAACTCCGCAGCTGGCACCAGAAAGAGCCGGAGCAATGCCTGTCTGTTCCAATGCCTGCGGCGAGACCTTGACCGACTCGACCACACGCCCCCCCTGCTCTTTGAGTTTTTGCAGGCGTTCACGCACCTGAGGGCGCATGTGCATGTCTTCGGGCATGGCGAGCAATTTCCAGCGGGCCGAGATCCGCTGCGGGTTGGTTTCGTCATAAACCACCCATTCGCCATCAACGACATGGAGCGTGCGCAGGATCGCATCCGAGCCAATGTAATCATAATCGTAGCCGTCTGGCACCGGATTGGCGGGACCGATCATCTGAGGGGCAAAGTCACCGATGTAAACCAACACGTCGGCCGCAGGTTTGCCCTGCTGGAGCATCAAGTGACAGCGTTGCAGGTATCTGACCCA
>JALOUA010000274.1 GCA_025457625.1 Akkermansiaceae bacterium
GATATGCCTCCAACTGGTCGCCATGGCCGCCTTGTCCGCCACCGTTTCCGCCGACACAACCGCCGTCGCGCAATCCATCAACACCTTCGGGCTCGATCTCCACCGCTTGCTCGCGCAGGACGGCGGCAACCGTCTTACATCGCCATGGTCGATCCAAAGCGCGCTGGCCATGACCTATGCCGGAGCCGCCGGCAAAACCAAGGACGAGATGGCCAAAGTCCTGCATTTCCCGGCGGATGAGGCGGCGCTGCACGCCGGATTCGCGGCGATCGCCGCCGATCTCACCGCACTCGCCCGCGCCAGCCGCGAGCAGGTGGAAGACCCTGATCGCAAGGGCGGGCCCAACACGCCCTTGGAGATCATCGCGGCCAACCGCCTCTTCGGCCAGGAGGGATATCCGTTTGAAAAACCCTTTCTCAAACTCACCGATGAAATCTACCGCGCGCCGCTTGAGAAGTTGGATTTCATCAAAGCCCCGGAAGCCGCGCGCCTGCACATCAACCAATGGGTGGAACAACAAACGAAGGACCGCATCAAGGATCTCATCCCCGCGAACGTGATCGACGAGGAAACCCGGCTCGTGCTGACCAATGCGATCTATATGAAAGCCCCGTGGGCGGAGGAGTTCATTGAAGAGAAGGATGCGCCATTTTTCGTCAACGGCACGGATGAGGTGAAGCTGCCCGGTTTGACGAATCAAAACATGCATGGCTACCGCAAGATTCCCGGCGGCTCGCTGGTGGCGGTGCCCTATTCCGGCGGCGGACTGCAATTCCTGCTGATCATTCCCGATGCGCGCGACGGTCTCCCCGAGTTGGAAAAAACCCTTGATGCGGCGCTGTTCGCCTCGGCCCGGGAACTGCCACAGCGCGAGATCCGCCTGCATTTCCCCAAGTTCAAACTGGAACCCGAGCGCGTCATGCTCTCGCAAAACCTGATCGCCATGGGCATGCCCAGCGCCTTCGACAAGCCGCAGGGCAGCGCGGATTTCTCGCGCATGGCCCCCCGCAAGCCGGACGACTACCTCGCCATCCGCGAGGTGGTCCACAAGGCCTTCATCGCCGTGGACCAGTATGGCACCGAAGCGGCCGCCGCCACCGCCGTGGTCATGATGCGCGTCACCTCGATGCCCGTGGAGCCGGAAGAACCGCTGGAAATCCGCGCCGACCGGCCATTTGCCTTCGCCATCCAACATGTTTCTTCCGGGGCCTGCCTGTTCCTCGGCCGGGTGACGGACCCGCGGTGATTTAAAGGATTCCGCGGGCTTGCCATGGCCGGTCCGGGTTGCTAGATACGCCGCAACCCGCATCCGAATCCATGAGCCAAGCATCCAGTGACAAACCCAACATGGCCCTGTTCTGGGGCTGCTTCATCGCCCTCATCACCACCGCCTTCGCGTTCATCACACGGGCGTTCCTGGTCAATGACCCCACCCTCTGGCCCAAGGCCTTCGGCCTGGACGGGGTCCAGGCACAACAACTCTTCGGCGCGGGCATCTGGCCCTTCGCCATCTCCATCATCCTCTTCTCCCTGATCATCGACCGCGTCGGCTACAAGGCCGCCATGTGGTTCTCTTTCACCTGTTACGCCCTCTACGCCGTGCTCGCTCTTCAAGCACACAGCGTGATCTCCGCCGATCCCGCCGCGAAGGAAAAAGCCTATCAATTCCTCTATTGGGGCTCGGTCATCCTCGGTCTGGGCAACGGCACTGTGGAAGCCTTCATCAACCCGGTCGTCGCCACCATGTTCAACAAGGACAAGAGCAAGTGGCTCAACATCCTCCACGCCGGCTGGCCCGGCGGATTGGTCGTCGGCGGCTTGATCACCCTCATGCTCGGCACCAAGGCCCATGAAGACTGGCGCGTCCTTGTTTACGTCATCGCCATTCCCGCCCTGGTCTATGTCGCCATGCTCGCCAAAGTGAAATTCCCCGTCAACGAACGCGTCGCCTCCGGCACG
Source organism: Akkermansiaceae bacterium (assembly GCA_025457625.1). Classification (GTDB taxonomy): domain Bacteria; phylum Verrucomicrobiota; class Verrucomicrobiia; order Verrucomicrobiales; family Akkermansiaceae; genus Luteolibacter. The sequence continues at coordinate 1,960 of JALOUA010000274.1, forward strand.
ACCTATCGGGAAATGCTGAGTGAGTTCGGCATCCTCGGTGCCGCCATCGCCAGTTATCTCATCTGCGCCCAGCTTGCCGAAGTCTTCGCCTGGGCTCCTGCCATCAAATGGACGATCTTCGCCGTCTCCGTCATCGCATTCGGCCTCTACTGCAAATCGCTCGGACGCGGCATCCTGTTTGTCCTCTGCCTCATCATGCTTCCCCTCGCCACGACCGAACTGGGCACGGACGGGGCCATTTCCGGCATCATGGAAAAACCGATGGCCGCCATCGGTGGCAACGGCCTCTGGGTGTTGATCTACACTTCGGCCATCATGATGGTCCTGCGTTTTTTCGCCGGCTCGATCATCCACAGGCTTTCCCCGCTCGGCCTGCTGGCCATGTCCGCGGCGCTCGCGACCATTGGGCTCCTCCTTCTCTCCGGTGCCAGCACGCTCGCCATGATCTTCATCTCGGCCACCGTTTATGCTTTCGGTAAAACCTTCTTCTGGCCCACCACTCTTGGCGTGGTTTCCGAACAAACCCCCAAAGGCGGCGCCCTCACACTCAACGCCATCGCCGGGATCGGCATGCTTGCCGTGGGCATCATCGGCGGCCCCGTCATCGGTGCCCTCACCGAGAAAACCGCCCAAACCGCCATCATCAAGGAAGTCTCCGCCGAGGCCTACACCCAAGTCGCCAAGGAAGGCAAATTCGTGCTCGGCAAATACAACGCCGTGGATGCCGAAAAGGTGGCTGAACTGGCCAAATCCGACCCGGAAACCGCCAAAAAAATCAGCGCTGCCCGCGATGGCGCAAACCAGGGTGCCTTGGCGAAAATCGCCATGTTCCCCGCCTTCATGTTCCTCTGCTACATCGGCCTGATCCTCTACTTCCGCACGAAAGGCGGCTACAAGCCGGTCAGCCTCGACGGCTCGCATTGAGGCCGACAGGCGTTCATGGCAGGGACGGCTCTCCGCAGCCGTCCCTCTCACCGCATCACGTATTCCAGCAGCAGGCTCTGCACCGCGCAATAGAACTGCGAGCGCAGGAACGCGTTGCGGCTGTCAGGCGGCAGTGCGGCCGGATTGAGGTTCTCACCCGGCCCGAAGTGATGGATCTCCTCCAGCGCGAGTCGCGCCTGGTTGAGCGCGCCATACCACTTGTCCGCATCATCGCGGGTGATCCACAACGGCCCCGCGCCGCCGCCGCACTCGACGCGCGCCGCGGCCACCGCGGTGGCGACATGTGACAGTTCGCCCTGGAACGCCTCTTCCAGATCCGGAATGATGTATTCCTCCCAATCCGGAGCCACCTCCTCATCAGTGATCAGGCTCCCCATGCGGCGGCCCAGCGATTCATCACAGGATAGTGCGTCATGCGGGATGCCCAGCAGCACCTTCCAGTCGCCATCGTCCTCGAGGTCGATGCGCAACCCGCCCTCCAATGTCGGCATGATCTTCATTCGGATTTTTCCAGCGAGGTCTTCAACTGGTGCGCCTGGAGCTGCTGGACGTAAAACTCCGCCTTCTCGCGCTGACCGGTCCAGACGATCGAGCGGCCCTGCTTGTGGACCTGCATCATGAGGATCGCCGCCTTCTTCTCGTCATAACCGAAAATTTTCATCAACACATGGGTCACATAACCCATCAGGTTCACCGGGTCGTCATGGACGACGACATTCCATGGCACATCCAGCGCCGTGTCCGTGCGCGTCAGGGTGGAGGTGTCGGAATCGGCCATGATATTCAGGTTCCGGTGGCGGCCGGCTCGGGGGCGTCCACCCACTTGCCGTGCTCGCGGATGAGGTCGATGAGGCGTTCCACCGCCTCGTTCTCCGGGATATTGAACTTCACCGCCGTCTTGCCGACATATAGGTTGATCTTGCCCGGCGCGCCGCCGACGTAGCCGAAATCGGCATCCGCCATTTCGCCCGGTCCGTTGACGATGCAACCCATCACCGCGATGCGCACGCCCTTGAGGTGGCCGGTCGCCGCGCGGATCTTCTGCGTGGTGGATTGCAGGTTGAAAAGCGTGCGTCCGCAGCTCGGACAAGCGACGTAATCGGTCTTGAAAATCCGCGTGCCGGCCGCCTGCAGGATGTTGTAGGCGAGCCGCAGCGACTGGCCGGGCGCGGTCTCGCCGCGCACCAGCACCGCATCGCCGATGCCGTCGCAGAGCAGCGAGCCGAGGTTCTGCGCCGCGGTCAGCAGCGCCTCCAGGAAATCCCGGTTTTCCGCCGGAGGGCGCAGCGTGTCCTTCAACAAAACCGGATGCCGCGCGGCCACCCGCGCGGCCAGCAATCGGAAGGCCGGGATCACTTCCATCGCCGTGCCGTCCGCCACCGTCACCAGACAAGGCTCCGCGTGGGCGTTCAACCCCGCCACCGCCGCCCCGTCATTCGGATCCATCTCCACCACCCCGGATTTCTCGTAGATGATCTCCGGCTTGAAGTCCCCCATCCCGGAAATCTTGTGCGCCAGCGCGTTCCAGCGGTTCTGCGTGGTGAACACCCGCACCGTGTGTTCCCCGCCGAGCTCATGGCCCATGATCGTGACCGCGTAACTCCGACGCCTCTCGTACGAAAACGGATCGTAAGAGGGGATAAAAGCAACTGCTGCCTGCATCATGGGGGCTGGGACTTGCAGTCCC
>JALOUA010000275.1 GCA_025457625.1 Akkermansiaceae bacterium
GGCAAAATCCGGAATGAAGAGGTTGTTTCACCGCCAAGACGCCAAGCTCGCCAAGCCAAACTGATGGGAATCACAATTTTGAGGCACGGAAACTGATTTCAGGGGACTCATCCTGGGTTTCCTTGGCGCACTTGGCGTCTTGGCGGTTCAAATTTCTTCCCATTCATGCGATATGCTCAAGCAACGATCCCTACTGTAGGGACCCTGCCAGATGGATAACCCGGTTTGGCTTGCCTGCCCGTGCGGATTGTTCCATGCGGGCGCGCCATGCCCGTCGAAACGCCGCCAATCCCGCGCGATGCGCCGTGGATGGCCGGACTGCGGGCCGCCCGGGCGAATTTGGTTCCCGGCCTGATCCAATCGTTGCCGGAGCCTTGATTCCGGAGATGCTGCGCATCGCGGTGTTTCAAAAAGGACGAATCCACCGGAAAAACGGGGCCAACCTGCGGTTCACTGTGCCGTTCTGGTGTGCGATGGGCGTCATTGTGGACGCGTTTTACCGGGCGCAGGCGGTCTGGTTCGGGGCCGATGCGGCGTTTCCCGTGGTGGCGAAGAAGGTGCTGGTGGACCAATTCATCTACAACCCCCTGTTCGCCGCGCCATGCACCGCGATGTTGTATGATTGGAAGAATCGCGGCTATGGCTTTCACGGACTGGGTGATTTTTTCACCACGCGGTATTACCGCGGCGTGGTGGTTCCCACGCTCTTTGCCACGTGGGGCGTGTGGATTCCAATCGTGACGATTCTCTATTCTCTGCCCTCGCTGCTGCAGATCCCGCTGTTCGGGCTGGCGCTCTCGATGTGGGTGATGCTCTACACGTGGATGAGCGAGCGCCGGGCGGATCCGGAATAAGGGGACCGGCGGATGAGGGGCCGGATTCGTGAAAATCACCACTCACCGGCGTGCGAGCCATCAGCGGCGGCCGGTGTCACATGGATTTCTCCCACTCCAGCCGTTGCGCCATGGCCAGCCGCCACGCTCCGTGGTCGCCATACTTGTCGACGGACCAGCGGCGGGTGCGCTGACGACCATTGATGACGGCGGTGGCAAACCACCACCAGGCCTCGCGGCCCAGCCCGTCGCGTTCCAGCCGGCGTCTGACCCCGGTGGAGTCACGCAGCCGGCCATCGAGTTTCACTGGCGGTCTCACTCGTGGCGGCAACGGTCCTTCACGATAGTAGCGGGTGGCTGAGGCCTTGGCCTTCTCCCGGCAGTCCGGGCAGGTGCTGTAGTTCCGTCCGGTGCGCGGTTTGATGTCCAGCTTCCCGCCGCAACGGCAAATGCCGCGGCTCCTGGCCGCCGCCACTTTTTCGCGCATCCGCGCGTTGGCGTGTTCGCGCCTCTGTTTTTCGCGCTCGACGCGTTCCTTGGTTGTCGAACTCATGGGATTGGAATCGGGCATGAGTCTGGCTTTCCGCTCCGAATTGCCAAGAATGTTTCCGGCTGCGCTTGTCCTGTTGTCCGGCATCCGCAGGAAAATCACCGGCCCACGGCGGTTTTCGGCCGGTTCGGGAGGGTTGGGCCTGAGGATCCTGCGGTTGAATCTGCCGCGGTGGAAATGGGTCTTTCTTTCGGACAGTCGGGAAAAGAGTTCGCCGGCGGCTTGCGTGAACGGCGCAAAACCGACAAGAAGGGATGAAGAAAAATTGGCACATATTCATGATCGACGACCCGCTCCCTCTCCAGTAAATCATCCGCCGAATGAAACTGATCAAGACCCTCTTCCCCGCTTTGTTGTTGGCAGGCTGTGCCACCACCACCCCAACCCTGACGCCAGAGCAGAAATTCCAACGGGCCGACAAGAACAACGATGGTTCGGTGAGCCGGGTTGAAGCGACCAACCTGATCATTGCCGACGCCTTCGCGATGTATGACACCAACCGGGACGGCTTCGTGGACGAGGCGGAGTTCGTGGCATCGGGTGGCAAATCGGAGAATTTCCGCAAGATCAACCAATCGGGAAGCGGCAAAATCTCGCTTGAGGAAGCCCAGGCAAACCGCGAGGTCTTCAATGTTTTCGCGGTATCGTTCGACGAAGCCGATGCGAACAAGGACGGCAAGGTGACCTTGGCGGAATATCAGAACTACCTCAAATTGAGAGACGCCGCCGTTCGCTGAGCAACCAGCCGTCCATCGTCCTGCCAGCCAATCATCCATCCTGCAACATGAACAAACCACTTCGTTTCCTCTCCTCCATCGTCCTCGGCGGCACCGCCGTTCTGCTGAGCTCTTGCGGCAACATGAACACGGCATCCCGCTCGGGAACGTCGTTCTCATTCGACCCTCCGGCCAAGAAGCCCACCAACATTTCCGCGGTCAAAATCCATATCAGCACCGGTGCCGGAAAGCTCTATGTGACCGAGGGCGATGAAGTCCTGCTCGCGACTCCCGTCGGTGTCGGGACGAGTGCGGCCCCGACTCCGAAGGGCAATTTCAGGATTGAGTCGAAAACCCGCCACCGCCGCCGTCAGAGCAACCCCGGGGCAGGTTATCCGATGACCTACTGGCAGTCCTTCCACAGCCCCGCCTACGGCATGCACTGGGGCTTTGTGAAACCCTACCCTTCCACCCACGGCTGCGTTCGCATGCCTCTCAATGCGGCACGCAAGGTTTTCGAAATGACCCGCATCGGCACTCCGGTCAACGTTTCCACCACCCAGCCTTGGGACTCGACGGTTGGCGCAAGTCTGCCCCGCCTCGACGACAGCCCGCTTCCCAATCCGCCGGTTTCCTACCTGAACAGCAGCAAAGTGTTCGCCGACCAGGAACAAGGCAAGATGTGGAACTTCAACTGAGTCCGCCGGAGAGCGGTCAGGTCGCAAAGTGGATGCCGTGCTCGGCGCTGATCTCCATGATCCGCTGCATGTCCGGGCCGGCCGGATTGGCGAACTCGGTGGCGCATCGTGTGAAAAACGTCTCGAATCCCGAGGGCGCGGTGGTGATCAGCATCCGCAGTGGCACATTGCCGACATTCCTGAAGGCATGCACCGCGTTTTTCGGAACGAACACCGCCGCTCCCGGCGCGGCTTCGTGCCACGCTCCGTCCGCGAGAAAGCCGGCTTGGCCTTCGAGCACGTAAAACCACTCGTCCACGTCCGTATGCCAGTGCGGGGGAGGCCCCGCACCGGGCGGCGTGGTTTCGATCCATTGCGTGAGCGCGCCGCCAGTCTGCTCGCCGGTGAGAAGGAACACGGCCTCTTCACCAAATGCCCGGATCACGGGGCCTTGGCTGGCTGGGACGAGAATCGGTGACTGCGTGGGTTGTTTCATGGCGAATTCCTGCCGGGAAGGATGGATTCCGAATTTCCGGATGCCAGAAAAAACAGTGTCATGAACCCTGACGGTGAATTCACCGGCGGTGTCGGGCGGATCCAGTCGTTCGATCCGGGTGGAATTCTCCCCGCCAGAAAATGACACGGGGCGGATAACCCGCCATTCAATCATCACGTCATGAATGCACCGCCTCTCGCCAAAGCATTCATGCTGATCGATGGATGCATCTCCGAAGTTTCAGAACCCATCATCCCGGAGGCTTCATTGCGGGCGCTGGCCGGACATTTCAGCAATCATGCTGTTGACCGGAATTCCCGCGATCCGGTAGCCGGCGTCCTCGGTGAGCAGATCGAAACTACGGGCCACGCCGCCGCGGGATTCGATGCGGGTCACGGTCGCGGAACCACAGATGTCGCCAACTTTGAGACGGTGGGCGGGAGTGCCGTCGATACGGTGCCTCGGCGAGGCGCTGATGGAGGCTCCGGTGTCGAAGTGAACCGTGAGGTAGCGGCTGCGCGCCGGATTTTCGCGATACTGGTGGATCTGGTTGATGCGGACCGGCTTGCCGCCGAAGCCGATCACGGGATCTCCCGATTTCAGGTTTTCGATTCGCACCGGTCCTTGGACGGTATCGATCGGCGTGCCTTCCGGCAGGCAGCCGAATTGGAGTTTTGCGAAGCCAAGGCCCAGCGCGGCTCCTATCAGGCGGCAGGACGGGGGTGAGAGGACCACCGTGAGCAGGGGCGCCAGCAGAAGAGCGCGCATCAAACGCCGGCGGCCGACATGGATGACGGGATGATGAGGCTGCCCGGGTTGGGAGTTGAAGTTCAGACAGACGGCGCGCATGTCGTTTGAGCCTGCGCCGGATGTTTGTCGCAGTCGAGATTTGGTTTCACTGCAAAAACCCCGAACCGGTTGTGAATCGTGGTTGGCCTGCCTTTCCAGTGAGATGGATTCGGACTTCACAAGTTCTGGAATCTTGCAAGCCCGCCCTCCCATCCCGGCCCTGCCGAAGAATCGACAATCGCCGAAATTGCCAATACACTGAATGGCATTAACCTGCCCTCATGAAAGTCACCGCCCTGATCGAACCCCGCGTCATTCCCACCTATCCGGTAGGCGCGCCGGAGAAGAACCCCGTGTTTTTCGAAAAGCGCGTCTATCAGGGATCCAATGGCAAGATCTATCCGGTGCCTTTCATCGACAAGGTGTTCGATGAGCCGACGGATGTGACCTACCAGTCCGTCCGGCTGGAGAACGGGTTGGTTCGCCTCGTCATGCTGCCGGAAATCGGCGGACGCATCTTCCTCGGCCAGGACAAGACGAACAACAACTATGACTTCTTCTACCGGCAGGATGTCATCAAGCCCGCGCTGGTGGGTCTGGCCGGGCCGTGGATCTCCGGCGGGGTCGAGTTCAACTGGCCGCAGCACCACCGCCCCGGGACA
>JALOUA010000276.1 GCA_025457625.1 Akkermansiaceae bacterium
TTCCGTCGGAGATCAACCCGTGAACAACCCGGAAAGCCTGAAATCGATGGTTCAGCGGACCGGTGCCGCGGGCAAGCCCTTGATCCTGTCCATCATCCATGAAGGAAAACGCGGCCAGATCCGGATCGAACCGCCGCGGCCCGAACCCGTCCGGCCTCAGGCCAATGACCGTGGACCGGACAGGAGCGCCCCGAACCCCGAGCGGATCGCCAACGAACTCAAACAACGCGACCGCCAGATCGAAGAGATGCGCGGGCAGATCAAGCGCCTGAACCACGCGCTCGAAAAACTACAAACCCAAATCAAGGCGCTGGAGATGAAGCTCAACGAAACCGGCAAACCCGCACAACGGGACCAGTCGCAGCCTACCGGGCAACCGGCACCCGGTGCGCCACGCTGATCCGTATTGAAATTCACGCAGGCGGACGGGGAAACACCCCGTCCGCTTTTTGTTTGGATGGAAACCCCGCGGATCAATCCTTGATCTAACGCTTTTTCCGCAGCCGCCGTCCGCTCAGGCGCGAGGCGATCAGGTTCGGGCAGCGGCCGTTGACCCGGAGTTGCTCGCAGCTTGCCTCGATCTTGAGCGTCTGCCGCACAGGCCGGAAGCCGAGCCGGCGCGTCACGCAGTCGTTGAGCAGGTCGATGTGCGCGTCCTCGAATTCGACCACGCGGCCGCAGTCGATGCAGACGAGGTGGTTGTGCGCCGGCTTGTCGAGGAAGTTGGGATCGTAGGTCGTCTGGTTTTCGCCGAGGTCGATCTCGCGCAGGAGGTCGGCCTCCACCAGCAGCGCGAGCGTCCGGTAAACCGTGGCGCGCGAGATGTCGTTGCTGGATTTGCGCACGCGGTCGAAAAGTTCCTCGGCGGTGAAATGCTCGTCCTTGGAAAACGCGGACTTGATGATCACATCGCGCTGGCCGGTGCGCCGCAGCCCCTTGCGGCGGATGAACTCATCCAGCCGCTCCTGAATCCCGGATTCCATGCGCGCAGGCTAGACATACCCGCCCGCCGCGGGAAGCCCTAACTGTGGCGGCGGTCTGCGGCCGTCGCCTGCCGACCCTGATTCCCATCCGCCCGGACGCAGGCCACCGCGCTCGGCCTCCCGCGGGGGCTGTCTGAATACAGGCAGGAACCGCTCTTCCCGCCCTGCGGGATCCGGCGAATCGAACGACAATCCGCGAGACCATGAAATGGCTGGAAATCACCAGATGGACGATCATTCCCATCCCATTCCCGCGGTTCTCCGGAGAGGCAGGTCCCTGCCTATCGGGACTTTTCAGACAGCGGCTCCGGCCGGATGGTTTCGAGCAAATCCTCCAGCGGGGCCACGCTGACACCGACAAGTCCTCTCACAGGGCGGTCAATGTCGGCGATGAGCGTGATGACGACCCCGATGAGCAGCGGGAAGGCGAGTTCGCTGAAAACCGACCTGGTGTTGTTGACCCCGCTGCTGTAGCCGCTGGCCCATGCGCTGCAGGAAGCCACCGCCAGCAGCAGCAGCCAGACCGCGCCGGGCACCCGGTTGCGCCTTGCCGCCAGTCGGCTGGCATCAAGGTCGATGGTTTCGTTCAACGAGGAGACAAAACTGACGACCGCCGGTGTCGGTTTTGCCTCCACGGCGGCATCCGCGCACTGCCACAGCGCGCGGTGGATTTCCGCGACCTCCGCGCGCGTTTTCCTGAACAACTCCGATCCCTCCATCGCCGGGAATCCATCGATCCGCAGATTCGTGTAGCGCAGCAGCAGATCCTTCACCTGCCGGTCGTACGGTGCCGGCAGGAAATCCGCGCGCAACCAGGTGGTGCCGATGGTGTTCGCCTCCTGCAACAACAGGTCGCGCCGCGACTCGAAGCGCCCCACCGACATTGCAAAGCTGAATCCCAACAACAGACCCAGCAACCCGAGCACCGCTCCCTGGACGCTGCCGCTGTGACCCGAGGCGGCATCGGGATTCCTGCGGCGCGAAACGATCCCCAGCCGGTATCCAACCTCGGCGAGGGCAATCAGCAGAATGGTGACAAAGCCGAAAACGACCCACTGGTTGACGAAAATCCGCGCAAGGAAGTCTTCGAGCATGGAGGAGAGACGGAGATGGTTCCGATGCGCGGAAGCGGAATCGAGCGCCTGTTCGATGTCAAGCGCCCTGATAGAACGCCCTGCCGGCTTGCCATCGGAGGCGGCACGGTGTTTGCTCCCGGCCGCGGGTCGCCGTATCCGGTCTCAAAAAATTTCCAGCGATTGCCAACCGTCCATGTCCCATAAAACCAAAATCATCTGCACGCTCGGTCCGGCCACGGAATCCGAGGACATGATCGGCGCCCTGATGGATGCCGGCACCGACGTCTTCCGCCTCAACATGAGCCACGCCAAACACGAGTGGGCCGCGGAGATGACCCAACGCGTCCGCCGCCAGGCGCTGCAGCGCGGCAGCCACATCGGCCTGCTCTTCGACCTCACCGGTCCGTCGATCCGCACCGGCGACCTGCCCGAGCCCTTCACCCTCGCCGAGGGCGACACCGTCGAATTCCGCAAGACCGGCAGCGAGGCGACCGTGCCATTCTCCACCACCGTGAACTATGACGGACTGATGGACGACGTCAGCGCCGGCAACACCCTGGTGGTGGACAACGGCGCGCTGCTCATGCGCATCGAGTCGGTGGAGGCGGAGCGGATCCTGTGCCGGGTGAGAACCCCCGGCACCATGGGCTCCCGCCGCCACATCAACCTGCCGGGCGTGCGTCTCAACCTGCCCGCCCTCACCGACAAGGACCACAAGGACCTCGCGCTTGCCGTGGAGTGCGAGGCGGATTACATCGCCGGCTCCTTCGTCAGGGACAGCGCCCATGTCCGCGAACTGCGCGGCGCGATGAAGGCCCTCGAGGGCGACTCGCAGATCATCGCCAAGATCGAGGACCAGGAGGCTGTTAGAAACATCGACTCCATCATCGGCGAGGCCGACGTCATCATGATCGCCCGCGGCGACCTCGGCACCGAGGTCGAGTTCGAGGAACTGCCGCTGCTCCAGCGGCGCATCGTCAAGCGCTGCCACGAACTCGGCACCCGCGTGATCGTCGCCACCCAGTTGCTCGAATCGATGATCACCCAGCCGACGCCCACCCGCGCGGAAGTCACCGATGTGATGAACGCGACCTATGAGGAGGCGGACGCGCTGATGCTTTCCGGCGAGACCTCGGTCGGCCGGTATCCGCAGCGCTGTGTGGAGGCCCTGATGAGGATCACCACCCGGATGGAGCGCACCGGCGGCCAGGGATTCGGCCAGGGCGTGTTGCTGCGCGAGGAGCGCCAGAAGGTCGCCCGCGCGGCCGTCACGCTCGCCGACTCGCTGCCGGACGCGCGGCTGGTCGTGCTCACGCGGCGCGGCGTGCTGGCCAACCAGGTGGCGATGCTGCGGCCGCGAACCTCCGGATTCTATGCGGTCGCCCCCAAGGAAAGCGTCTGCCGCAAACTCGCGCTCACCCGCGGCGTGCGCGCGATGAAGATCGCCTTTTCCTCCAACATCGAGGAAACCATCCGCAACGTCAGCCGCGAACTCCTCAAGCAGGACCTCGTGCGCACCGGCACGCCGATGGTCATCGTCTCCGACATCGTCTCCGACCACTTCGGCGCGAATTCCATCCTGCTGCACCACGCGTGATCGCCGTGGTCATGGAACATGGGAGTGATACCCCATCAAGGCATGACGGCGTGGCGGGCCCATGAGGCTCACAGGCCGAGCATCTCCTTGATCTCGGTCTTGTAGAGGGCGCGGTCGTGGTTTTTGTTGAATTTGTTGAACTTCTTTTCGCCTTCGGCCTTGTCGGTTTCGCCGCTCAGGAATTCCTCGATGGAAAGCGATCCGTCCCTGTTCTTGTCGCGGGGTTTCATGAAGGCGTCGATCTTCTCGCGCGCGTCTCTGCGTTCGGCGCGCTCCGCCTCCTTCCTGGCTTTTTCCTTCTTGGCCTGTTCGGCGGCTTTCTGGCTGTTTTTCCCGTTTTTTTTGGCTTCGGCGGGTGTGGCGAACACGGCGAAGAGGGATACGACGATGATGAATGTCTGAATGAGTTTCATGGCAGGGTTTATCTGGTGTTGGAACCGGCGGCCTGCTTGAGGGTGAAGTCCTTGATGGTGACTCCGCGGCTGTCGGGACTGAGTTCGAAATAGAGGATGTTTTTTCCTTTGTCGAGCGTGACCTCGACCGGTTCGGTCTGCTGCCACATGCCCACGGTGTAGGGCACGGCGATCCCGGCGGGCACCTTGTCGGCGTGGGTGGAAATGAGGAATTTTTGTCCGCTCTGGACCGTGGCCACCCGCACGCTGAGCACATAGTTCCCGGCATGCGGCGCTTCGAATGCGTATTGGGTTTTGAAACCGCCGAGGCAGTGCAGCAGCATGCCGCCGGAGGGGCTCTCCATGGCCGCGGATTTGCCGGAGGTTTTATCGTGGGCCACCGCCGGAAGGGTGATGGTGCCGCCGGCCACCAGCGGATCGGTGTGGAAAACTAGGCTAATTTTGTGCGCCAGACTTGCCTCAGCCGGGCGATGGAATGGCGCCAGGGAGCCTGTTTGTAGATCCAGACCCTCAC
>JALOUA010000040.1 GCA_025457625.1 Akkermansiaceae bacterium
GGGTCGCACCATCACTTATGTCAACAACGAGGCGATGTCGGCCGGGGCGATCATCGCCGCCGTCACCGACGAGATTTATTTCTCCCCGACCGCCGTGATCGGCGCGGCCGAGATGATCATGGGCACCGGCCAGGACGTTCCCGAGGGATTGAAGCGCAAAATGAACAGTTATCTGGGAGCCAAGATCCGCGTGTTCGCCAGCAAACAACCCCTGCGCGCCGAAGTCATCCGCGCGATGATGGATCCCGATTACGAACTCAAGATCGGCGACACCGTCATCAAGAAGGAGGGCGAACTGCTCTCGCTCACCGCGGACGAGGCGGTCAAGCTCCACGGCGACCCGCCGCTGCCGCTGCTCGGCGCGGGCATCGAGGAATCCCTCGACGCCCTGCTCAATCGCCTGCATGGCACCGGCAACCACACCGCCACGAAGCTGGAAATCACCTGGTCCGAGCGGCTCGCGCAATACCTCACCGCCTTCACGCCTGTCCTGCTGGGCCTGGGATTGCTCGCTCTGTTCATCGAGTTCAAGACGCCGGGTTTCGGCATCTTCGGCGTCACCGGCATTCTGCTGTTGGGCCTCGTGTTCTTCGGTCACTACATCGCCGGCCTCTCCGGTCACGAACCGGCGCTGTTTTTCCTGTTAGGCGTGGTGCTGGTGGCCATCGAGCTGTTCTTCTTCCCCGGCACGCTGGTGCTGGCGCTCTCCGGCATCGCGCTGATGCTCGGCTCGCTGGTCTGGGCGATGCTCGACCTGTGGCCGGGCGAACCGGTTTCCTTCGAAGGCGGGGTGCTGGTCAAACCGCTCGCCAACGTGATGGTGGGCGTGATCCTGGCGGTGGCGGTGTTTCTGGCGATTCTCAAATTCCTGCCGAAAGGCGGCCCCTGGGGCAGGATGGTGCTCGAGGCCGCAGTCGGTGGCGAACCCGGACCGCTCCGCGCGCTCAATGCCACAGGCGCTGACCGGCTGTCGGCACCGGATCTCATCGGCCAATCCGGCGTGGCGGCCACCGCGCTGTTTCCCAGCGGCCAGGTCGAGATCGGCGGCAGGCGCTACGAGGCGAAACTCGACATGGGCTTCGCCGAACCCGGCACGCCGGTCAGGGTCACCGGAACATCCGAATTCGCACTGATCGTGGAGGTGATGTCATGACACTGATCATCCTCTTGTTCTCACTCGGCATCCTCTTGCTTGCGGTGGAGGTCATCATTCCCGGTGGCATCCTCGGCTCGATCGGCGGATTGCTGATGTTCGGCGGCTGTGTGGCGGCCTTCCTGACACTGGGCACCGGCGGCGGCATCATCGCGGTGGCCGTGGCGCTGGCCGTGGCGGCGCTGGCGTTTTTCCTCCAATTCCGCGTTCTTCCCAAAACCCCCATCGGCCGCAGGGCCTTTCTAACAAAGGAAATCACCGCCGTAACCACGTCTTTCCGCGAGGAAACACAGGATTTGATTGGCAAATCCGCCAAGGCCCTCACCATGCTCTCACCCAGCGGATACATCCTGATCGACGGCAAGCGCTACGAGGCGTTCTGCCAGAACGGCCAGGTGCCCGCCGGGGCCGCGCTCGATGTCATCGGCGCCGACAACTTCCGTCTCATCGTCTCCGAAACCAAAACCACCTGACCAAGCCATGTTCGACCTATCCACCATCATCCTGATCGTTGTTGCCATTCTCGGCCTGCTGCTGTTCGGCATCATCCTCTCGTTCTTCAGCGTCTGGCTGCGCGCCTGGCTGGCCGGTGCCTACGTCGGCTTCACCGACCTCATCGCCATGCGCCTGCGCCAAGTGCCCTACGGCATGGTGGTGGACGCCCGCATCACCGCCAAGAAGGCCGGCATCGACATCGACATCAACGACATCGAGGCGCACTTCCTGGCCGGCGGCAACGTGATCCCCACCATCCAGGCGCTCATCGCCGCACAGAAAGCCGCCATCTCGCTGGATTGGAACCGCGCCTGCGCCATCGACCTCGCCACCAAGGGCTCCGGCAAATCCGTCGTCGAAGCCGTTAGAACCTCCGTCGATCCGAAAGTCATCGACTGCCCGAACCCCGCCAGCGGCCGCACCACCATCGACGGCGTGGCCAAGGACGGCATCCAGGTGAAGGTCCGCGCGCGCGTCACCGTGCGCACCAACCTCGACCGCTTCGTCGGCGGCGCGAAAGAGGAAACCATCATCGCCCGCGTCGGCGAGGGCATCGTCACCACCATCGGCTCCGCGGAGTCCTACAAGACCGTGCTCGAAAGCCCGGACAGCATTTCCAAAGTCGTGCTTCACCGCGGCCTCGATGTGGGCACCGCGTTTGAAATCCTCTCGATCGACATCGCCGACGTCGATGTCGGCGAAAACGTCGGCGCGCAACTCCAGGAAGCGCAGGCCGAGGCGAACAAGAACATGGCCCAGGCCCAGGCGGAAATCCGCCGCGCCGCCGCCGTCGCCCTCGAACAGGAAATGATCGCCCGCGTCGCGGAAATGAAGGCCAAGGTGGTGGAAGCCGAGGCGCAGGTCCCGCTCGCGCTGGCCGAAGCCTTCCGCAGCGGCAATCTCGGCGTGATGGACTACTACAAGATGGAAAACATCAAGTCCGACACCCAGATGCGCGGCAACATCGCCAAGGACACGCCGTGATGCGGCTTGCAGCGGCATGGCAACCCCACATCCCAACGAAATGTCACTCAGCGATGAACTGCAGCGTTTGGCCGAACTGAGGGCGTCCGGTGCGCTGACGGATTCTGAATTCGAGCAGGCGAAGGCGAAACTGCTGAAAGAGGACGAGCCTCCGCCAAACAGGGAGCCGGATGAGATTTTCGATCATTCGGTCGGACGTGCGGCGAATCGATATGTGACATTTCAAATGGTGATGGCGGTGATCGGCGTCCTCATATTCCTCTTTGTCATCGCCCCGAGGATGTGCAGCGCCACGAGATCGCCATTCGGTCCCCAATTGCACATGCGATGAATTATAACCACCGGATCGGCCGTTTGACCGCAGCCGCTTGAAACCAAACACCACGCTACATGGACTGGATCTTCGACAACTTCAACATCCTCGCCATCGTTGGCATTGCGCTGGCGTCGTGGCTGAAGGCCCGTAGCGACGCGAAGGCCGCCGAGCGCGAGGCGCGCCGGGCGAGCGAGGAGATGGGCCAGCCCGCGGAGGATGTCTTCGGGCCGGGCGAACCGTGGAACGAGCCGCAGCAGTGGGAGATGCCGCCCGCACCGCCGCCATTGGTCGTCAAGCCACGGACCCCGCCGCCGATCCCGGCGGTCGCGCAGGAGGCCGAGTTGAAGCGCCAGATGCAGTTGCAGGAGCGTTTGCGCGAGCTTCGCGAATCCAAAGCCGTCACTTCCGGTGGCGCGGCCGCCACCCGTACCCGCGCCGCAACCCAACAAACGGGCTACACTTCGGTTGCCGTTCCCGTCGGTCTGCGGAGCGTCGTGCGCAACCGCAGCGATATCCGCCGCGCCGTGATCCTGCGCGAAGTCCTCGGCCCGCCGCTCGGCCTGCGGTGAATGTCCCGTAGGCGCGGTCGTGACACCGCGATCTCCGGCCAATCGACGTCCGTTCCCACTTGCTCTCACGAGCAAGCCTACGCTCGGACGCCCAGCAAGCCGCCAAAGCCGCAGAAAAGCTTCGAGTCCTGCGGCGGCTGGTCCGGCAGAGGCGTGTCGTGATCGAGGTGGCCGCGGCAGATGCGGAAAAAATCGTCCGGCGTCCTCGCACGGCGCATCTCATATTCGAACGTCCCTTCCAGCCCGTGGCTGATGTAGGCCAGGGTTTTCTTCATGCGCTGGACATGCGATTCCGGAATGAACCTGCGGGTTTCGCGCGCGAGTTCGTCATACAACTCGCAGACATAAGCTAACAGATCGCGGTGGCTGGGCGCGAATGGAGTTTCGCCTTCAAACAAGGCCCGCAGTTGCGAAAAAATCCACGGGTTGCGGATCGCGCCGCGGCCGATCATCAGCCCGGCCGCCCCGGTTTGCGCGAGGTAGGCCAGGCCGGTGGCGGTGTCCACCACGTTGCCGTTGGCGATGACCGGGCAGGTCATCATCTCCACCGCCTTGCGCACGCATTCCGGCCGCACCGGCGTCTGATAGAGATCCTTCACCGTGCGCGCGTGGATCGTGAGGCCGTCGATGCCATGGCTGCGGAAAATTTCCAACAGCCGGGGAAACTCCGTTTCATCCGCATGGCCGATGCGGGTCTTCACGGTGAAGCGGCCCGGGATCGCGGCGCGCAGCGTTGCCAACAGGCGGTGGACGGCATCCGGATCGCGCAACAGCCCGCCGCCGGCGTTCTTGCGGCAGACGATCGGGGCCGGGCAGCCGAGATTGAGGTCGATGCCGGCCACCGGCAGGGCGGCGAGTTGTTCCGCGGTGCGCGCCAGGCTGGCGGGATCGCTGCCGATCATCTGGGCGAAAACCGGCCTGCCGGTCTCGTTCTCCCGAATCGAGCGCAGGATGTAGGGATGCGGCACCGAGTCCGGATGCACGCGGAAATACTCGGTGACGAACCAGTCCGGCCCGCCGCGCCGCGCGATCACGCGCATGAACGGCAGGTCGGTGACGTCCTGCATCGGCGCCAGCACCAGCGCCGGACGGTTGTCTGGAAGAAGATCGCGCATCGGGCATCCAAGGGCGGCACGCACGAGGAATTCCGTTGACAACGGCCCTTCCCAAGTGAGGCTTCGGACAGGTTAAACAACACCGGAGACCGAAGTGGAAAGCGATTTGTTACATACCGAAAAAATCCTCGCCGATCGGAAAGTGTTCTTTCTCGATCTGAAACGCAACTCCCGCGGCATGGTCGTCAAGATCACCGAGGACGTGGGCGGCAACCGGGACACCATCATGGTGCCGGCGGAAATCCTCGGCGACTTCATCGCGGCGCTGAGTGATATCAAGGCGACCGCCGACGATCAGGATTGATTCCGGCGATGATCCCTGCGGATGCTCGGCGCATGGGAAAACGCGCGATGTGGATGAGGATCGCGGCAGCCGCCGCCAGCGGCCTGCTGGTCGCGCTCCTGTTCCCGCCATTCGGGATGGCGGCGCTGGCCTGGGTGGCGGTGACACCCCTGCTCGCGGCGCTCTGGTCGCTGGACACGCGAAGCGCCGGACGGCGCGGATTTCTGTTAGGCTGGCTGGCCGGCAGCGTGAGCTGCGCGGTGCAGTTTTCCTGGCTGGCGGTGGTTTCGCCGCTCGGCGCGGCGGTGCTGCCGCTCTACCTCGGCGTTTACTGGGGCTTGTTCGGCGCGTTTGCCGCCACGCTCGGCAATCCGTGGCGCGACCCGCGCGAGGGCTGGCCGGAGTGCGCGCGCAGCCTGCGCATCGCCTTCTGCCACGGCGCCGTGTGGGCCGGCCTCGAATGGCTGCGCGGCTGGCTCTTCACCGGCTTCGGCTGGAACGGCCTTGGCGTGGCGTTTCATGAAACTCCGGTGATCGCCCAGTCGGCGGATCTGTTAGGCGTGGCGGGGCTTTCCATGCTGCTGGTGTTCTTCCAGGCGGTGCTGGTGCAGGCCGGGCGGCGCGTGATGCTCGGCGCGCGCGACGGGGCGGCCCGCATGAGGCTGGACTTCGCCGCGGCGGCGGCGGTCGTCGGCCTGCTCGTTTGTTATGGGGTGGCGCGCATGGCGCTGGAGGGACGCGGCGAATCGGTGCGCGTGAAGGCCTTGCTGGTGCAGATCAACATCCCGCAGGATGCGGCGCGCGTGTTGTGGGAGGCGCAGGAGGTGCACATGGCCTATGAGGACGAGACGCTCAAGGCGCTGGAGGGATTGGCCGATCACGACGCCGCGCGGCTCAAGTCGGCGGTGGGCGATGGCGATGGGGGGGAAATCGAGCTGAGCTGGCCGGACTGGGTGATCTGGCCGGAGTCCGCCCTAACAGGCCGCATCCTGCGCGCGGACGACGGCACCTGGGGAACCTGGCGCGAAAACCTCGACACCATCGCCCGCGTGCGCGAGGCCGGACCCTTCCACCTGATCTATGGAGTCAACGAACTGGAGGCGGTGAAGTCCGGCGACAATGAACTCAGTGTCATGGAAAAAGGCCGCATCTGGAACTCGCTCGCCGTGATGTCTCCGGAGGACGAATTGCAAACCCACCGCAAGCGGCATCTGGTGATCTTCGGCGAGACCATCCCGCTGGTGGACCGCATCCCGCTGTTGGCGAAAATCTATGAACAACAGGCGGGCATCGAATACGGCGGATCGTTCACGCCGGGCGTATCGGCGGAGCCGCTGCCGGTCCCGACGCTGGCGGGCGAGGTGATCGGCGCGATTCCGACGATTTGTTTCGAGGACACGCTGGGACGCCTCACGCGGTTGTTTGTCCGCCCTGGCCCGCAGGTCATCGTGAACGTCACCAACGACGGCTGGTTCAAGGAGTCGGCCGCGGCGGCGCAACACTTCGCCAACGCGAGGTTCCGCACCATCGAGATGCGGCGGCCGATGCTGCGCGCCGCCAACAGCGGCGTGAGCGCCGCACTCGACAGCACCGGTTCCACCGCGCACCCGGATACCGGCAAGCCGCAGGTCATTCTGGATTCGAAAGGCAGCCATTTCACCCGCGGCTCGCTGCTCGTCGAGCTGGACGTGCCGCTCAAGCCGTCGTTCTCACTCTACGCGCTCATCGGCGACTGGGGAATCATCGGGCTCGCATTTCTCGCGCTGGTGCTCTCGTGGTGGTGGCGTCACAGGCCTGCGGATAACGCGCCCGTCATCATTACCCGCAATCGCGACCAGTCGGTTGTGATGTTGTCGCTTGAGGATTTCGAGTCACTTGAAGAGACGGCTTATCTGATGCGCGGTCCGGCCAACGCCAAACGCCTGCTGGAAGCCATCCACGCGCTCGAAAACGGCAGGGGAGTCGTGCGCGACATCGACGTCAATTCGTGAATCTCACATTTTCACCACAAGCGTGGGATGATTACACCTACTGGCAGGCCACCGAACCCAAGGTCGTGTCGCGAATCAATCTGCTTCTCAAGGACATCATTCGCAGCCCTCATTCCGGTATCGGCAAGCCCGAGACGCTCAAACACGCTTTGCGCGGCTACTGGTCCCGCCGCATCGATTCAGAGCATCGCCTTGTGTATCGCGCCGTCGAGGGCGGCATCCTGATCGCGCAACTGAGGTTCCATTGCGACACATGAGATTCAGCGGCCGGTAAGCGCGTCGATGGCCGGCTGATTCTTGTATTCTTTCGCGAGGTCGAGCGCGGTGACATTCTGTTTCGATTTCAGCTTGGGATCGACCTTGTGGTCTAACAAAAGCTGGATGATTTCCGCGCCACCGCTGGCGGCGGCCTCGTGCAGCGGCGTGCCGCCGAGTTCGCTGAGGGCCATCGGGTTCGCACCGCCTTCCAACAATATTTTGGCATTGGCGGCCTGGTTTTTGGCGGCCGCATGGTGCAGCGGCGTCCAGCCGGCCTGGTCGGGCGGGCTGGGTTTTGCGCCGGCCTTGAGCAGCGCGGCAAGCACGGTGGGATTGTTGCGCTCGATGGCCAGATGCAGCGGCGTGCGCGCCGACCCCTCCGCGCCGTCGGGCGCCGCGCCGGATTCGATGAGAAACACGGCGATGTCGGTCTTGTTGCGCAGGATCGCCTGTTCCAGCGGCGGGCGCGAGTTGTCACGCCCGCCCTTGTGCAGGGAGTCCGGATTGGCGGCGATGTGGAGTTTCACGTCGGCGAGGTCGTCCTTGGCGATGGCCACGTCGATTGACGGGTGCGCGGGCTTGGCGGCGATGGCGGCGGTCACGCCTTTTTCAGGAACCTCCACCCCGGCGGTCCAGACGATGGCGTTGAGCACGAGTTTGCGGAAATCCTGATGACTCCACAAATGATGGTAATGACCGCCGGTGAAACCGAAGCCGCGCGAGCCGTTGTCGTTTTCCACCGCCCATGCGAGCGTCTGCGGCACGCCATCGGCGATGGCCCTGCGCACGGCGGGATTGCCGCTGCGCGGACCATCATCACCCAGCGAGTCGGCCGGCGGCAGCGCCCTCATCAACGGAATCACATTTTCCCGCAGCCGGATGTGATAGTAAAACTCGTCCTCGATCCCGTAAACCTCCACGCCGCGCGTGGCGGGGTGCGTGGCGAACAGCGGATCCTTCATCTTCCAGATCGGGTTGACCGACCAATCCGGACTGAAATGGCCGCCGATCGCCGCGTCGAAAAACGCGGCCATTTCCGCATCGGCGGGTTCGAGCGCGAAGTGCAGCACCGCCAGTCCCTTTCCCGCCTCATAACGCGCGCGCAGTTCCGCAAGACGGCCCTTGGCGGGATGCGCGTCGATGCCGTCGCCATAGATCACGATCGTCGCCGCGCTGGCAATTTTACCCGGATCGGCGGGCCAGCCCTCGCTCACATCGGCGCGGATCCCCAGACCGCTCGCGTTGAGGTGGGCGGCCAGCAGCGCGCAACCCGCGGGATGCTCGTGCTGGCCGACACCGTGGCTTTTCGGCCCGGCGATGAACAGCACCGGGATCTCCGCGGCGGCGGTCGCAAATCCGATGCATGACAGGAGGCAGGTATGGATCAGTTTCATGGCGGTTGTGGTCATCAGGGAAAATGCCGCAAAGTGAAGGATTGGCAATTCAGATGGCGTATGGGAGCATCATGTGCCCGCGTTTGCAACGGCAGACCCGGCATTTCCATCGCCAAAACCACCCTATCCCATGAATCGCAGATCATTCATCAGCCAAAGTTCACTTCTCGGAGCCGCCCTGGCCGCGGGCCCGGCCCTTGCCGCCACCAACGCGTCTGGTTCGAAAAAACTCAAGGTCGGCCTGATCGGCTGCGGCGGACGCGGCAAGGGCGCGCTCAAGGATTTCTCGGACGCCTGCAAAATCCTCGGCCTTGAGGCCGAACTCACCGCGACGGCCGATGCGTTCCAGAACGCCGCCATCGCCGCCGGCAAGCCCTACGGACTCGATGAGAAAATGTGCTTCGGCGGATTTGACAGCTATCAGAAAGTCATCGCCAGCGGCTGCGATTATGTCCTCATGGCCACCCCGCCGGCATTCCGGCCGCTGCATTTCGCCGCCGCCGTCGAGGCCGGCAAACATTGCTTCATCGAGAAACCGGTGGCCGTCGATCCCGTCGGCGCACGCTCGATCATCGCCACCGGCGAGAAGGCCGCCGCCAAGGGACTGGCCGTCGTCACCGGCACCCAGCGCCGCCACCAGGCCGGATACCTGCGCAACAAGGCGCTCATCGATGCCGGCGCCATCGGCGAAATCAAGGGCGGCGTGGTCCAGTGGAACGGCCGCGTCCCATGGATCAAGCGCCGCGAGACGGGCGAGTCCGACGCCAACTACATGGCCCGCAACTGGCTCAACTTCACCGAAATGTCCGGCGACCACATCGTCGAGCAGCACATCCACAACATCGATGTCGCCGTCTGGTTCCTCGGCCGCCTGCCCGTCAGCGCGCTCGGTTTTGGCGGCCGCGCGCGCCGCGAAACCGGCAACATGTTCGATTTCTTCAGTGTCGATTACGACTTCGGCGATGATGTGCACATCCACAGCCAGTGCCGCCAGATCGAAGGGACCTATCAGCGGGTCGGCGAGCTTTTCACCGGCACCAAGGGCGTGGCCATGGGCGGCGGCAAGCTCACCGGCGTGGAGATGAAAATCGAGGAAATCAAATTGGATTCCGACAACGCCATGGTCCAGGAACACGTGGACATGATCCGCGGTGTCATGAACGGCAAGCCGCTCAACGACGCGAAGCGCATCGCGGAGGTCACCCTGGTCGCCATCATGGGCCGCATCTCCGCCTACACCGGCGACCTGGTCCGCTGGAGCGACATCGCCAACAATGAGAAGTCGCCATTCTATCAACTCGTGTGCACGCCCACGGCGGCGGACTTCGAAAAAGGCGACGTGCGCATGCCGCCGGAGGTGCCGCCGATCCCCGGCAAGGCCTGAGCGGGCATGCCCTTTGCTGCTTGATTGCCCATGCGGCGGCGGAACATGCTCGCCGCACGCATGAGGGAATGGATCGAGGAACTCGAACGCTGGGGCGCGGACGTCATCTTCGGCCGCGCCAAGGGCATCCGCGCCACCTTCACACGCTTTCTCATGCTGGCGCTGTCCGGCGTCTTCCGACTGCTCGTCCAGCTCCGTCTCTGGCGCTACCGCAGCGGCTGGAAACCCCAACACCACCTCGGCGCCCAAGTCATCGCCGTCGGCAACATCACCGTGGGCGGCACCGGCAAGACCCCGGTCGTCGAGTTGCTCGCCCGCTCGCTGCGCGATCAGGGGCGCCACGTGGCCATCCTCTCCCGCGGCTACAAAAGCAAAAAACCCGCCAGTCCCCAGCGCTGGCGCGACGCCCATGGCACGCCGATCCCGTCATGGCTGATGCCGCGGGTCGTTTCCACCGGCGAGGCCTTGTTGCTCGACTCCAAGTTCGCCGGCGACGAGCCGTTCATGCTCGCGCGCAATCTCGACGGCGTCTCGGTGCTGGTGGACAAGAACCGCGTCAAGGGCGGGCGCTTCGCCATTCGCCACCTCGACGCCGACACGCTGCTGCTCGATGACGGCATGCAATACCTCGATCTCGCGCATGGCATCGACATCGTGCTCGTCGATTCCCAGGCCCCGTTCGGCACCGAGGCCCTGTTGCCGCGCGGCACACTGCGCGAGCCGCCCGTCAACCTGCGCCGCGCCTCCTACATCCTGCTCACCAAGTGCGATGGCAGCCCCAATGACGGTCTCATCGAACGCATCCGCAAATATAACAAAACCGCGGAGATCATCGAATGCGCCCATGGCCCGGTGCATCTCGAAAACGTCTTCACCCGCGAGCGCCAGCCGCTCGATTTCCTCAAGGACAAGTGGGTGGGTGCGATCAGTGCGATCGCCGTCCCCGAGGCCTTCGAGGGATCCCTGAAAAAACTCGGCGCCCGCGTCGAAATCCGCCGCCGCTTCGCCGACCACTACCGCTTTTCCCGCAAGGAGGTGGATCGTTTCATGCAACGCTGCGTCGAGCGCGACATGCAGCTCGTCCTCACCACCGAGAAGGACGCGGTGCGCTTCCCGCGGCCCACATCCATCGACGTGCCGGTCTATTTCCTGCGCATCGAAGTGGAGATTCTCAAGGGCCGCGAAATCTGGGATGACCTCATCCGCCGCCTCTGCAACCCGGAGCCGGCCTTCGAACCGGTCCTCCGCCACCGCCACGCCTACCGGATCTGAGGCGGCATCATTGCGCGATGCCCGCAAGAAACCGCGCCTCATCCGCCTGCGGCGGTTCCTCGCGGTCCCAGTTGCGCAGGAAGGCCTCGATCTCGTCCAGCAGGCTCTGGCAGCTTTTGTTCCATTTCCCCGCCCCGCGCAGGATCATCGCGCTCTCGCGCAGGTCGGTGAAGCGGATCTCCTCGGCACCCGCCGCCCGCAGGTCGGCAAGCTCCGCGCGCAGCATTTCGAAAAACGCCAGCTCGAAACCATTGCCCGCCTCCATCGCCGCGCGCACCAGCGAGACGGTCACCGGCGGCGCCAGCGGCGTCAGGTTTTCCGCAATGCGGCCGCAGCCGATCTTCACCAGCATCCGCCGCATCCGGTCGTAGAGATCCTCGATCGCCAGCAGCTTCAAGGGGCATCTCGTCTCCAGGTATTGCACCACGCCGCTGCGGATGTCATCCACGAAGGGGAAGTCCTCATGATCGGCCGCGCGCGCGGCACGGCGCAGCGCGTCATCAATCCAGCCGGTGTCGTAATCGATCACCTGATGGCGGCCGATCTGGAGCGCGGGGCGGTTGCCGATGAGTGCGATCACTTGGGGAAACGTTGCCGGATGGGTGTCTGTCGGAAACGGGGGGAACTCGTGCGGGTTGCCATCAGTCCTTGAACAGCCGCCGCTGGAACGGATCCCGCGCGGCGCGGCGCGAGAGCGACTGGATTTCCTTGATGAACTCGTTGACGTCGTCGAACTGCCGGTAAACCGACACGTAGCGCACGTAGGCCACCGGATCGATCTGGTGAAGCTTGTCCATCACCTTGGCGCCGATCACCGAAGAGGGCACCTCGCTGAGGTGGTCCTTGTGCAGGTCTGTTAGAATCTCCTCCACCGCCCGGTCCAGCCGGTCCATTGGCACCGGCCGCTTCTCGCAGGCCTTGACCAGGCCGCTCATCAGCTTCTCCCGGTTGAGCGACTCGCGCGTGCCGTCGCGTTTCACCACCCGCAGCTCGGTGCGCTCGATCTGCTCGTAGGTCGTGTAGCGGTAGCTGCAGGTCAGACATTCGCGCCGACGACGAATGGTGGTGCCATCCTTCGAGGACCTGGAATCGAGGACTTTGTCTTTGAGGGAGCCGCATTGAACGCATCGCATGTGGGCTGGTGGGGACCGACGGCTGCGAGAGTAATCACACGGCTGGTAGCGTCAACAGGAAAACTACGGCAGATTTAGTGGATGGGAAGCATCACCGGATACCGCCCCATTGACGGGACGCCGGTCGCCATGCTTCGCTCCGCCCATGCCGCAGGGCAGGGCTTTCCAGAACGTGAAGCGGCGTTTCCACGAGGCGATGGATAAGGAGGCGTTCTATCAGGATTTATGCCCGAGAGGCGTCAATCCGCCCTGTCCGTCCACTGCCGCATCCATCGCTACCCAAAATTTTTCGAAATTCCTCTTGCGGCATCCGTCCTATCTGTATTACAACACATCATACAGTTGCGCGCCATGCTTCCCTTCACCATCCAAATCCAGCTCGGCGAGCCGATCTACGAACAGATCGTCCGTGCGGTGAAGAAAGCCGTCGCCACCGGCCAGCTCCAGCAGGGTGCGCAGATGCCGTCGGTCCGCGTGATCAGCCGCGAGCTGAGTGTGAACCCGAATACCGTCCAGAAGGCCATCAGTCGCCTGACGGATGAAGGCGTGCTCGCCAGCCACCCCGGTTCCGGAAGCTTCGTGGCCGATCGCCGGCCCAGCCTGCGTGCCGAGCGCATGCGCGCCCTCCAGCCACTCATCGAGCAACTCCTCGTCGAATCCGCCCACCATGGGCTCACGGCCGACGAACTCCTCGACCTCATCCGCCAACACCATCACAAAATCCATGGAAACGATCATTGAAGCCCACAGTCTCGGCAAACGCTACCTTCACAAGGACGCCGTCCACGACCTGAACCTCTCGCTGCCCGCCGGACGCGCCTGCGCCTTCCTCGGCCGCAACGGTGCCGGGAAAACCACCACCATCAAGATGCTCGCCGGCCTCATCCGGCCCAACAGCGGCTCGTGCTCGCTCTTCGGCCAAGACTCCCAACACCTGCGCCCCGAGGACTGGCAAAAAACCGGCTACGTTTCCGAAAACCAGGAACTCTACGACTGGATGACCGGCGAACAACTCATCGCCTTCACCTCCAGGCTCTATCCGAACTGGGACAAGCCGTTTGAAAAGGAGTTGTTGGAAAAACTCGGCATCCCGCTCAAGCGCCGCATCTCCCTCTGCTCGCGCGGGGAGAAAGTGAAACTCGCCCTGCTGCTCGCCATGGCCTTCCGCCCGCGCCTGCTCATCCTCGACGAGCCTTTTGCAGGCCTCGACCCGCTTGTGAGATCCGAGTTCCTCGACACCGTGCTGGAAATCACCCGCCAGAACGACTGGTCGATCTTCTTCTCCACCCACGACATCGACGATGTGGAAAAACTCGCCGACGACGTGATGATCATCGACGAAGGCCGGCTCCAGGTTTCCGAATCGCTCGACTCGCTGCAGCAACGCTTCCGCCGCATCGACCTCATCGGTCCGCACGAGCCCGTCATCAAAACCGCCGCCATCCTCGGCCTCGAATCCGAGGGCGACCACAGCCGCTTCATCCACACCGCCTTCAATGGCGACACGCTCGCCACCATCCAAGCCGATCACCCTCAGGCCCGCGTCGAGGCCTCCACGCTCTCGCTCAAGGAAATCTTCATCGTCCTCGCCAAGAAGTTCCAATCGGAAAACCCGCGCTCATGAACTTGTTGCTCCATCACGTCCGCAAGGACCTGCGCCACTCGCGCTGGCTCATCGCGATCACCTGGTTCGCCGCCGCCTGCATCCTCTGGCTGCCCGCCACGCCGGTGGAGAAGCGCGTCGAAGTGATCGAATGGCTGCCCTTCATCCGCTACGGCTCATGGGTGCTGCTGTTTCTAACCGTCGGGCGCATCGTGCAGCTCGACGCGCCCTTGCGCGACACCGCCTTCTTACTCAGCCGCCCGGTTTCCTCCGGCGATTGGCTTTCCTCCAAACTCGCCTCCTGCCTGATCGTCATGCTCCCGCTGGCTCTTCTCCAAGTGGCGATGATCCTGCTCGCAGGAATGAGGCCGGAGTTCATCGACCTGCTGCTGATCTTCGCGGAGGAAATGCTCTCGCTCGGCGTGGTTGCGGCGCTCGCCATGGCGATTTCCGCAAGATCCATAACGTATTCAAACTTCATCACCATCACGATGGGCTGTACCTTCACAGCATTCATCGTCTTCGCCGTTTACGTGAACGCGGCGGAATGGCTCACCCGCGATAAGCAACCCATGTGGAGTTATGACAACGAGCATCTTAAGCTCAGCAGGCTTCTCATCACGCAAGTCACCGCGGTTCTCGGTCTGTTCGGCGGGCTTTTCCTGTGCATTCGCGCCCGCCGTCCCGAACGGCTCGCGGCCGCCATCACCGGCACCGCGCTGGTCGCCGCGCTCGCATGGTTTTCATGGCCGGTGAATTTCGTCAAAACCTTCACCCGTCTGGAAGCCGCGGCACCGCGTTCGGAATGGCCGGACCAGTCAAAGATCGCGTTTGCGTTCGCAGAAGGTTCTTTCGCTGATAACGACAATTCGAGAGTTTCCTGGGGCTTCGGTGGCTACAATGATGTGCGTTACCAACGCATCAGGGCCTTCGCCCGAATGGAAGGTCTCGATCCGAAATGGTTCGCCTACCCCAACGGCTATCGATCCAGCCTCCAATCACCGGTTGAACCCATCGCCAACTCCTCAAGCACCGCTTGGGCCGGCCTCAGAGCAGATGTCATACTTCCAACAGTCGGGATTCCGTTTCCTTGGAAACTGCCGATTGGCATCAACGATGTGGAGATCGGCAATTTTTTGACAACCGACGTCAAAGCCGCGGGAACGAATGCCACCCTCGCAGGTGAGGTTCACATTCCACTCAAGCGCCCGGTGGTTCTGGCGCGGATGCCGCTGAAGGCCGGAGCCTCCGCGAGAATCGGCAAGCGCCGGATCACGATCACGAGCGTGGATGTCACAAGGCCGGACCGGATTGCCTATCAGGTGATTGAGGAAAGGCCGATGAGCAGGTTCCGTGGCGGATGGCATGGCGAAGCCCATCGCCGCATCGGGATGATTGCCATCCACCATGAACGTGGGGAGTTCCTGAAGAACCAGAGCCGCGGCACTTCCAACCTCTCCACCACGCACTATG
>JALOUA010000001.1 GCA_025457625.1 Akkermansiaceae bacterium
CGTCGGCGCAGAGAACCAGGCTGTGTGAATCGGCGGCGGCGATGGCCACCACCATCTTGCCGGCCAGCGCGCCACTTTGATCCACAAGCACCGGCCTGCTGCGCGAGGTGGTCGTGCCGTCGCCAAGCTGGCCCTCGCTGTTTTGTCCCCATGCGGCGAGCGTGCCGTCCGAACAAAGTGCCAGGGAGTGGCGGTATCCGCTGGCCACGGCGGTGATCGCCTTGCCGGCAAGCACGCCGGAGCCATCGACCATTACGGGCAGTAGTGCATTCGTGGCAGAGGCATTCCCGATCTGCCACTCCTGGTTTCGACCCCAGGCGTTCAACACCGTGTCGGCCCAGTGCAAGACGAGGTCATTGCCATCGCCACCAAAGTAATTGGCCACGAAACGATATGACACGCCGTTGTGAATCAAGGTGATTGCCCGGCCATGTGGGAGATTGTCGAATTCCGCTTGGATCAGCCGGATGCCCGATTGCTCGATGACCCGCAGGTTCGTTCCGTGAGCGGGTGCGTATTGGAGCGCGAACGAGGCATTCATGCCCGCACCGGAGAAGAACGGCGCGCGCATGCCGACATCGCCCGCGCTGCGGAAAACGAAGGAATCCTTCACCCGCGTGACCGTGACGCGGTAATCCATCCGGCTCGCGCCACCGGCGGCCTTCACATTGATGACGATTTCGTTTTCACCCGGTGCAAGAGCGATCGGTGCGCTAGGGACACCGGATGCCACCATACTGCCGTTCACTTCAATGACCGCATCCGAGTGGGCGGCCACTGGAGTCACGCGGAGGCTCGCGGTGGCAGCGGAAACCACGGCGCGGTAGCTCGCGATCAGGGGTTGGAATGCAGGCTCCGTCGTCGCGCCATCGATACCCAGAGCGGCCAAGGTGGCGAGCGCGCTGGTGGTGAATGTCTGGTTCTCCCCGCGCACAACCCCAAATGATCCGGTGGTCACCACGCGGAAATGATAGGTCGTACCCGGCAACAGATCCGCCAACGCGGCGCTCACCGGTGTGGTGCCTGTCCCCTCGACCGAGGCGGGGCTGGCGGCGACTGTGAAACCGTAGCTCGTGGTCGGTCCGTATTCGAACGATAAGGTGGCGCTCTGGCCGTTGGGATTGACGCTGCCGAGCAAAACCGCGCGGTTGTCGCCCACATTACTGGCGGCGAGTGTGGTGGCGCGCGGACCAAGGGGCGAGGTAACGATCGCGAGGTTGCTTTGCGTGTACGCTCCGGTCAGCGGGCGGGTCATTTTTTCGCCGGCGAGCAGGTTTGCCATGCTGGCCGCGATGGGGGTGTTGGATTGGTCACTCGAGTTGTTGCCGAGTGCGCCGGAGCCGTTGTTGCCCCAGGCGGCGAGCGTGCCATCGTCGCACATGGCGAAGCTGCGGTAGGATGCGGCATGGATTGACCGCACCACCTTGCCGGCCAGCACACCCGAGCGGTTCACCAGGACCGGGATGTCGCTGTTGGTGGTATTGCCGGTGCCGAGACTGCCCGCGCTGTTGTTGCCCCATGCGGCAAGGGTGCCGTCGGCGCACATGACCAAGGCGTGTTCAATGCCCGCCACAAGCGCGACAACCTGTTTGCCCGCGAGCACTCCGTCGTTGCGGATCCAGACCGGAGTGGAGCGCGAAACCTTGGTCCCGTCGCCCAACTGGCCGCCGCCATTGCCACCCCAGGACGCCACCGTGCCGTCGGAGCAAAGCGCATAACTGGAGGTATGGCCCGCGGCGACCGCAATGACCTGTTTTCCGAACAAAACGCCGGTTTGATCGACCGCCACAGGCAGCGGGCTGTTGACGGTGGTGCCATTGCCCAATTGACCGGTGGAGTTACCACCCCATGCCGCCACGGTGCCGTCGTCACACAAGGCCAGGGTGTGGCTGCCCCCAGTGGAGAAGGCGACAATCCGCTTGCCGGCCAAAGCGCCGGTCATGCTGGTGGCTACGGGGACATTGCGGTTGGTGGTGCTGCCGTCGCCAAGCTCGCCGCCGCTGTTCGATCCCCATCCGAAGACCGTGCCATCATCGCATAGTGCAAGAGTGTGGAATCGGCCCGCGCCCAAGGCTGTGACGCGCTTGCCGGCCAAGGCACCGGTCTGCTGAACGGCTACGGGCAACAGGGAGGATGCGCTGTTGCCGGTGCCAAGCTGGCCAGCCTGGTTTCTTCCCCAGGCAAACAGGCTGCCATCGGCACACACCGCAACACTGTGATCCTCGCCGCAGCCGCCACCGATGATGGTCCTCCCGGCCAGGGTGCCGCCGGCATCCACCGCCGTGGGCAACAGCCGGTTGGTGCTGGTTCCGTCGCCAAGCTGGCCGTAGCTGTTGGCACCCCACGCGAACAGCCGTGTGTTCGCCCATTCGAAGACGAGGTCGTTGCCACTACCACCGTAGTAATTGACGATATAGGGATAGTCGATGCCGCCATGGGCCAGATACACCGTTTGCCCCTGGGCCAGGTTGTCGAAGCGGCCCGCAATGAAACCGATGCCGGTATTTTCCAGGACCGGCAGCGAGAGACCGGAGACAGGCGCAGTGCCGAGGGAGAGTGCCGGGGGAATGCCAGCAATTGAAAATCCACCTGCGCGTATCACGGATTGCGGAACGGCGGTGAGATTCATCGTGAGCGGCAGGCGCGTCACCGTGATCTGGTAGACACGGGTGTTCAGCGAATCCGCCGAGGTGACCGTCACCGGGAAGGTGGTCGTGGCGGACGAAAGCGGCACAACGACATCCGGCGCCGCGGGCGTGCCTGCCACCGTCACGGATGCGGCGGCGTCCAATGCCGTGGGAGTGATGCGGATTTCCACGGCATCCGCCGGAAGCGTCACGTCGTAGCTCGACCGGGCCGGGGAAAAAGCAGGAGCAAGCGACCCGCGGTTGAGCGACAGCCCGGCGAGATCGGCCAGCCGGGTGGTGGTGAAGGTGCCGGTTTCCCCGGCCACCGATCCGTAGGGGTTTTCCACCACGATACGGTAATGATAGGTGGTGCCCGGCGATAGGCCTCCGAGGGTCGAGGAAATCCCCCCGACCGCAGTGCCGGAAATGTCAGCGGGATTCGGAATCACCAGCTTGCCCAGCTTCGGCGTGGTGCCGTATTCGAAGCGGACCGCCGCCGTGGATCCGTTGCCTGAGGCCCGGCCTTGCAGGGTGGCGGTGGTGTCGGTGATCGAGGTGGCCGCCAGGGTCTCCACCTGCCGCGGCGGGGGCGGCATGGCGACCACGGCGAGGCCATGAGCCGCACCGATCCCCACCTCGATCACCCGCTCGCCGGGGGCGAACGCCGCGAGATTCAGGGCGACCGGCAGGTTGCTGGCCATGCCGCTACTGAAGCCGGTGCCCCAGTGCGCCACGGTGCCGTCGCTGCAGAGCGCGACGCTGTCATTCATCCCGGCAATCATTTTCACGACTGTTTTCCCGGCAAGAACACCACTGCGGTTCACGAGGACAGGCGATGACCTGAGCACGTTGGTGCCATCGCCCAGTCGTCCATCGTTGCGCCCCCAGGCGGCCAGGGTGCCGTCCGAACACCAGGCAAGTCCGTGGGAATCGCCGGCCGCGATGCCGACCACCGTTTTGCCGGCCAGCACGCCGCTTCGGTCCACCAGCACCGGAAGGCTGGGAGTGGCGGAAATCGTGCCATTGCCGAATTGCCCCTCATCATTGCTTCCCCAGGCCACCAGCGATCCGTCGTCGCACAGAGCCAGCGCGAAATCGTCTCCGGCGGCGGCGGAAACCACCCGCTTGCCGGCGAGCACTCCGGTATGATCGACGAGCACCGGCACCTGGCTGGCCGTGGTGTTTCCCGTGCCAAGCTGCCCGCCGTTGTTGGTGCCCCAGGCGGCCACGCGGCCGTCATCGCAGACGGCGAGGCTCAAGTTCCTGCGGACGGAGATGCCGACGACCCGGCGGCCGGCAAGCACCCCCGAGGAATTGACGGCCACCGGGCTGGCAGTGGCGTTGAACGTCGTGCCATCGCCCAACTGTCCGCTAAAGTTACTGCCCCACGCGGCAAGGCTACCGTCCGAGCACAGCACCACGCTGTGCCCGGTGCCGGCCGCCAGTGCGACCACCGTTTTGCCGGCCAGCACCCCTTCCTGATAGACGGCCACCGGTAGCGAAGAGGATTCGCTGGTGGAGACAACCGGGCCACGGCCCAGGCGGGCGCTGATCCCGTTGCCCCAGGAGGCCAGCGCGCCATCGGAGCAGAGCGCGAGCGAGTGGTCGTCGCCGCCGGTCATGGCGATCACGGTCTTTCCCGCCAGGATCCCGGAGCGGCTCACCGGCACGGGCACGGCGCTGTTGGTGCCGGTGGTTCCGTTGCCGAGTTGACCATAGAAATTGAATCCCCACGAGATCGGCCGGGTATGGGCCCATTGCAGCACCAGATCGTTGCCGTCGCCGCCGTGGTAATTGACGATGAAATCATAACCCACACCGTCGCGTTCAAGAGTGATGGTTTGTCCGTGTTTGAGACCGGCAAAGGTGCCCACGATTGAAGAAGGGCCGGTGACCGTAGCGATGGTGAAATGTGTTCCAGTCGTTGGCTTGTAACCGAGCGCGATGGACAGCGGATTACCAGCGGGTGCCAGGGATTCAACCACCAGGAACGGCTGGCCGGAACCATCGAGCAGCACTTGCGACGGCAAGCGGGTGACGGTGAGCCGGTAAATGGTCGTGTTTCCACCACCGGGCGCGATGACCTCGGTTTCGATCGGGTTGTTGCCAACCACCAGCGGTTGCGGCGCGCTCGCGCTGCCGGAAGCGACCGGAACACCAGCCACGCGCACGGTGGACGCCGCCTCCTTGGCCTGCGGAGTGAGGATGATCGATTCGATGCCGGCGGGGACAACCGAATGATAGTTGAGGACCCGGGAATTGAAGGCTGGGGAGATTGTTCCATGACTCATGGAAAGTCCCGCCAACGAGGCGAAGTCGGTGGTGTTGAAGGTCAATCGCTCCCCGCGCACCGTGCCGCCGTTGCCGGTGGCGATCACCCGGAAGTGATAAGTGGTGCCGGAGATCAATCCGTCGATCATCGCACTGACTTGCGTTTCCCCGGTGCCGCTGGCCAATCCCGGCGTGGCGGCCACGGTCTGGCCATAGGCCGGCGTGGGACCATACTCGAAGGCAATCGTGGTATCGGTGCCGTTAGGACGCACCGCGGCCCGCAGGACCGCACGGGTGTCACTGATGTCGGTGGCCGCAAGCGTGTCGGCCTGCGCCGCGGGCGGGGAATTGACCAGCACGAGGAAGTGATTGTCTCCGGCGGCGATCGAGCCGAGGCGCTCGGACGGTTTCAATGCCGCCAGATCGACCAGTGCCGGTTCACCGAAATTAAACGATGCGTATTGCCAGTGAACCAGGGTGTTGTCGCCGCAGCGCACAAGTCGTGCGGACGGGGCGCACGCGATTTCCTCCACATTACGTCCCGACAGCACGCCGGAGGCATTCACGAGCGAGACGGAACCGGAAGAACCTGGCGAGCCGCCCCACTGCACCAGCCTGCCGTCATTGCAAAGCGCCAGACTCGAGGTGAATTTGCTGGAAAGCGCGACCGCACTGCGGCCGGAAAGCGGGCCTGTCGCGTCGAGAGGGCGAGGCGACCGAATGGGTAGCGAAAAGCTCACGAAATATCCGAGTGAGCCCGAATTATCCCGTCCCCAGGTGAACAGTGTGCCATCCGAACTACGTGCCGAATTGAAGTCCGAGCCTGCGGAAATTTCGACCAGGGTTTTTCCATCGAGATAGCCGCCGGGCTCCACGAGACGGGGCTTCAGACTCACGGTGGAGGAAGATCCCCCGGTGTTGTCTACGTCGATGCCCCAAGTGACGAGCGACCTGTCGCTGCACAGCACGAGACTGTGGTTGGCACCGGCCGCCAGCCCGATGATGCGTTTGCCGGCAAGCACGCCGTTTTGATCGACGCGCAACGGCACCGCGGACGAGTTGCTCCCGCCGTAGCCGAGTTGCCCGTTGACGCCAAGGCCCCAACCGACGAGCGTTCCATCGGAGCAGAGCGCCAGCGCGTGTCTGACGCCGCAAACCACCTTGACCACGGTCTTGCCTTCAAGCACGCCCTCGGTGTCCACCCACACCGGGCGGTTGCTGTTAACCTTGCCGCCGTTGCCCAGCTGGCCCACGTCGTTGATTCCCCATGCCGCCATGCGACCGTCCACGAGCAGGGCGACACTGAAACCGGCGCCCGCGCTGATGCTGCGGATCGCTGCACCGGCAAGCAATGCCTCCGGGTCGGTCGGTGAGGGAGTGGCCCGTGCCGCTTCAGTGCCGTCACCGAGCTGGCCGGTGGTGTTGGTGCCCCATGCGAGGATTCGCTGGTTGGCCCATTGCAAGACCAGGTCGTTGCCATCGCCGCCGAAATAGTCGGCAACCCACTCGTAGGTCATGCCACCGAATGTCAGGTCGATCCGTTGACCTTGGGACAGATTTTCAAATGTTCCCTCAACCAGATGGTCACCGGTGTTTTTGACCAAAGTAAGCCTGGTCCCCGGTTGGGGTGCGAAGTTCAGGGCGATGGCGATCTCAAGGCCTTCCGGGGCGAAGGATTCGACGGTGACCGGCAGCGAGGAGGCGGAAGCGAAGGCAAAGCTGACCGGCAGGCGGGTCACAGTGAGGGTATAGGACAGGATGTTACCGGCACCGGCGTTCACCGCGATGGTCACGGTATTGTTGCCGGTGGTGAGGGGGAGGGTCTGGCTGGAGCTGCCCGAAGCGACCGGCGTGCCGTTGACAGTGACGGTCGCCTCTGCGCTGGCGGCCACCGGTTTGACCGTGATCGAGGTGGTGCCAGAGGCCAATGCCAGGCTGTAGCGGGTGACGCGGGGATCGAAGGCCGGACTCAGCATGCCCTCACCGGTGGCAAGGCCAGTTAGAGTGGCTAGCGTGCTGGTGGTGAAAATCTGGTCCGCACCCTTGACGGTGCCGCCGACACTGGTGGCCACCACGCGGAAGTGATAGGTGGTGCCCGGTATCAGGCCGGTGAGGTTGGCGCTCACCGTGGCCGCAGTGGTCCCGGTGAGCACCGATGGTGTGGCCGTGACGGTGCTCCCGTAGGCAGTGGTGAGGCCGTATTCGAAGCTTACGGTGGCGCTGCCGCCCTCGGCATCCGCACTGGCGTTGAGGGTGGCGACGCTGTCGGCGACTGCGCTGGCCGCGAGGGTGGTGACCTGCGGCGCGGGAGGCACGGAAACAATGGCATAACTGCTGTTGGCACCGGCGGCGGCGCCGATGATGCGCTCACCGGCTTGCAGCGAGGAAGTGTTGACCAGCACCGGCGTCGAGCTACTGGTGGTCGAGTTGTTGCCCAGCTGGCCGTTGAAGTTATAACCCCACCCGACCATGCTGCCGTCCGAGCACCAGGCCAGGCTATGGTTGCTCCCCGCAGCAAGGCCCACCACGGTTTTTCCGGAGAGAACCCCGCTGCGGTTGACCAGCACCGGCAGGTTGCTCTGGGTGGTGCTGCCGTTGCCGAGCTGGCTGGAGCTGTTGCCACCCCAGGCGGCCAGCGTGCCGTCGGAACACAGCACCACGGTGTGGGAGCTGCCGCAGGCGATCGCGGTGACCGTCTTGCCGTTGAGCACCCCGCTGCGGTTGACCAACACCGGCGAAGTGCTGTTAAAATCGCTGCCGTTGCCCAATCGCCCGTTTTCCCCGTATCCCCACGCGGCCAAGGTGCCATCGGAACACAGGACCACTGCGTGGGAGCTGCCGCAGGCGATCGCGGTGACTGTCTTGCCGTTGAGCACCCCGCTGCGGTTGACCGGCACCGGCACATTGCTCTGGGTGGTTCCGCCGTTGCCGAGTTGGCCGGAGCTGTTGGAGCCCCATGCCGCCAAGGTTCCGTCCGAACACAGTGCCAGCGAATAATAGGAGCCCGCCGAGATATGGGTCACGGTTTTGCCCGCCAGCGCGCCGATGCGATTCACAGCGAGCGGCACCGTGCTCTGATAGACATCGTCGTTCCCGAGTTGGCCGGAGCTGTTGGATCCCCATCCCGCCAGTGATCCGTCGGCGCACAGTGCGAGGCTGTGTTCGTAAGCTGCCGCGATCGAGATCGGCCATGATCCGGCCAACACACCGCTGCGGCTCACTAAAACCGGCACATTGTTAGGGATCGTAGTGCTGCCCAGTTGACCCCTGTTGTTGCTGCCCCAGGATGCAAGTGTGCCGTCTGAGCAGACAAGCAAGGCATGGCTGTCGCCCTTGTCGAGCCTGAGCGGGACCTTGCCGGCCAACACGCCGTTCATGTCAACCGCCACAGGCACTTGGCGTGCGGTGGTCGTGCCGTCGCCGAGCTGCCCGCTCGCGTTGTCGCCCCACGCCAGCAACCTGCGGTTGGCCCACTGCAGCGTCAGGTCGTTACCGGTGCCGCCGAAGTAGTCGGCCACGAACGGGTAGTCGATGCCGCCGAAGCTCAAGCTCACGCGCTGGCCCTGCGCGAGGTTGTCGAAGACGCCCTCGATCGGCTGGCTGCCGGTGTTTCTAACAACCGTCAGGCTGGTGCCCACCGTCGGCGCGAAAGCGAGGCCCAGCTGGATCGTGTGGCCGCTGGCGCGGAAGACGGCCGCCGTCACCGGCACGGTCGTCGCCGAGGAAAACGAAGCCACGGCGGGCAGGCGCGTCACGGTGACCGTGTAGGTCTTGGTGAAGGCCGCGCTTTCGGGAGTCACCACCACGGTGAGCGTGTTGTTGCCCACAGTGAGGTTGCGCGGCGCGCTGGCGTTTCCGGAAGCGACAGCGACACCATTGACGGTGATGGTGGAAGTGGTGTTTTCGGCGACCGGCGTCACAGTGACGGTAGCGGCGGTGTTCTGCACCGAGGCGGCGTAGGTGGTGACTTCCGGTGAGAAGGCAGGCGACAGGACCCCTTCATTCAAACTCAGGCCGGCGAGCGATGCGGACTTGCTGGTGGTAAAGGTTTGGTTCTCCCCGTAAGTGGTGCCGCCCGCGCTGGTGGCGACCACCCGGTAATGATAGGTGGTGCCGGTGACCAGGTCGCCGAGGGTGGCGCTCACCGCGGTGGCCGTGGTTCCCGTCAGAGTGGCGGGCGCAGCGGTGACTGTGGAGCCGTAGCTGGTAGTCAGCCCGTATTGGAACGACACGCTGGTGCTCGAACCGTTGGCATTGACGGTGCCGCGCAGGGTGGCGCCGGTGTCGGTCATGCCGGTGACCGCCTGGGTGGTGGCTATCGATACCGGTGGCGAGGCCACCAACGCGAGATTGTGAGTGCCGCCGGCCACCACCGAGAGGTAACGTTCACCGCTGCGCAAAGCGCTGGTGCTGACTAAAACGGGTACTGAACTGTTGGTGAAACTGCCGTTGCCGAGGGCGCCGAAGGTTCCGTTCATACCCCAGGCTGCCAGGGTTCCGTCGGTGCACAATGCCAGCGAATGATAGTCACCCGCCGAAATCCGGGACACGGTCTTGCCCGAGAGCACACCCGTCCGACTGACCAATACCGGCAGCGTCCTCTGGCTGGTACTGCCGTTGCCCAATTGCGAGAATTGCCCGTTTCCCCATGAGGCGAGCGTGCCGTCGGAACACAACACCAGGCTGAATTCACCACCCGCTGCCAACGCGATGATTGTTTTACCCGACAAAACCCCGCTGCGATTCACCGCCACCGGTGCCGGGCGATTTGTGGTGCTGCCGTCGCCAAGCTGCCCGTAAGTGTTCTCACCCCACGCGGCCAGGGTGCCGTCCGAACACAAGGCCAAGCTGTGCCACCAACCGCACGCCACCGCAGTGATCGTCTTGCCGGCCAATGCGCCCATGGAAACCAATGGCACCGGCACCTTGCTGTAGTTCCAGCTCTCCTCGCCGCCCCAACCGCCGAGCGTGCCGTCCGCGCCCAGTGCGAGACTCTGGTTATTTCCCGCGGTGAGTGCCACCAGCGGGCGGTCTGCGAGCACGCCCAGCGATGCCAGTGCGGTCGGCACCAGGTTCTCTCCGCTGTTGCCACTCGCCTGTCCGGAAGTATTATCACCCCAAGCCACCAGCGCGCCGTCGGTACAGAGTGCGAGCACGTGTGCATGCTTGCTGGTCAGCAGCCTTACCTGGCGTCCGAACAAGGCACCTTCGTTATCCACCGCCACCGGCACGCTGCGCGCCCGATAATCGTTGATGCCCAGTCGGCCATCCTCGCCATTTCCCCAAGCAGCCACCCGGCCATCGGCAGACAAGGCGTAGCTGGTTTTCCTGCCCGCCGCCACCGCAGTCACCGTCTTGCCGAAGAGCACTCCCGTCATGTCCACAGCGACCGGCACGTTGCTGACGTCAAGGTTGCCGCGGCCCAATTGGCCGTCGGTGTTGTAACCCCAGGCCAGCAACCGGGTGTTGACCCAGCGCAGCACCAAGTCATTGCCGGTGCCGCCGAAGTAGTCCACGACGAATCGATAGGAAATCCCTGAATGCACCAGGTTCACCTGTTGTGCTTGGGCGAGGTTGGCGAAGGTGCCGCGGATCGGCTCGAAACCCGTGTTGTTGACCAGGGTCAGGCTGGTCCCGACGCTTGGCGCGAAACTCAAGGCAAGGTTCGCGGTCAGGTCGCCCGCCGAAAAGTCGGCCGCAGTCACCGGCACGCTGCTGGCCGAGGTAAAAGTGAAGCTCGCAGGCAAACGGGTCACCGTGATCCCGTAACTGCGCGTGGTGGCACCCCCGGCGGCGGTGACCACGACGCTGATCGTGGTATTGCCAACCGCCAGATTGACCGCCGTGCTGGCGCTGCCGGAGACCACCGTCGTGCCGTTGACGGTGACGGTGGCTCCGGCTTGGGCCACCACCGGCGTCACCAAGACGCTCGATGTCGCGTTCGATACCGTTGCCACATAGTTGGTCCGGGCCGATGTGAATGCGGGTGCCAGGCTGCCGTTGCTCAGGCTCAGGGCCGCCAAACCCGCCAAGTCGGAGGTGGTGAAGGTCTGGTTCTCGCCGGTCACCCGCCCGCCGGCGCTGGTGGCCACCACGCGGTAGTGATAAGTGGTGCCGGCCACCAAGCCGCTCAGGTTGGCGCTCACCGCAGTGGCCGAGGTGCCGCTGACGCTGGCCGGACCCGCCGGCACGGTGCTGCCGTAACGGGTGGTGAGACCGTATTCGAAACTCACCGCAGTGGTGCTGCCTTGGGCGATGACGCTGCCGTTCAATTGCGCGCCGGTGTCCTGGAGACCGCTGGCTGAGAGAGTGGTGGCAAGCGCTGCGGGCGGCAGCGCGGTCCGCGCCAGGACACTGCCCAAGCCCACGGCCGCCGTCTGAAACCGTTCGCCGGCACCCAAACCACCCACCGCCACGGGCGCGAAGCTGTTGTTGGTGCTGCCATTTCCCAACTGGCCGTATGAGTTCCCCCCCCAACCGGCCATGCTGCCGTCGGAGCAGAGGGCATGGGTCGAATCACCTCCGCACAGAGCCGTGATGACCGTCTTGCCGCTGAGCGCACCGGTCCTGGCCGCCAGCAGGGGCACCAGGCTGCTGTTGGTGGATCCGTTGCCCAACTGACCGCTGCTGCCGAACCCCCAGGTGACTACCGAACCATCCGAGCACAACGCCACGCTATGGTAGAGGCTGAACTGATTGCTCCCGCGCGCATCGACTGCCGTCACCGAGCGGCCTGCCAGAACACCTGAACGATCCACCAAGACCGGCGCCAAGCGGTCGATGGTGGTGCCGTCGCCCAACTGCCCGCTGCCGTTATCGCCCCAAGCGGCGACGGTGCCGTCGGAACAGGCCACGAGGTTGAAACCAGAGCCCGCCGAAATCGCCACCACTGTCCTGCCCGCCAAAACGCCGGATCGGTCCACCACCACCGGCACCTTGCTGGTGGTGGTGCTGTTGTTGCCCAATGCCCCGCTCGAATTGGAACCCCAGGAAGCCAGCGTGCCGTCCGAGCATAAAACCAAATTATGCCACCTGCCTGCAGCGATCGCCACCACCGTTTTGCCGGCCAGAACGCCGCTTTGATCGACCAACACCGGCTCCGTCTTCGAAGTGCCAAGGCTCCCGCTGCTGTCGCCGAGCTGTGAACTGGTATTCGATCCCCAACTGGCCAGGGTGCCGTCGGCACACAGGACCAGGCTGTGGGTCTGGCCCGCCGAGATCGCGATCACCGTCTTGCCCGCGAGCACGCCGTTCTGGCGCACGGCAACTGGCACCTGGGATTTGGCAGTGGAACCGTTGCCCAACTGGCCGGAGGAGCCGTTGCCCCATGCCGCCAGCGTGCCGTCGCTGCACAGAGCCAGCGCGTGGCGTTCGCCGAGGCTCACGCGCGTCACCGTCTTGCCCGCCAAGACCCCGTCCGCCACCACCGGCACCGGCAGACTCCGCGGCGAGTACGTGCCGTCGCCGAGCACGGATTCAGAATTGTAGCCCCAAGCCAGCAGCCGCCCGTTGGCCCATTCAAGCACCAGATCATTGCCGCTGCCGCCGTAGTAGTTCGCCACAAACGGATATAGGATCCCGTTGAACGCCAGATCCACCTGCTGTCCCTGTGCCAGATTGTCAAAAGTCCCCTGAATCAGGTCCGTCCCGGTGTTGTTCACCACGGTGAGATTTGTCCCGGTCGGCGGCGCGAAGTTCAGCGCCAGGTTCACCGTGCCCGTCGGCTGATAGTTCGCGGCGGTGACTGGCACGGTGGTGGCGGAATTGAAGGTGGCGGCGACTACCGTTCCGCGCGTGACCTCGATCGTGTAGGTCAGACGGTTGACTCCATCCGCCGCAAGCACCGCAACGGACACGAGGTTGGGACCTTCCGCCAGGGCGATCGGCCCACTCGCGGTGCCCGAAGCCACCGGCACGCCGTTGACTGTTGCCGAGGCCCCGGCATGCAAAGTGGTGGGGGTGACCGCGATGGCAGAGGTGGCAGAGGGAACGCTCGCCGAATAGCGGATTGTCGCCGGCGCGAATGCCGGGCTGAGCGGGATGCTGCCAAGCGACAGGTCTTTCAGCGTCGCCAGTGACGTCGTCGTGAAGGTCTGGTCCTCGCCGACCACCTGGCCGCCGGCGGTTTCCGCGACCACCCGGTAATGCCAGGTGCTGTCGGCGGGCAGCCCCGTCAGATCCGCGCTGACTGCCGAGGCAGTTGAGCCGGAAACCGTGGCCGGAGTGGCGGTCACCGTGCTGCCATAGGCGCTTGTCGGCCCATAAGAGAAAGACACGCTGGCCGTTTGGCCAAGTGGATTGACCGTGCCATTGAGCGTGGCACCCGTCTGGGTCAACGAGGAGGCCGCATCCGTCGTCACGATGGGAGGATTTGTGGGTAGTGCCGTCAGCCGGACGCGGTCGAAGTGCGAGCGGCCGCCACCACCAGCCTGCAGCAGGATGCGGATGGTCTTGCCGCTGGCTGGCGAACTTTCGCCGGTTTCAAACACCAGTGCCGGGGCATCTATGAACGTCCCCACCGGGACCGTCGAGGCGTTGAGGGTGCCGGTGGCGAAGACCGTGCCGTCGCTGGCCGCGAGCAGGTATCGGCTCTGGTTGGTGGCGAGGGTCGAGGTGCTGTCGCGGTTGCCAACCGCCACGGTGAGCGTGTAGCGGGTGGAATCCTGATAAGTGACGCCCAGATCCTGCCACACGTTGTGGTTGAGGTTCATGACCAGATGGTTCTGGCCATCGGCGGCGAAGCCGTTGACCCGTTCGAACCAGCCATTGCCATTGGACGTGCCGCCGGTTTCCAGCCACGGCGTGAGCGTGGTGGTCAAACCGGCCACGGCCAGGCTGCGGCTGTCGAACGACGCGTCCCCGATGGTTACCGGATTGGCCGTGGCCGTGCGCGCGAACGCGGCCAGCAGGCACAACAGGAAAAGGAAAAACGGCGCAACAGATAAGCGCGCCCGCGCAACGATGATTCGGGAACTCATGTCGTTCAAATTTGTTGCGTAAATTCACAAACATAAGGCCTGCAACTCAAGCCAAATCGAAGTTATATTTGACCTGATTCCGGGGTTTGGGATTGACGCGAACTCACATGAACGATTGCATCCCTTGAAATCCCGTCGAAACCGGATGATTTCCCCCAGCCATGAAAGCAAGAACCCCGCATCTTTCCGTTTCCTTGATAGCATGGACATCCGGAATGATGGTGTTCAGCGCAATCGCCGGCCATTTGCAGGCGGCGGACTTGTATTGGAATCCCGGCGGGACCGGTGGCGACGGTGTCTGGGGAACGGGTCCGGGCGATAAAAACTGGAACCTGGTCTCCGGCGCTCCGGCAGGCAACACCGCCTGGCAGGACGGCATCGACGATGTGGCGGTTTTCCAGGACGCGACCGGCGGCATCGTCACGGTTTTCGACAGCGTGCAAACCGCCGGCATCAAACAGAACGGAGCGAACTACAGCATCAACGCCGGAAGCATCGTGCTGGCCCCGGATTCCGCGTTGAATGCGCCGTTTGTGAATGTGCAAAGCGGCATTCTAACAATCGACGCGCCACTCGCCGGCAATGCCGGCATGGTCAAAACCGGCGGCGGCACCCTGCTCTTGTCCGTCGCGAATCCCTACACCGGCACCACCGCCATCCAGGGCGGCAGCCTCAACCTCGCGGGTTCCCTGGCGAGCACCAGCCTCTCGATCTCGTCCGGCGCCAGCCTGCTGAACCAAAACGGCGGACTCTCCAACAGCGCCACCCTCACCAACGCCGGAACGCTTACACTGACGGTGAACGACACTGTCGCGAGTTATCTCTCCAACGCCGGCACGCTCACCAATGGCGCGGGCACGCTTTTCACCACCAGCACCAACCTCAACGACGGCTCGACCATCGCCGGCCTGCTCGACACCGATGTGCTCACCAGTGAGGGCTCCGTGCAGGTCAGCGGCACGGTTGCCGCAAATAACATCAACATCAACACAGGCACGCTGACCAACACCGGCACGCTTGGCAATGTATCAACTCAGCTCAACATCGGCGGTGGGGCGGCCCTGGCCGCCGGCGGACTCCAGCCATACTCCCTGCTCACCACCAGCGGAGCCGGTCCCGGCACCTGGCAGGGTGATTTGGTCAACACCACCACCGTCGCGCCCGGCGGCGTGGGAGCCAGCGGCATTCTGGCGGTGGCTGGAAACTTCAGCCAGTCGCCGGGCGGCACGCTCACGCTGGATCTATCCGCGATGGCGAGTGATCGGCTCGACATCACCGGCATTGCCACATTCGACGGCACGCTGGAGTTGAATCAAGCGGGCGCGGCCATCGCTCCCTTCGTGCCGGTGACGGTGGTGTCAGCCGGTGGTTATGCCGGAAACATCACCTCGTTGAGCGAAAACCTTGATGGCGCGGTTTTGTTCAATCCCGGCAATGGCACGGTGACCCGCCTCGGTCTTCCACCGGGCGGCGGCGGATCCTTCTTCGGAGCCACGCGCAACCAGACCTCCACCTGGATATCGTTGTATGATGATGTGATCGATCCCGGCATCCCCAACATCACATCCGGCCCCGGCGGATATGAGATCACCAGCGGCATCGCGGATGTGGGCAATCCGGATCTGTTATGGGCGCTGGCGGCGAGTTTCACGCCCGCCGGTTTGAACGCGGCTTTGCTCAACCGGCTTTCACCGGAAGTCTATGGCGGTTTTTCGGACTATGCCATGCAGGCCACCCGCGCGCACCAGCGCTCGGCGCTTTCCGCTCCGCCGCTCGAACCAAGGGATGGCGCGAAGAGCGGGGCGAAAGGTGGCATCGCGGATGCGCGCACCCCGCTCGATTGGGAGTTCTTCGCCGCGGTGGATTACTTCCGCGCGGGCACCGAAAACTCGCGCAACCTGGCCGACTACGATTTCGAGGGCACGGGCGTGCTGGCGGGCACGCGCACGATGCTGCGCGAGCACACACAACTCGCCGTTTATTTCGGTGTCGATGATGGAACGATTGATGGGGAACTGATCGATGCCGACGCGTTCGGCTGGAACCTCGGCTTGATCGGCGGGCACCTGTTGCATGAGAAAAGCCGGACCCGCCTCAGCGCGGGCATTTCATACGGGAGTTATGCATTTGACGGCAGCCGCGGCAGTGCGTCGGCCACCGCCGGAGGGTGGTCTCCCGGTCGGGTGAACTTCGACGACGGGGACGTCGATGCCTTCGATCTATTCGTGGGCGTGGATGGCGTGGCATGGCAGAAGGATGAATTGACGCTGATTCCGTCCGCCGGCTTGCGCTATGCGGCGAGCACGATGGATTCGTTCAGCGAAACGACCGGCGGCGCGCCGGGCGCGCCGATCGCGCTGGATGTCGGTCGCGACCGCCATGAGTCGCTGCTGCTTGAGTTCGGCCTGCTGGCGCGGGTGGAAGTGAATGACCAACTCGCGCTGTGGGGCGAGAGCGGGGTGAACATCGGCCTGCTCGACGACGGGCGCGTGATGTCCGCCAGCTTCGCCACTGGCAGCCGCGCGATGCGTGCGGAGGCCGCCGGCCTGGATGACGACTCGCTGTATCTCGGGTTTGGCGCGGTCTATCAGATCACCGGAGACATCCGCGCCGGCGTCGGCTATCGCGCGGATCTCCGATCGGGGGCCGATGCGCAGCAGGAGCTGCGGCTTTCGTCATCGTGGCGGTTCTGATCATGGAAACCCGCGCAAGCCCTGGCGCGCGCATCCGCGGGATCAGGCACCCACCATTCTCATCCATTCGCCCAGGTTGTAGTGGTTGGTGACGCGTGAGATTTCGCCATCGCGGATTTCGAAAAACGCGCCGACGCGGAGATGATAGGTCTGGCCGGTGGCATCCGGCAGGCCTTCGTCGGTGGCGAGGTATTCGCCGCGGATGAAAAACTCGGCCGACGCGCGTGTCGGATCGCTGGCGGTGAAGATGACGAGGTCCTCGACGCGTTCTTTGTAACAACGGTCCATGCGGTTCAGAAACGCGCGGAACGCCTCCCTGCCGGTCTCCGTCGCCCCTTCGTTGATCTCGTGGACGACGTCATCGGCGAGCATTTCAAGCAGGGCATCGCGGTCGCCGGAATTGAATGCGGCGTAGTAGGCCTCGATGAGCGGATGCATGCGCGT
Organism: Akkermansiaceae bacterium; assembly: GCA_025457625.1. Taxonomy (GTDB): domain Bacteria; phylum Verrucomicrobiota; class Verrucomicrobiia; order Verrucomicrobiales; family Akkermansiaceae; genus Luteolibacter. The sequence goes on from JALOUA010000001.1 coordinate 17,014, forward strand.
TTGATCGCAGAGGCAGGTGTCGCGCGGCAAGCGCTGAATCAATGGTCGTCTGTCAGGTTCCCTACATTGGGGATCGTTACTTGAGCAAGTCGGCATGAATGGGAAGAAATTTGAACCGCCAAGACGCAAGTGCGCCAAGGAAACCCAGGATGTGTCCCCTGAAATGAGTTTCCGTGCCTCAAAATTACGATCCCCATCAGTTTGGCTTGGCGAGCTTGGCGTCTTGGCGGTGAAACAACCTCTTCATTCCGGATTTTGCCACGAAGCTCTCCCTAGTGGAGTCACCCTGGGTCGTCTGTCACTGAAATGGTAGCCGGCCGGATTTTCGAGGGATCGGTCTCGCCGGCGAGCGCGCGCAATCCGGCGATTTTGCGGAAATCCAGCGTGAAGGACCGGCGGTGGAATCCTTCGTGATGGACCACGCCCTCGTCCTGCCTGTCGATGGCGAGAAACGGCGATTGTGATGGCGAGTAAAGCGAGATCCGGCCGAGGTTGTCATCGATCAACTCGGACACCGCGCGCCCGACCAGGGGGCAGACGCCGACGTGGCAGCCGAGTTCCACCGCCCGTGCGCTGGCGCAGCGGCCGATGCGCTCGACGCCTGAGAGGTTTTCGGTGGCGCTGGGGACCAGCAGCAGGTCCACGTTTTTTCCGCGCAGAGCGGCGGAGAGTTCGGGGATCTCGATATCGAGGCAGACGACGACGGCGACGCGCAGTCCCTTGAAGGACCAGATGCGCAGCGGCCCGCCGCCGTGGAAGGCATCCTCCCACGGTGTGAGGTGGATTTTGTCCTGATGGATTTCGCGCCCCTCGCTGAGGATCGGCACGCGGTTTCGCAGCACTCCGGCGGCATCACAAAACGGCACGCTGCCGAGGACCACCGCCTTGTGCGGATGATGCAGGGATTTCCGCAGGCCGGGCCACAGCGAGTCCCAGAAAAGCCGCGCCACGCCCGCGGGTTTCGCCGGGCCATCGAGGAAGCGCTCGAGCACCATCCACATGAGCTCGGGAAAAACCACCAGGTCCGCGCCATCGGACCACGAGGCGAGCACGTGTTGGGTCACACAGTCGGCGCAGGCGGCGGGGTCTGCCAGTGCGGCGCCCGCGTCGAAGGTCCACAAGTCGAGATTCAGGGGATCCATTGGCGTGTCCAGAAGGTGAGTGATTTCGGGGATTGGTTTTCCTCGCCGATTTCCTTCCAGACGAATCGCGCCTGCAAGCCCGGTTGTTTCGCATAACCGCGGCTTTGCCAGAAGCCATCCAGCGGCCGGTAGCCGGCGGGGCGTTGCGGATGCGTGTCCGGCCGGTCCACCGCGCAGAATGCCGTCACCGGATAGCCGAGGCGTTGCGCATGCGCCTCGCGACGGTCGAAAAACAGCTTGCCGATGCCGCGCCCGCGCCACTCGGGCAGCAGGATGCTCTCGCCGAAATAGAAGACCTCCGCCACATCCATCCCGGCCTTGAGAAACGGTTCCCGGAACTCCGGCCCCTCGGCGGCAAGCGGCAGGCAGGTCGCCGCGCCCAGCGCGTTGCCCGCGTCGTCGGTCACCAGCACCACCAGGCTGTCGCGCGCGTTCTGATAGACCGCGAGGTATTCGCGTTCGTATTCGAGCGTCCCCGCGTAAAGATAGGGATACTCGCGGAAAACCCGGATGCGCAGGCCGCCCAGGGCGTCCAGCCATGGGGCCAGCGCCTCACCGCGCAGTTCGTGGATGTGCAGGGGTGCTTTCACGACGCGACGTTAGGAACAAGCGTCTCCGCAAGCCAGGGATTTCACGCTTTGCGGGGCCATCAATCGGCGCTAGTTTCCCCGCCCCGTCCGATGAGCACCGCCGATTCATTCCAGCAACATGTCCTGCCGACCTATGCGCGTTTCCCGCTCGCGCCGGTGCGCGGCGCGGGCTGCCGGCTGTGGGATGAGAACGGGAAATCCCACCTCGATTTCTGCACCGGCATCGCCGTGTGTTCGCTCGGTCACTGCCATCCGCGCCTGGTCGAGGCGATCCGCGAGCAGGCGGGAAACCTGTTGCATTGCTCCAATCTCTATCAGATTCCGCAACAGGCCGAACTCGCGGAGGAAATCAACACCCACCACGTGAAGCTTCCCGGCAAGGTCTTCTTCTCGAACTCCGGCGCGGAGGCCAACGACGGGCTGATCAAGGCCGCGCGGCGCTTCGGCCACCACCGCCCGCAGGCGGATGGATCACCGCGTTTCGAAGTCATCACCTTCCAGCAGTCGTTTCACGGCCGCACGCTGGGATCGATGTCGGCCACCGGCCAGGCGAAGATCCAGCAGGGATTCGATCCGCTGCTGCCCGGCTTCCGCTATCTGCCGTTCAACGACACCGTGGCGATCGAGGCGGGCATCCATCCGGAAACCGCCGCGGTTTTGTTAGAGCCGGTGCAGGGCGAGGGCGGCGTGCACGTCGCCACCCCGGAGTTCCTGCGCGCGGTGGCGGCGGTCTGCAAAAAACACGACTTGCTGCTGTTCTTCGACGAGGTGCAGGCGGGTTTCGGCCGTTGTGGCGACGCGATGGCGTGGCGCATGATCGCGCCGGAAATCCAGCCGGACGGCATCTCGTGGGCCAAGGGCATGGGCGGCGGCGTGCCGATCGGCGCGTTCTGGCTGGCCGACCGCGCCATCGACGAGGCCGGCAGCGCGCTGGCCTCGCTGATGGGCCCGGGCTCGCACGGCTCGACTTACGGCGGCAACCCGCTCGTTTGTGCCGCCTCGCTGGCCGTGCTGCGGGAAATCCGCGAGAAGGAGCTGGCCGCCCACGCGCTGTTGATGGAGGTGCGGATCCGCGAAACCATCCGCTCATGGGCTTCGCCGGTGATCACCGGAGTGCGCGGCAGCGGGCTGCTGCTGGGCGTGGGGCTGGATGCGGCGCTCATCGCCCCGGCCGACGGGAAAACCGCCGCGCTGGTGGTGGTGGAGAAGCTCATGGACAAGGGATTGCTGGTTCCCGCGGCGGGTCCGGAGACCATCCGCCTGCTGCCGCCGCTCAACGTCACGGCTGCGGAGATCGACGAGGCGCTCGAAATCCTGCGCGGCGTGATCGGGGAGTTTTGACCGGAAGCCCGGGGGTGGGATCGTTGGTCCGCGAGCGGCGCGGGTGCATGTGGTTTTTTTGCGTGAGGCTCCTGATTCTGATCCAGCCACGGCCTTTGGTGAAAACGAGGCGTGACACGAGGGGCCGAATCTGTAAGTTCTCCGAAAGATTTTGCGCATGTCCAATCCCTTACAACCCCTCGGGTGCCCGACACCCGCCTCCGCGCTGCATGATGAATCGTCGGAAACCGGCGCCATCAGCCGCCTTTCGCGTCGTGGTTTCATGCTGATGGCCGCCTCGCTGAGCAGTTGCGCCGCCGCCAAACCCCTTGCGCGCAACGGGCCGGTCAAGACGCCGTCGAATGCCAATTACCGCACGCCCAGCCTCCAGGGACCGATCCCGCGCAATCCGGACATGTCGCTCAGCTCGGATTTCTCACGGGGTTCGGGCATCAGCTTTTCGCGCGTGCTGGTATCCGGAAACTACGTGGCCATGACCTTCGACGACGGGCCGCACCCGCAGAACACCCCGCGGCTGCTCGACATCCTGCGGGCCCGCAATGTCAAAGCCACCTTCTACGTCATCGGCCGCAGCGTGGACCTTTACCCGCAGGTGGTGCGTCGCACCGTCGCCGAGGGCCACGAGATCGGCAACCACTCGCACACCCACCGCCTGCTCAGCAAGCTGGGCGACACCGAACTGCGCACGGAAATGGCGCGCTGCCGGGATGCCGTGGGAAGCGCCGCGGGGGTCCGCATGCGCACGATGCGCCCGCCCTACGGCGGCCTTCTCCAGCGCCAGCGGGAACTGGTTTATTCCGAGTTCGGATATCCCACGATCCTGTGGGCGGTTGATCCGCTGGATTGGAAACGCCCCGGGCCGAGCGTGGTGACCTCGCGCATTCTGAGCGGCACCACCGCCGGTTCCATCATTCTGGCCCACGACCTCCACGCGCCGACGGTGGACGCCATGCCCGCGACGATCGACGGCCTGCTGCGCCGCGGTTTCAAGTTCGTCACGGTTTCCCAACTGCTGGCGATGAAAACCGAGCCCGCCACCGCGCAAGCCTCGGTGAACGCGGTGCCCGGTTACTGATCCACTTCCCCGGCCGTGAGCGACTACCTGTTCGGCGAGCGTTTTTTTGCGACGCGCGAACGCCTCAGCCACGTCATCCGCGGCATCCTCACGCTGGCCGGCGAGACGCAAACCACGCTGGGTGAGGTTTTCACGCCCGCCAGGATCGAATCCGATCTCGGCAGGCCGTTCACGTTTGTCGCCTGCGGCGAAATCAACGCGGGCAAGTCCAGCCTGCTCAACTCGCTCTTCGGCCACGACCTCTGCCCGGCCGATGTCCTGCCCACGACCGAGCGCTTCCACCATTACCGCCACGGTCTTGCGGATCGCAACCAGCCGCTCGATCCGGACTGCGACGAGCGACTCCGGACGGCCGGTTTCCTCAAGAATTTCCGGCCCATCGACACGCCGGGCACGAATTCCAACAAGCCGGCGCATGCCGCGACACTCGTCCGGCTGGCCACTGCGGCGGACCTCGTCCTGTGCGTGTTTCCGGTCTCCAATCCCTGGGGGGCGGCCACTTGGGATTTCCTCTCGCGTCTGGCGGAAGACGCGCTGGCGCGGGTGGTGCTGATCATCCAGCAGGCCGACCTGCGCGAGCCCGGTGATCTGGAGGTCATCCGCGGCCACATGGCGGACCTTGCGATGAAGCGGCTCGGCCGGGTGCCGCCGATTTTCGCCGTGTCCGCCAAGCTGGCCCGCGCCGCGAAACGCGACAAACCGGCGAATCGCGGCTTGCTTGAGGCCAGCGGTTTCGCCGCGCTCGAAGCCTTCATCGGCCGCGAGGTCTGCCTGTCCGCAGGACGTCGTGCCACGCTTGAAACCTGGCGCGGCCACTGCGCCACGGCGCTGCGCCAGGTGGAGGACCGCATCGAGGAACAGCAGCGCGACATCCGCGCCCACGCCCGTTTCATCGCCGATGTCGAACGCGAGATCGTGGAGATCCGCGAACAATTCGTCGCCCGCCTGCCGCGCCACCTGGTGAATGTGGCCGAGGTTTTCGAAACCGAGGCCGTGGGCATCACCCGCCTGTTGCACAAACGGCTGGGAGCCCTGCGATCGTTGCTGCGTTTGTTCACCGGCGACCACACCGGCCAGGAGATGGAGACGGCCTTCATCGCGCGCCTCCAGCAAACCATCGAGGCCGTCGCCGCCAAGGACGGCGGCGAGGTGGTCAAGGCCTGCGCCGAGCATTGGGAGGACCTCGGCGCGCGCGTCCAATCCGCGCTCGGCGCCGATCTAACCGCCGCCGGGCCGATCGACGACCTGTTAGGCGAGGCCAGGGAACGTTTCATCCGGCGGCTCGGCGGCGCGGCGCGCCAGGGCATCGGCGATTTGCGCGTCCGCTCGCTGCTCGACAAGGACCTGCGCAAGCGCAACCTCGCGCTGCGCTCCTTCACCGTCAGCTCCCTGCTGCTGACCACCGCCGGCGCGTCCTCCGGCGCGCTGCGGCTGCCGTGGCTGCCCGCCGTGCTCTGCGGTCTGGCCGCGTTGTTTCTCACAGGCGGCTTCGCCGTGGCATGGATCACCCGCCGCTCGATCACCCGGGATTTCCGCCAGCGGCTGCTCGACACCTGCGGCGCCTTTGCAAGCACGCTGCACAGCGATTACGAGGAGGCGCTGCACGAGGTCTTCCGCGATTACAATTCCGCGATGGCCATCCTGCACCACTACCACGCCGGCGAGAGATCCGCGATCGAGCCGCGCCAGCGCCGCTGGCAGGAACTCTTCCTCACGCTCAAGGCCATCGAACAGGATTTGTGAGCCTCACGCCACCGCGGCGCGGGATTTTTCCATCAGCGATTCCACGGTTGGCAGCAGGCGATCGAACTGCTCCACCACGGTGAACTCGCCGTTTTGACACCAGGTTTCGAGCATGCCGATGAGCGGGTCCCAGAAGCCGAGTCCGCTTTCATCCCGGCGGTTGTAAACCACCACCGGCTTGCCGGCGGAGGCGTGTTGCTGGTGTTTGAAGATCATCAGCGCGATCATTTCCTGCACCGTGCCCGAGCCGCCGGGGAAGATGACAAAGGCGTCGGAGCGCTCGATCATGATGTCCATGCGGGTGTAAATGTCGGGCTGCAGCCAGAAACTCGACAAGCCTTCCGGCAGGCCCTCCAGTTCGATGATGTGGGGCACGTTCGAGCCGCCGGTCCAGCCGCCCGCGTCCACCGACCCGCGCACCACCTCGCCCATGATGCCGGAGTTTCCCGCACCCGAGACGCAGCCGAGGCCGGCCCTGGCAAGCCGTTTGCCAAACTCATAGCCCTCCGCCAGATAGGCGGGGTCTTCGATCGATGCCGAACAAAACACACAGACGTTGCCCATGTGCCCCGCCGGCAGCGGCGTCTCGAACGAACCGATGGCCTCCGAGCCGCTTTTCACGCGCTCGACGAGCGGAATGCCGCGCAGCCGCGAGGATTCCAGCAGTGCGAGCACCTCATCGGGACAACCTGCGGGCAACAGGTAATCCTCGTGCTTCTGGCGCACCGTGCCCAGACGGTTGAGATGCCTGAGCAGGGAAAACAGGCCGCCCCATGAAGCGTCGGTATCCAGCAGCACCGTCGGCTTTCCCGAGAGATGGCGGTCGAGCGTCTGGTAGCCCACGAAGATCGACACCGCCTTGAACAGGTCCTCGAGGGTGGCGCCCGGCGTGAACACGAAGGCGTCGGACTCGATGATCTTGCGCTCGATGTTGGACAGCGTGATGCGCTGGTCGCCGTTGGAATTGTAGATATCCCAGCCGCGGCTGAAGAGGCTGTAGAGAAGGCGGGCGCGGATTTCCCGGTTGGGATCCCGCTCGCCGCGGACGGTTCCCGCGAGACGGACTTTGGGCATGGTCGTGCGAATGAGGTAAGGGTGATGGGTTTCCGGAACTCCGCCTGCGCGAGGCGTGCCGGGCGGGTGGCACTGAAGCAGAGGATTGCCCCGCACACAAGCGGGCAGATCCGCTCTTCTTCGGTGTTTTGTTTGCCCCAAACATGCGTCCTCAGGGGAAAAATCCAAAAAGCAGCTTGAAAATCAGCATTTCCCAAGCTAGTGAGCGCCGCCTTGCCGAAAAAACCAATCACCGCCGCGATTCGATTCGCATCCCTGATGCCCGTCCTGTGGATGGCCGCGGCCCTCGGTGCGGGTGCCGCCGTGGTGAACAGCCCGTCACAGGCGGCGGTCAATCTGGCGATCAACGCGCCGTTGATCAGCTACAACCGGTCCTTCAATGGAGGAGCCTACACCAACGGCGCATGGTTCGGAGGAGCCTCCGTGGTGCTGGCCGCCGCCAGTCATGCGGGCAACACCACCGCGGACGCCCGGCTGTTGCAGCAGATCCGCCACTCGATCATCGGCACCAATGCGATTTGCGCCAACGGCGGTTATCCCGCGCAGCACGAGAGGCATGTCACCGGCATGTTCGCCATCGCCAAACACACGCCACGCGTGTGGAACCAGCTCTCCACCTCGGAAAAAAACAAGATCGACCTCCTGATGAAGGCGGCGCTCGTCGCCAGTGCCTTTGTCACCGCGGACAACAACCCCTACGTGCTCGCCGGCAGCGCGCAACGCACGCTCAACGATGATTACAACATGAACCGCGATTGGAATCCCAACTATCGCGAGGGAATGATCGGGGGCGTGTTGGTGGGCATGGTCTATTTCGGCGGACCCGCTGCGGCCAACGCCATCCTCAACCAATATCATCACGCCTCTTTCGTGGCGGAACTCGCCTCCGCGGGCCTCACCAACACCCATGAGATTTTCAACTGGAAAACCGCCAACCCGGCATCGACCGCGCCCAGCGGCAGCCAGATCGCCGGCGCGGTGGCGAACTACCGCTACAAATCCATCGGCCTGGCCGATTACATGGGCATCCACACCCGGCTCGCCGAGGACACCTTCGGCAAAAACGTCAATGCCGGGCTCAACAACGGCGCGGGCATCGGCGGCAACGGACGCATCGCCAGCGGCAGTGCCGGCCTGCCCAGCCCGGGGGCGGCCGGCATGCTCAAGGAATTCGATTCATTTGATGGCGGCGGCGCGCGCAGTTCCATGGACTACGCCTACGACGGCTACCGCACGCATCAGACAAACCAGCTGGTTCTGGTCATCGGCGGCTACTGGCCCAAAAAATCCCCCGCCGCCGCCGCTGTTGTCGCCCGCATCCGCATCGGCATCGACGACCTTTGGTACAAGATGGCGATGGGTTATCACAACTACTCCAGTGGCCAGGGACGCGGCTATCAGGATTTGACATACATGATCAACAACCGTGGCTTCGGTTATGTCAGGTCGCTGTGGGAGGATGTGCTGCGGCCCTATCATGATTCCGCGGCGGAGGTGGACACGGACACGGACGGCGACAACACGGGTGACTCCGTGGAGATACGCCTCGGTCTCGATCCATTCAACAGCGCGTCACGCTTCAAGGCGGACATGGCCGTTCCCGGACGTCTCGAATGGCGCGGCCACAGCGGCACCACCTTTGACATCCAGCGCGCGTCGGATGGCCTTCCGCTTGATTGGAGAACGATTGCCACCGTGCCCGGAACCATGGGTCAGCAGAGTTTTGTCGATCCCGCACCGCCGCCGGGCAGGGCGCTCTACCGCGTCGCACTGCGCCCCTGATCCATGGCGGTCGTCAGCCACCGCCGGACTCTTGTTCCTGTCCCCGGTGATCTTCATTTTGCATCACAGGCAACCGATATTTCCATCTTTTCGAAGAGTTCACCCAGGGATTGGTTGAGGGAAAGGAAGTTCCCCCGGAGGACATGACAACTGTTTGAAGCCTTCCCGGGCGGACATCCGCGTGTTGCTTTTTGTCGCAACGAGTTGGATGGCGAAGACCGGACCAGCGGAATCCACCACCGCACCCACGGCGCTGTGAGTCCGTTGATCATCCAGCCGGGCGCTCTGCAACGAATGGGTAAAACCGCCCGCACATATCGCTTTGTTTTCCGCGGATTGTTGGCAACGCTGCGTGCAGCATGAAAACAGGATTTCCGCTGCTGGCGTTGGGAATGTTCATCGGGCTGACGTGTGTGGGTTGGTCGCCGGAGCAAGCGGGCATCCACCTCACCGATCCGGAGGTGGTGAACCATCATGGCACCGTCGTCAGGCCGGTGCTCGACGAACGGCTGCCGCGTGGCAAAAACGTGCTGTGGTGCGCCACCTTCCAGATGGCATGGGATTCGGCGTCGCGGCACTTTGGCGGGCCGCTCAGGCTGCAACCCGCGAGCCAACTTGCGGATTCACTCAACGGCTCTCCGTTCAACGCCCGGTGGATCGACGCGGAATCGGTTTTCCACGCGGGCGGAACCGTGGGTGACGGAGTGCTGGACCGGATCGATCAAGGCGCGCGCGCCAAAGGCCATCACTCAAAACTGTTAGACAGGCTGCGCAAGACATCCAAGGCGGAGGATCTGGTTTTCCATGCGCTGCTCGTCAAGGACCTTGAGTTCGAGAAACCCTTCGCCAGGCTCGGGAAGTGGAAACTGGGCGGGCGCACGGTGCCATGGTTCGGCTTCACGCCGGAGCAGCGGGACACCGGCGGTCTCCTGCAACAGATTGGCGTGCACCATTACGCCGCGAGGAATGATTTTGTGATCGAGCTGCGATCCAAACAAACCGGCGATCAATTGCTGCTGGCCAAGCTCCCGGCCGCGCCCGCCACGCCCGCCGCCGCGTGCCTGGCCGTGCTCAAACGCCTGCGCGCCGATCCCCCGCGCGCGGGTGGGGCGGATCTGCTGGCCGTGCCGAACATCGTGGCCGATGAGAAGGCATCGTTTGCCGAGCTCGAAGGCCGCACGGTTTCCGGCAGCGGGCGCTTGGTGCGTGCCGCGATGCAGACGATTGATTTCCGCATGGATGAGAAGGGCGTGAAGCTGCGCAGCGAGGCGGCCATTTCATTCGGATGCTCCGCCCACCACAGGGTGGAGCCGCGTTTGTTGATCCTCGATCCGCCGTTTGCCATTGTGATGAAGCGGCAGGATGCGCCGCGGCCGTATTTCGTCGCATGGATCGCCAACGCCGACCTGCTGGGAGGGAAGTGACCCGCATCGGGAAATTGCATTGAGTCCCGCAGCGGATTCCGCGAGAAACGCGGCGGATGAGAATACTGGTTGTTGGCAAAGGCGGGCGCGAACACGCGCTGGTGAGGGCGTTGGCGGAATCGCCGGGGAATCCCGAGTTGTTCTGCTTTCCCGGCAGCGACGCCATCTTCGAACTTGCCAAACCGGTGGCTGCGGACGGTTTGGAATCGCTCATCGAGTGGATGATGGCCCATGCCATCGACCTCTGCGTGGCGGGCGAGGAGAGCTATCTCGTGAAAGGCGAGGGGCTCGCCAATCTCTGCGTGAGGCATGGCATCCCGTGCTGGGGACCGCCCAAGGAGTCCGCCCAACTGGAGGCCAGCAAGGAGTTTGCCAAGGAGTTTCTTGTTAGAAACGGCATCCCCACCGCGCGCGCCACGGCCACCGAATCACTGGCGGCGGCGGTCGCCGCCATTGGCGGGAAATACCCGACGGTGCTCAAGTTCGACGGCCTCGCCGCGGGCAAGGGCGTGGCGGTTTGCCCGGATGAAACGTCGGCCATGGTGTTTTTGGACGAGGTTTTCACCCGGCAGAGATTCGGCCCGGGGCGGGTCCTGGTGGAGGATTGCCTGACAGGCCCGGAGGTGTCGATCTTCGCGGCGATCGTGGACGACCGCTATCTCATCTTCACCCCGGCGCGCGACTACAAGCGCGCGCTCGACGGCGACCACGGCCCGAACACCGGCGGCATGGGTGCCGTGGCCAGCCGCCAACTCGTTTCCAAGGAACTGCTCGAACGCATCGAGGAGGAAATCGTGGTCCCCACCGTGGCCGGACTCAACCGCGAGGGCCTGCCATACCGCGGGTTTCTCTACTTCGGGCTGATGCTCACGCCGGACGGCCCGCAGGTGATCGAATACAACTGCCGCTTCGGCGATCCCGAATGCCAGGCCGTCATGCCTCTGGTGAATGGCGATCTCGCGGGTTTCTGCCTTGCGGGCGCAAACGGCGAACTGCGCGGCGATTTGATTTCCTTCGACGATGGCTGGAGCGTTTGTGTCATCCTCGCCTCCGCCGGTTATCCGGAAAACTCGCGCTCCGGCGATGTGATCCGCGGCTTGGAAAACACCGGCGACTTCCGCGTCTATCATGCGGGCACGCGCAAAAACGCCGACGGCATCTGGGAAACGAACGGCGGCCGCGTGCTCGCCGTGGTCTCCGGCGCGGCCGCGCTTCCCGAGGCGGTGGCCAAGGCCCACGCCGCCGCGGACCTGATTTCATTCCCCGGCTTGCAACGCCGCCATGACATCGGCATCCTCCATTTCGACTGAAACTCTCCATGCAACCCCGCACCCTCAACGCCGAAGACATCGCCGCCGGCGTGGAACGCCTCGCCAACTCCATCCGCGAGAAGACCGACGGCAAACCGCTCGCGCTCGTCGGCATCCGCAGCCGCGGCGACGAGGTGGCCGAACGCGTGCTCAACCTGCTCTCCGGGGACGACCGCGAACTCTCGTTCGGCGTGCTCGACATCTCGCTCTACCGCGACGATTTCGAGCACCTGCATGAAAACCCCGCGCTCAAGGAGAGCGACATCCCGTTTCCGGTGGAAGGCGCGCACATCATCCTGGTGGACGACGTCCTGTTCACCGGCCGCACCATCCGCGCGGCGCTCGACGCCCTTTCCGACTACGGCCGCCCCGGCAAGATCGAACTGGCCGTGCTCATCGACCGCGGCCACCGCGAAATGCCCATCCAGCCGGATTATGTCGGCATCCCTCTCGACACCCGCCGCCTCGATCATGTATGGGTCTCGCTCGAAGGGACCGACGGCATGGACGAAGTCCGGATCGTCGAAAAAGAAAGCCCATGAGCCTGCTGCCCCAGCGCAAGAAATCTGCCGAGGAACTCGCCAAGCTCCGCGAAACCCTCGGCATTCCCGGCGCTGCGGCGGAACCCGGGGAAACGCCCGCACCCGCCGCACCCGCCCCCCGTGCGGATCACGTGGAAACCATCGTCCCCGCCATCCATCAGGCCGCCTTGGTGGAGGATGGCGATCCGCCGCACTTGCAAACCGAACCCGCCGCGCCCGTTGCGGGACCCAAGCCCGTCCATTCACTCAAGCGCTCCGAGCGGATGCCCGCCGCGCCCGTTCCAACACCCGTTCCAACACCCGTTGCCGCCAGCCGCGGCGCGAAACCCGTCCGCTCGCTGCGGAAATCCGAGCATCTGCCGCCCGCCGCACCCCTTCCCGAATCACCGCCGGACTCCCGGCTGCCGCACCAGCGCCACAGCGACCGCGAGATCGAGGAGATCCGCCGCCGCGAGGTGCTTTCCATGATGAATGCCGCGCCCAACCCGCGGCTGTTCCCCGCGCATCCGGCCATGATCCTTCCCGGCTACCTGTTTCCGGCCGCCGCCGCCGCCGGCATCTGGTTCTATCAGATTCACATCGCCGCCACCGCCATGCTGGCCATCCTCTCGCTGGCCATCGCCGGCGTGATCCTGTGGCGCAAGCCCGTCTCGCGCCATCATGCCGCCTTCATCGCGGTGCTCGCGCTCTTCCTCATCGTCTTCAGCGCGTTGTATTACTTTCCCCAACTCCGGCATGCCACGTAAAGACCTGCTCGACATCGAATCCCTCGACCGTTCCGAGATCGACCACCTGCTCGATCAATCCGTGCCGTTCAAGGAGGTCTTCACCCGCTCGGTGAAAAAAGTCCCCGCGCTCAAGGGCAAGTCCGTGCTCATGCTCTTCTACGAGCCCTCCACCCGCACGCACTCGTCCTTCGAGGTCGCCGCCAAGCGCCTCTCCGCGGATGTCACCAACTTCGATGTCGCCCAGTCGTCCATCACCAAGGGCGAGTCGGTTAGGGAAACCATCGAGACCCTGCAGGCGATGCGCACCGACTATGTCATCGTCCGCCACAAGGCCTCCGGCCTGCCCGGCACCATCGCGCGCCTCACCAAGGCCTCCGTCATCAACGCCGGCGACGGCGCACACGCCCACCCGACACAGGCCTTGCTGGACGCCTTCACCATCAAGGAGAAATTCCCCGATCCCGCCGGCAAAAAAGTCCTCATCACCGGCGATGTCCTCCACTCGCGCGTCGCCCGCTCCACCAGCACCATCCTCAAGAAACTCGGCCTCGAAGTGGCCTACCTCGGTCCCGGCTCGCTGGTTCCGCGGACCGGACCGCAGAACATCCGCCGTTTCACCGATTACAAGGAAGCCATGGCATGGAGTCCGGATATCATCTATCTGTTGCGCGTCCAGATGGAGCGCCAGGACGTGCAGTTTTTCCCCAGCCTGCGCGAATATCACAAACTCTACGGCATCACCGAACAACGGCTTGAGGAAATCCGCCAACGCGGACTCTACCTGATGCACCCCGGCCCGGTGAACCGCGGCGTCGAACTCTGCGACGCGGTCATGGACTACGAGCGCAGCCTCATCAACGACCAGGTCGAGAACGGCATCGCCGTGCGCATGGCCGTGCTCTACTGGCTCAAGCCCGGCTCGGCGCAAGTGGCGTGACGCGCGCGAAAAACCTGCGGCAGACATGAGAGCGGTCATTCAAAGAGTCTCCGAGGCGGCGGTGGCCATCGGCGGGCACACCATTTCCCGCATCGGCCCCGGGCTGCTGGTGCTGCTCGGTGTCGAGGAAATCGACGACGCGTCCGATGTCGATTGGCTCGCGGGCAAAATCGCGCGGATGCGGATTTTCGGCGATGCGGAGGGGAAAATGAACCTCTCGGTCGTGGAAACCGGCGGCGGGGTGCTGGTCGTCAGCCAGTTCACGCTGCATGCCTCGACGAAGAAGGGCAACCGGCCGTCGTTCATCCGGGCCGGCGCGCCGGCGCATTCCGAGCCGCTGTATGAGGCGTTCTGCGCCGCGATGGAGCAGGAAACCGGCCACCCGGTCATGCGCGGCGTCTTCGGCGGCGACATGCGGGTTTCCCTGGTCAACGACGGCCCGGTGACCATCGTCATCGATTCGCGGGCGAGGGAGTAGGCGCGGGTCTTTGATCTTTGGCAGCGTCTTGTCCGCGGTGAGTTCCCGTTTCCCCACCAGCGCCGATGCCGGGGAACCACGATGAACCGGGTTGCAAATCCCTCTTTCGCAACGCCCTAGCCTTTGGTAGGCTCCGCTCATGGTCAGTCTTGCAGAATTCATGAAGCAAACCGCAGCGTTGCCGGTCGAACAAAGAGCCTCATTGGCGAGTTTCCTGCTTCACTCGCTGCCCGAACCGGATTACGACGTTTCTGACGAGGAAGTGGCTGAAAGGCTCCGGCAAATGAAATCGGGAGAAGTCGGCACCCTTTCCATGGCAGAGTTGCGCGATGCCGTTTTTTCCGACCGGGGACGCTAATGCTGCGTTTTCACCCACAGATCCGGCGCGACGTGAGCACCGCGATCCGTCACTACGACTCGATCAGCGACTCGCTGGGTGACGATTTTTGGGCGAAATTCGAGCAGGTATGCCATCAAGTGGAAGCCCATCCCGAGCGATTCCACTTTGATCCCAGTGGCTGGCGACGCGCCAATCTTGAGAAATTTCCTTATCACCTGCTGTTCTACGAAGAACTCGATGGCGTGCGGATCATGACACTGCGCCATGACCGCCGGAACCCACGCTTCGGCCTGCGGCGGAAATAGTAGCCTCTCTTCAAAACGCCACCTCAGACACGCGCAGTTGCTGGAGCGTTTCGCTACGATTCGTCCGCTAGAACGGCTTATATTCCACCAACTGCTCGATTCTCATCCAACCCACAGGGCTCCAAAATTCCGGAAATGCGTGCGCGGCATGACGCTGGAGGCGTTGCGGGTGTTCGACTTGGAAGATTGTCCCGAGTGCGGGTGCAGGCCAACCGCAAGGCGCGCTCGAAACCCCGCGTTCCCACGAACGCGCCTACACGCTTGCATCGCTCCGGCCGGGTGCCTAGCGTGCGCCGCCGTGCCGAAATCCGCCATTCTCGCCCTTGAAGACGGACGCTGTTTCGAAGGAACCGCGTTCGGAGCCACCGGAACCACCACCGGGGAAATCTGTTTCAACACCTCGATGACCGGCTATCAGGAGGTCATCACCGATCCCTCCTACCGCGGCCAGATCGTCGCCATGACCTACCCGCAGATCGGCAACTACGGCGTCAATGCCGAGGACGCCGAATCCCGCGGGCCGCACATCCGCGGATTCGTCATCGGCGAACTCTGCGAAGTGCCCTCGAACTGGCGCGCCAGCCAGCCGCTCTCGGAATACCTCGCCGCCCATCACATCCTCGGCATCGAGGAAATCGACACCCGCGCGCTCACCAAACACCTGCGCTCGCGCGGTGCCATGCGCGCCTGCCTCAGCACCGAACTGGGCGCGGAAGATGCCATCGCCGCCGCCAAGGCCTCGCCTTCGATGGAGGGCATGGATTATGTGAGGGAAGTCACCACGCCGCAGGCCTTCAAATGGCAGGACGAATCGCGCCAGTGGGTGCTGCCCAACGTCTCCACCCGGCATCCCGGCCCCTACGAGGATCTCCCGCCGGTGCGCCACCGCATCGTCGCCTATGACTTCGGCATCAAGTTCAACATCCTGCGCCGCCTGCGCCAGGCCGGCTTCGAGGTGGACGTGGTTCCCTCCACCACCACCGCCGCCGAAGTGCTGGCGAAAAACCCGGACGGCGTCTTCCTCTCCAACGGCCCCGGCGATCCGGCGGCGCTCGACTACATCCATGCCGAGTTGCGCGAACTCATCGGCAAAAAACCGATCTTCGGCATCTGCCTCGGCAACCAGTTGTTAGGCCACGCGTTCGGCGGGAAAACCTTCAAGCTCAAGTTCGGCCACCGCGGCGGCAACCAGCCGGTCAAGGACCTGCGCACCGGCAAGATCTCCATCACCTCCCAGAACCACGGTTTCGCCGTGGATGCGGAATCCCTCCCGCCGGAAATCGAGATCACCCACATCAACCTCAACGACGGCACCGTCGAGGGCATGCGCCACAAGCAGCATCCCGTCTTCAGCGTGCAATACCACCCCGAAGCCGCCCCCGGCCCGAACGACGCGGCGTATTTCTTCGGGGAGTTCGCGGCTTTGATCGAGAAAACCAAGGAAGTTTAACCGCGAATGGACACGAATGGACGCGAATTGATATGCAAGGATGAAGTTTACGCGATCATCTCCTGTTCGCTTGAGATCATTAAGGGCATTGGTCATGGGTTACATGAGAAGCCTTATGAAAATGCACTCGCGGTGGAATTTCAGTATCGTGGTATTCCATTCGAGCAACAACGTGCTTTCCCAGTCTTTTGGAGAAACAATAAAGTAGCTGATTTCATACCTGATCTCATTGCTTTCGAAAAAGTCATCGTGGACACCAAGACAATCGAGCGCATCACCGACATCGAACGCGGGCAGATGCTTAATTATCTCCGCATCACCGGTCTGCCTGTCGGCCTTATCATCAATTTCAATAAACCAAAACTCGAATGGGAACGCATCATTCTCTCTCATTGATTCAAAAAATTCGCGTCCATTCGCGTCCATTCGCGGTAGAAAATTCTGCAATCACTTCATGAACACCATCATCACCGGCCTCCAGTGGGGGGACGAAGGCAAGGGCAAGATCGTCGATTACCTCACCGAATCCGCCGATGTGGTCATCCGCGGCCAGGGTGGCAACAATGCCGGCCACACGGTGATCGCCGGCGGAACCAAATATGTGCTGCACCTGCTGCCATCCGGCATCCTGTGGGACGACAAAACCAACGTCATCGGCAACGGCGTGGTGCTCGATCCCGTGGGCCTGGTCGAGGAAATCACCCGCATCGAGGGCCAGGGCGTCGCCATCACTCCGGAAAAACTCCTGATTTCCGACCGCACGCACGTGGTGCTGCCGTTTCACAAGGAGCTCGACGCCGCGCGCGAGGCGGCGCTCGGCGACCAGAAGATCGGCACCACCAAACGCGGCATCGGCCCGGCTTATGCCGACAAGATCAACCGCTGCGGCCTGCGCATGGCGGATTTGATGGATAAGGATTTCGCCGGCGCGCAAATCACCCGCCGCTGCGCCGAAGCAAACGAAGTGCTCGCCCGTTATGATCTAACCACATTCGACGCCGCACAAGTCATCGAAGAAGTTTACACCGCCTTCGAGCGTTTGCGCCCTCACATCACCAACACCATCCCGGTCATGCACGCCGCGTGGAAGGCCGGGAAAAACCTCTTGTTCGAAGGCGCGCAGGGAACGCTGCTGGACATCGACTTCGGCACTTATCCGTTCGTCACCTCGTCGAACACCACCGCCGGCGGGTCCTGCACCGGCACCGGCCTGCCACCCACCGCGATCGATGCGGTCGTCGGCGTGTGCAAGGCCTACACCACGCGCGTCGGCTCGGGTCCCTTCCCCACCGGCGACGAAGGACTCTCCGATTATCTTCACGGCCTCGGCCGCGAGTTTGGCGCCACCACCGGCCGCCCGCGGGGTTGCGGCTGGCTGGATACCGTGCTGCTCCGCTTCGCCTGCATGGTCAACGGCGTGACCGGCCTCGCCGTCACCAACGTCGATGGCCTCGACGCCTACGAAACCCTGCAAATCTGCACCGGCTACGACATCGATGGAGTCATCCACGATCTGCCGCCCGCCGACCGCTCGGCATGGGACCGCGCCGTGCCGGTCTATGAAAAGATGCCCGGCTGGCAGTGCGACACCACCGCCTGCACGAGTTATGTGAATCTTCCGGAACCGGCGAAAGCCTATCTCACCCGCCTCGGCGAACTCTGCGGCGCGCCCATCGCCTTCGTCGGCGTGGGTCCGGACCGCACGCAGACGCTGGTGGCTTCCTAAGATATAAAACCGCGAATGAACGCGAATGGACGCGAATCAATTTCCAGTCTCCAAGGTTTTGATAATTCAGTCAGGACGCCACATTCACATATCATTCCAAAATTCGCGTCCATTCGCGGTTGAAATGAATTTCCGCCCATGCCCGACTTCCCCGACATTCCCCGCCACATCGCCGTGATCATGGACGGCAACGGCCGCTGGGCCAAGGAGCGCGGACTGCCGCGCCGCGAAGGCCACCGCGCCGGCGCCGAATCCGTGCGGGAAGTGACCGACACCTGCATCGACCTCGGTGTGGAGTATCTCACCCTGTATGCCTTCTCCTCGGAAAACTGGAACCGCCCGCAAGCCGAAATCAAGGCCTTGATGGAACTGCTCGACCGCTTTCTATCAGAAAAAGCCAAGGACCTCAAAAAGCAGGACATCCGGCTGCTGGCGATCGGCCAGCTCGACCGGCTGCCGGAGAAGACCCGCAAGCTGTTGGAGCGACTTTCCGCCGAGACCGCGCACCACAAGGCGCTCACGCTGGTGCTGGCGCTGTCCTACGGCGCGCGCGAGGAAATCGTCAGCGCCGCGCGCGCGCTGGCGGCCGATGCCGCCGCCGGCAGGCTCAAGCCGGAGGAAATCGACTGCACGGTCTTTGCATCGCGCCTGCAGACGGCGGGCATACCGGACCCGGACCTGCTGGTCCGCACCTCCGGCGAGATGCGCGTTTCCAACTTCCTGCTCTGGCAGATCAGTTATGCCGAGATCGTGATCGTGAAGAAATTCTGGCCGGACTTCCGCCGCAACGACCTGACCGAAGCGGTTAACGAATACCAGCGCCGTCACCGCCGTTTCGGCGCGCTCTGATATACCATTACATTTCCGGTTTGGACTACAGGCCGAAGGAACCACTGAAGCACTGAGAACCGCTGAGAGCACTGATTTTTTATTTCTTTTCAGTGGATTCAGCGGTTCTCAGTGCTTCAGTGGTTGAATTCACCAACCTGATAAAATGGGATCCATGGTTAGAATCCGGATTTTACCGGGATCAACCTTGCAACGCAAATCCATCACGGTACTCACGGCCCAGCATGGCCGTCGCGGCGGGGTCACCGATGATTTCCTCGGTGGCGGGGTTCCATTTGATTTTGCGGCCGAGTTTCATCGCGATGTGATGGAGCACGCTGACCGTGTTGGAGCGATGGCCGACTTCGACCGGCGCGACGGGATCCTTGCCGCTGCGCAGGCAGTCGAGGAAATTGCCGATGTGGTTGGGTGAAGTGGCGAGTTCGATGCCGCCCTCCGGCTTTTCCCTCAGCAACGCGGGATCGCTCGCCTCGAATTTGCCGCGCTCCACGTAAAGCCATCCGTCGCTGCCGATGAAGCGGGTGGAACCTTCCTTGCCCGTGCCCGATTTCATCACCACGCCATTCGCGTAAAGCGCCTCGCCGTGGTAGCGGGTGTGCACGTCGAACAGGCCGCGATCGGGAAACTCGCCGTGGGCGGAAATTTCGACCGGACCCGAATCAAAGTCCGTGCCCAAGCCCCACTGCGCGATGTCATAAGTGTGCGCGCCCCAGCCGGTGATCATGCCGCGGCAATACTTCTCGATCTGCAGCCAGCCCGGACGGCTGGAAAGATGTTCGTCGTTTTGCGGATGCACCCGGTCCTCGGTGTAGGGCTCGTCGGTCGTCGGACCCATCCAGCGCAGGTAGTCAAGATCGTCGGGCACGGGCATCGGCGCGGCGTTGCCAATGCCGTCATCCGGCGGATTGCTTACTTCGATCCCGCGGACGGTGCCGATGCGGCCGTTGCGCACCAGCCAGCACACGCGGTGGAAATACGTCGAACTGCGCTGCTGCGATCCCGTTTGCAGGACGACCCCGTGCTTGCGGACGGCCTTCACCAGCGCGCGGCCCTCCCTGATGGTATAAGTCAGCGGTTTTTCGAGATAAATCCCCTTGCCCGCGCGCGCCGCGTCCATGGCGATGAACGCATGCGAGAAATCCGGCGTGCAGATGATGACGCCATCGATGTCCTCACGGCCTAACAACTCGCGGTGGTCGTGATGGAGGCGGACTTCACCGGCTGCATCCCCGTGCAGTTCGCGGCTGCGGTTTTCCACCATGGCTTTGGCGATGCGGCCGCGCTTGCGGTCCGCATCGCACACGGCGACCACCCGCGAGCCGTGTTTCGATCCGAGTCCGACAGCGCTGAGCATGTTGCCCGAGCCCATGCGGCCGGTGCCGATGCAGCCGATGCGCAGCAGCTTGCTGGGCGCCTCCGCGCCCAAAAGCCGTGCGGGAATGAACATCGGGGCCACCCCGGCGGCAAGCAACGCGCCAAGAAAACCACGGCGGCCGCAATCAGCGGGCTGAGCATCTGAATGAGTGGGATTCATGATTTTTCGGCCAGTAAATACGTGGCAGGCGGGGCGGATCTTGCGCGACACGACGCAAGAAATGTCGCCAATCCATCCATGACAACCCATTTTACACATCCGTCATCTCATGGCCGCAACTGTGAGGCAGGCTTGATCTGGTTTCGAACGATACTGGATTGCCTCTCGGGTCTGTGCACTGGCCGTGCCTGGCCATGGGGCACGTTGTCACTCCACCTCGATCCGGAAAAACGCGGCGGCGTCGGTAGAGGGGAATTCGAGTTCCACATCGCCCTGCGGGTTGATCGAAACGGCGGAACCCGGCGGCGCGGGAAAATCGAGGAAGTTGGTGAGATCCGTGGATTTTTTCCAATCCATCGTCAGCTTGAATTTGCCGGTACCTGGATCGCGGGAGATGAGAGGGGTGCCGCTTTTGAGCGCCCGCAGTTGCGTGGGCGAGTAGTAGCCCGCCACGTTCGCGTTTGCTTTGTAGATGTCCACCAAGCCGGGCTGGGCGGAGTTCCAGATGAAGCCCAAATCCCTCATGTTGTATTCCGCCACGTCATTCAATCCGTCCAGATCCGTATCATCGTTCACCGAAAGCGCTTGCCCCATCAGCGTGATGTCGAAGGGATTTTCGTTGGCATCGTCACTCGCGATGTGGATCGCGGCGGTTTTCTCTCCGCTGGTAGCTGGATTGAATTGCACGGTGAACGTGGTGGTTCCCGCTGGCCCGGCTACGGGTGCTGTGGGTGCCGCCGTCACCGTGTACGCAGCCTGATCCGTGCCGCTCTTGGTGATCGTCAGGCCGTTGAGAATTCCCGGGCCGGTGTTCTTGATGGTGAACAACAGACTTACCGGGCTACCCAGCACCATCGTCCCGAATGACTTCGTTCCACCATTGGAAACATCCGTCAGCAGCGGTTGCTCGACCGCGATCTCCGGGTTGAGCAAGGTCAGTGTGAGATCGTTGCCATCTCCGCCCGCGTAGTTGGCGACAAACAGGAAATCCCGTCCGCCGTAGCTCGTGGCAATCGTGCCGCCATCGGCAAGGTTGGTGAAAACACCATCGATGGGATTCGCGGAGGTATTGCTCACCAGGGTGAGCACCTGGCCCGGTGTGGGGTCAAACTCCAGCGTCATTGGCCCGACGCTCTGGCCGGTGGCTGTGAAGCCGTTCAAAGTCAGCGGGACCGCCGAGGCGTCCGGGAATTGCAGCGGCACCAGCGTGTCGTCGTTCGTGATCGTCCCCGTGACCGTGGCGGTTCCTGCCACGCCGTAGCCGGAACCGGGGCTCACCGTCAGGCTCACTGTCTCATGCAGCTCCAGGGTGGAATCCGCCACGGGATCGACCGCGACCACGGCCGCAGCCGAACCGATAGCGAAGGTGACCGTGCCGTTTGTGGCGGAAAACGCTGTCGCCCCGTTCTGCGTGTAGTCCGCAGCGAACGCCGCCGTGCCGCCGACGCTGAAGTTCACGCTCAGCGCCTCCGCCAGCGGGCCGACGCGGCTGAAGGTGAAATCCAGCGTGCCCGGCGCGTCTTCGGCCATGCTGGACGGCGCCACCGCCACGGAAACCTCGGCGTCATCATTGAGTATCGCGCCCACTGCACTGGCCGGCTCACCGACCTGATAGCCACTGCCGGTCAAAACCGTCAATTGCACCATCTCGTCCAGCTCCAGCACCGGATCCGACGTCGGATCGACGGTGACCACTGCCGTCGCCGATCCGGCGGCGAAGGTGACGCTGCCCGCCCCGTCGGAAGCGAACGCGTCCGCTCCTCCCACACTGAAGTCCGTGGCGGCGTCCGCCGTGCCGGTGGCGGAGAAATTGACCGTCAAAGGATAGGTCGCCGGACCGGTGCGGGCGAATGTGTAGGTGAGATTTCCCTGATCATCTTCGCTCACCGCCTGTGGGGTGACGGAAACCGTCACGATCTGGGACGGCGGCAGTCCGACGCCTGAAAGCGGAATCACAAGCGGATTCCGGCTCGCATCGTTGCTGGTGATCGTTAGATTGGCATTGCGGAGTCCCGCAACGGTTGGAGCGAAGCGCAGTGTGAAGGTGGTCGCACCACCAGGCGCAACCGCCGCCGCCGTGGCAGTCGTGTCGAGCAGGAATTCCCCGTCTCCCGGAGCATTCACCTGCAGCGCGAGCGTCGTCAGGTTAGCATCTCCAAGATTGCGGATGGTGAAAACAGCCGCGGCGCTGCTGCCGCCCAATTCCACCGCGCCGAAATCCGCGCTACCGTTGTCGCCGGGAAGCACGAGCCCGGCCGGCGGCTCGACGACGAGCTCGGGGGCTGGTACGATCTGCGCAAGGCTGTAGGCCGGCCGCGCCGTGGATGACAACGCGGTGGGCACCGCCGTGAAACGCGAACCTGATCCGACGATTACCACGCTTCCCGCCGAGGTGCCGACGGTGACCAACTTCGGCAAAGCGCTTTCATCGTCGGCAGCTTGGAAAGTGGCTCCGGTCTTGAGGATCGCGACCTCCGTCGCCGCAGCCAGGCTGCCGCCCTTGGCAATGACCACATAAACCGGTTTGTTCTCCAACGGAGTCCCCGCTACCGTTTGGGTTCCCTGATAGGAAAATGTGCCCCGCCGTGCGAGCGGCGGCGTGGAGGCCTCAAGTCCCACCGGGTTTCCAAACCCGGTGAATTCCGCCATCAGAGCGGCATAGCGCTGGGTTCCGATCAAGGTGGATGCTCCCGCCAGCAAGGAGGCAGGTTCGCTTGAAAAGGTGCCAACCGCAACCAGCACGGGGTCGCTTCCTGTCAGCGACGCACCGCTGTTGGCAACGATCGGGTTGGAATCAAATCCCTTGGAATTCGATAGCAGAAGCGCGCCTGCATCGGCGATCATGGTCATCGCGCTGATGGCCAGCAGGAGAAATTTGGCAAAATATTTCATGGCGGACACGGTGTTGGAGTTGCGGAGGGGCTTCAGCATTTATAGGTCCTGATAGAAACCAGGCGGAGTCATCAGCGCCTCATAGGGCTGGGCCGCGCGGCGATGGATGACGAAGCCCGAACTCATCGGTACCGCCGACTGGTCGGTGTTCGCCCCACCGGGCGGCGGATCGGCCAGCCGCCAGCCTGAAGTCAGTGGTGGCGATCCGTCCGCAACGAAGTAGCGGCGGAACTCCCCGGTGGTCTCGTCTTGCAGCACGACGATATCCGCGGTGGCGGCCGTGCCCGGCTGCAACGAGGCCGCCAAGCTCGACTCTCCCAAGGTCATCCCGTAAGGATAGACCATGCTGCAGAAGTTGAAGGTTTCTGCGACGCTGAGGCGGGTGTTCTCAAGTTTGACCTGACCCTCGACGACCAGGGTGAAATCGGAGTTCTCCCGGCGCAGGAAGATGAAACCCCGCGGGTAATACAGCAACGGGTCCTGCCGGGCCTGCCCCGTGTCGGCATCGACCCAGGTATTGAAGTTCTCAGGGTGGGCAGGGTCCATGTGGGTGGATACGAAGAATTTCTTGAACCCGCCTGAGCCGTCCGGAATCAACAGCAGGTCGGCATGATCAGGGTTGAAATCCGCAGTGCCAAGGACCTCGATTGGATTGATGAGTCCTTCGGGGTCGCTTGGATCCAACTTGGAAAGGCTCGTCATGGGAAGAACGCGGTACCCGACATTGCTCTGGTCTGGCAGGAATTCCGCCAGCGTCAGTGTTTGGCTAGCGGCACCGATGATCGGGATCACCTTGCCGTCCGAAACCCCGCCATCTAATTCGAGCAGATAGGACCCCGAGCCGGGAACCGTATCAAAATTTCTATCGATATCGGTAAGCGTGGTGCCGGAAATCGTTTCCGCCACTCCCGCATGAGTGGTTGGTCGGTGCAGGGTCAGACCGAGCAAGTTGGTCTTGCCGGCGAGGGCGGTCAGTGTGACATAGCCAACCGGGCGAGTGTATGCCGGTTCTGCCGCAACATGCCCGGCACCGCCGACGGCCAGAGCACATGTGGCGACGAGGGGAGGAAGCAAGGCGCTGCGCTTCATCGGCTGTCTCGCGGCAGGACGGCCCGCGGCAGAGGCCGGCGGAACACTGCTGCGGTTGGAGGCGCCAAGTCTCTCCGGTTTGGAGCCGTTGATATCAGTGGGGATGTGCATGGCTGTTAGGTGGTTTCAAATGAAGGCCGTCGGAAGAACCGGTGGCCGGACAAGGGGACTCGCCGCGGATGAGAAGACGGTCGGGATGAGGGATGGGAAGTTCATGGGATGAGATGTCTGCCAGATCATCGGTAATTTCTCACTGTGAAAGCGTCACCTCCACGATGGCGAAGGACTGGGGCAAGGTCGCCGGATTGGCGGATTCCTCGACGACGACCCGTTCCCAATTCGCGTCGATGGAGGTCACGACGGGACTACCGCTCATTGGGACGAAAGAACCGGGTGCCAAAGTGCTGGACCGCTTGGGTGTGTAAACCAGACCGCTGCCTTTGCGGCGAAGGAACTCGACGCGCATCATGGTGGAAGCGCCGCTGCCGGTCAGTCCCAAGGAAGGCAGACCCGCCGTGCCGCTGCCCGGAACCAGCGAGCGCGCGTCCGGGCCGGAAAGGTTCATGTTGAAGGCGTATTTCAGCAGGTTTTCCACACCATCGTTGAAGGGAATCGCGGAGGGTAGGGCATCGTCTCCCGTCAGGCTGGAGTTGGCTGCGATGGTGGAAGTGAACAATGCCGAGGCCGTTGTGGCGGAGCCGGTGAGATTGATGACAAACGGGTTTTTATCGCTGTCGTTGTTGGGAATGGAGAGTGCCGCCGTCTTCAAGCCGCTGCCCGTGGGGGTGAAGCGCACGGTGAAATTCGAACTGCCCGCCGGGCCGGTGACAGGGCTTGTGGGCTGGGCGGTGACGGTGAAATCCGGGCTGCCGGTCAGATCGACCTTCGGGGAACCGCTGAGGGTGAGGTCGGCATTGCCGGTGTTGAGGATTGTGAAAATAAGTTCAGTGGTGCTGCCCACAGCCAGCGATCCGAACGGCTTGGATCCGACATTGGCGATGTTGACGCCGGATTGTTCGATGGAGATCTCGGGTGCAGAGGAATCGCCGAGGCGGAAGACATAAACACCGCCCTGGTCTGCAACTGAATGACCGATGCTGTCAAAACCATCATCTGCATACGCCCCGATCAAGGCGGTGTCTCCGGAGAGGGCGACGGAGTTCCCAAAATAGTCGTTGAATGCGCCATCGGCGGCAGTGAGCTTGGCCTCTTGGGTCCAGTCATTGCCGGTGCGAAGATAAACATAGGAACTGCCAGCATTGGCGCCGGATGCGGTGTCGTCGTAATATGAACCCACGAGGGCGGTGTTTGCTGAGAGTGCGACAGAGCTGCCGAAATAGTCGTTGGCAGCGCCATCGGCAGCAGTGAGCTTGGTCTGTTCGGACCAAGAGATGCCGGAGCGGACAAAGATGTAAGCGCTACCGGCATCGGCTCCGCCTGCCGTGTCGTCGTAGTATGCCCCTACAAGCGCTGTGTCACCGGAGAGAGCGACCGATCTGCCGAAATAGTCGTCGGCGGCACCATCACCCGCAGTGAGTTTGGCCTGTTCAGACCAAGTGGTGCCGGAGCGGACAAACACATAGGCGCTGCCGGCATTGGAGCCGGATGCGGTGTCGGCGAAATACGCTCCGACCAGGGCGGTATCGCCGGAGAGGGCAATGGAGTAGCCGAACCAATCACCGGCAGCTGCATCTGTGGGGTTAAGCTTGGCCTGTTGGGACCAAGAAATGCCGGAGCGGGTAAAAACGTATGCGCTGCCCGCAGCGGATCCGGCAGCCGTGCTATCGTAATACGCTCCGACGAGGGCGGTGTCGCCGTGCAGGCAGACGGAACGCCCAAAGGAATCGTTGGAAGCTCCATCGACGGCAGTGAGCTTGGCTTGCTGAAACCACATGGTGCCGGAGCGAACGAATACGTAGGCGCTGCCGGTGTAGAGCCCGGGTGAAGTAGTGTCCAATTCTGCCCCGACCAGGGCGCTATCCCCATCGACTGACACAGAAATGCCGAACCGATCGTTGTAAG